>CALZJV010000146.1 GCA_945787595.1 uncultured Desulfobacterales bacterium | reverse complement strand
TGAACCAATTGACTGCGATTTAACTTGCATCAAAGCCAAATTTTTGTCAAGATGATTTTGGCTTTAAGCACGCCGTACGTATTTTGCTGCTGTAATTACCTTTGTTAACATGAAATGGGTTTTTTTAGACGGGCGCAGATGGAAATGAAATTGCGTTTAAAGCGGCGAATTAATTTAATGATAGAATCAAAAAAGTCTTAAATTTCCTATGGAAGCTGCAAATCGTGAACTAACCAAGACGATCAACCAGTTCAATATTTTAAATACGATCCGCAGAGCCGGTCTGATTTCGCGGGTCGAAATTGCAGAGGTAACCGGGCAAAGCCGTGCTGCGGTGACCAATATTACAGCCCGCCTGCTCAAAGAAAAAATGATCGTTGAAAAAGAAACCAAAACTTCTTCATCCCGCGGCAGGCGACGGGTATTGCTGGCCTTAAACCCGACGGCTGCCCATGTTGTCGGGGTGAAACTGTCCGCCTTCCAGGTTGGTTTCGCGGTCACCAATATGCAAGCCGATGTTCTAAGCTCTCTGATCGTGCCGGTGCGCATCGGCAAGAAGTCCGTTGAATTTGTCGCAGATCTGATAGAAGAAGGCATTCGCCACTGCGTTTCCGAAGCCCGATTAAATTTAAGAAAGATTTAAAGATTTCCGGCATCGGCATCGGCATACCCGGCCTTGTCAGCGGCGAAAAGGGGATCACCTACTGGTCTCCCTTATACCGCAAAGGCAATAAAAACCTAAGGGATCTGATCCAGAAACGCTTTAATATCCGGACATACATTGAAAATGATGCTAATACCGTGACATTGGCGCAACAATGGTTTGGCGAAGGTCGAGGGATTGATAATTTCATAATGGTCACGGTTGAGCATGGTGTCGGCATGGGCATTGTGGTCAATGGGCAGATATATCGAGGCGTCAAAGGGATCGGCGCCGAATTCGGGCATATGGTTATCAAACCCGGCGGCGCCACTTGTCGCTGCGGAAAACGCGGATGTATCGAATCTTATGTTGCCGATTATAGTGTCCTGGAGGCGGCGATTGAGGCCTGTAAAGCAGGGCAGTGGCAGTGTAAGAACATTTCTTCTTTGACCATCGAAGAGGTTACCCTTATTGCCAGGAAGGGCGAGCCTGCCCTGCGAAAAATATTTAAGCGTGGCGGTGAAATTCTTGGATTGGGGATTTCCGCTTTGGCTCAGATTTTTAATCCTGAAAAGATCATCATTGCCGGTGAAGGTGTCCGAGCAGGAGCGCTTCTGTTCGAACCCATGCAAAAAATGATTAAAGCCCATACCACTCCTGAAATGTATGAGACCCTCCAGATCGTCATTCAAAAGTGGCAGGACACGGACTGGGCGCGCGGTGCTGCCAGCCTCGTGCTGCAGGAATTATATAAGTCGCCGTTTAATCGGGTCAGACCGGTGATCTAAAAAAAATGACTATTTTCTATTGAAGATTGAATATTTAACTGAGGGGTCGGGGAGTTTTTCAAAGCTATCCCGCTGCATGGATAATCACCACCGAAACCGCATGAACTCGACCCTAAGGCATCGTAATGACTGAACAGTAATCAAAATGAAAACGGAATATTGTGCCCAATGCCGGGATTTGATGTTAAATAAAAGCCGCAGAGCCAAGCTGTTCATCCATAACGAGCCCTAATGGTCTCAGACAGCATCCGCTTTCGGTGGCGATCATCCACTCCGCTATAGTCATAGGCCTACGCTGAAAACTCCCCGACCCCTTAATTAGTTTCCATCCATAAATGGTCTTTTTGCTCGGCGCGTTTGATTGTGCGACGTAGCCAGCTACGTCTCCGCACAAACGCTTGATTTCCTTGACCTTGGACAAAAATCCGCATTTCTGGATTGGAAACAACATAAAGTGCCCAAACTGATTTTAAACGATTTATGGATGGGCACTAATTAAATGATAGCGCAACGCGATTCCTCAAATCTTCAATCTTCAATTCTCTGGGGTTGGCCTTTTTCAGCCACCGGTAAACATCGGCCTCATTACGTCGTTTAACTGCAGGTATTTTCCATAAATCTCTGCATATCGTGATGCAATCGATGTATCCGGTTCGGCACGGGTGGATTCATTCAACGCAATATATCGATTCGTAAGCTCAACAATTGAGACGTCACCTTCCATTTGACGGATAAAACACCACATTGCCTGCAGGGCGGCTCCCACCGCACCTGCTTCTGAAGATTCCGGACAGACGACCGGGCAGTTGAAAACATTTGCAACCATTTGACGCCAGAGAGGGCTTTTGGCGCCGCCGCCAACCAGACGGATATCGGTTGGGGTGAGCCCTTGCTGCCTTAAAATATCCAGACCGTAGCGCAGTCCCAGGGTGGCACCTTCCATAGACGATCGGGCAAGATTTGCAGCGGTATAATTTGTGCTCGTCAAACCGAAAATGACAGCTTTTGCGTCAGGCAAGGCCGGCGTTCTTTCTCCATTAAAATAGGGAAGCAAAAGAATACCCTCCGCACCCGGTGGTGCTGAAGATGCAAGCTGATTGAGATCTGAAATGCTCAATCCCAGCAATTCCCGGTTCAGCTCCGTAGAAACCGTCACGTTCATCGTGCACACCAGCGGCAGCCAACCTCCGCTGCTGGAGCAAAAGGCCGCCAATTCGCCCTTCAAATCGATAACCGGGCGGTCTGAAAAAGAATAGATGGTGCCTGAGGTGCCCAGACTGGTGGTCACAATACCGGGAGCTACATTTCCGGTACCGATGGCCGCCATCATGTTGTCACCCCCACCCGAAGAAACCAGTATGTCAGATTTGAGCTGAAACAGCTCGGCAATTTCTGCTCTGATGGTTCCCGCCGGAGCGTCGGGTGGTATCAAGTCAGGTAAGCAATTTTGCAGTTTCCCTGAATCATCAATAGCATTCAGCAGAGCGTCCGACCACGTACGGGATTTGACATCAAAATAGGCCGTACCAGAGGCATCGCCGAACTCTGTTTTCTTCTCGCCGGTCAGCCAGAAGTTGATGTAATCGTGGGGCAAAAGAACCGATGCGAGCCGCTCATAATTTTGCGGTTCATGCTGCTTTAGCCAGAGGATTTTGGATGCAGTAAAGCCGGCGGCAACTGAATTGCCGATTAATTCGATGACTTTTGCGGCATTTCCGATGTTGCGGGTGATCTGTTCACATTGCGGTGATGTCTCCGTATCGCACCACAGCTTTGCCGGTCGGATTACTTCGCCGCGGACGTCAAGCGGCACCATGCCGTGTTGTTGACCGGAGATGCCGATGGCGCAAATCCTATCCTTAGATACATTGCCCATTTTCAGCAATTGGCCGATGACGGCGGAACAGGCTTCAATCCACCATCCGGGTTCCTGCTCCCGCCGTCCGCCGATATTTTCGATAAGTTGATGGTCAGAATAGGCATCGGCCAGGGTCCGGCCTTCTTCCCTGCTGAAAACAACACCTTTTGTTCCCTGGGTGCCGCTGTCAATACCGATGAACAGTTGGTCTTCAGGCATAGATAGACCTCTGTGCTGATGAAATACACAAATTTAATTAGATCATAGTTATCATTTGCTAAAATTTAGATGGCTGGGAAGCTATAAAGCTGGAAGGCTATGAGGCTATAAAGCTTTTAGGCATCCCAGCTTCCCCGCGTCTCACCTTCTCATCTTCTTGCTATATCAACTTCTCACCTTCCCATCTTCCCTGCCTCCCCGCCTCCCAGCTGCCAGGCTTCTCACCTTCCCAGCCTCCAATCTTCCTGTCTTCCCAGCTAGTCAGCTATACATAGGAATGCAGTATACTTTCCAGCATCTCCTGGCGGCCACTCCTGAAGGCTGGATTGCCTTGCTGCAGTACATATTGTTCCAGGGACTCGAAGGTTTGCCCACCAGTCATTATCTGTTTGCCGATTCCGTCAGTATAACTGGCATAACGCTCATAGATAAAATTGTCCAGAACCCCGTCTGCAATGATTTGATGGGCGGCAAGCAGGCCCCTGGCAAACGTATCCATCCCGCTGATATGGGCGTAAAATAAATCGATCTCATCGAAGGACCCTCTGCGCGGTTTCGCGTCAAAATTCAGTCCGCCTTTACCGATGCCACCCTGTTTCAGCACGACCAACATAGCCAAAGCACACATGGCCGGATCTGTAGGAAACTGGTCGGTATCCCATCCCAGAAGCGGGTCGCCCATGTTGGCATCAATGCTGCCTAATTTGCCGTTGATCGATGCAACCGTTAAGTCATGTTCAAAAGTATGCCCGGCCAGCGTGGCGTGGTTGGCTTCAATATTAAGCATAAATTTGTCGAACAGATCGTAAGCGTGCAGAAATTGGATCACGGTTGCGGCATCGAAATCATACTGGTGCTTGGTCGGTTCTTTTGGTTTCGGTTCTATCAGGAACTGGCCGTCAAATCCAATTGATTTGGCATAGTCAACCGCCATATGAAAAAAGCGAGCCATTTGTTCCTGCTCACGCTGCATGTCGGTGTTAAGCAGGGTTTCATAACCTTCCCGGCCGCCCCAGAAAACATAATTGGCGCCGCCGAGTTCTTTGGTTGCGGCAATCGCATGCTTCACTTGAGCAGCAGCATAGGCAAAAACATGGGCATCAGGATTGGAGGCGGCACCGTGAGCATAGCGTGGGTGCCCGAAAAGATTGGCCGTTCCCCAAAGAAGCTTGATTCCTGTCTCCTCCTGCAACTGCTTGGCTAGTGCGACCATGGTCTCTAAATTGTCGCAGGATTCTGCAAAGGTTTCGCCCTCGGGAGCCAGGTCGCGGTCATGAAAGCAATAAAATGGGGCTCCTAATTTCTGTGTAAATTCAAAGGCCGCCCGCACGGTATACTCAGCCTGTTCCAGCGCGTTTTGGGCTTTGATCCAGGGCCGGACAAAAGTCGGAGCGCCGAAAGGATCCATTCCGCTTGCCTTGAACGTGTGCCAGTAAGCGACCGAGAACCTCAGGTGTTCTTTCATGGTTTTTTGGCCGACGACTTGTTGAGGATTATAATACTTAAACGCTAAAGGATTTTTTGAATCAGGTCCTTCAAATGCTATTGCCTGCTGAATATCGGGAAAAAATTGATTCATTTTTAACTCCCATTCGTTCAAATGGCGTCTGAGTGCTACTAGGTCATATTTACTGTCTCTTCAGCCCACTGTTATTATAGTTCGATATATCGTCTTCCAAATAAAGATTTTGGACTGCGCTATCAGCCCCCCCCCTTCAAAAACGTACTATTTGTCCGCCTTACTCAGGGAGGCTCCTTCTATCCTTGCCAAAAATATTATCTGGAAACCTATAGCATCGGTCGAAAGACTCAACCTGCATCAAAACTCGGGTAGTCTTATAATTTTTCCGCCTTTTAGCAACCGCTTGCTTTAAGAAATTAAGGCCATCGCTTGCCAGTTGTTCCTCTGAGTCATACATGCGACGCCAAATTTTTGTGGCTGCCGCAAATCTTCAAGTGATTGGCCAAATGCCTCGATCGTCAGCCAGCCGTCATAATTTATTTCTTTCAGGGTATCAAAGGTGGTATTCCAGTCTACACCACCACTGACCGGTGTGCTGCGGTCGTTTTCTGAGGTATGACCGAGAATCAGGTATTCGGCACATGAACGAATTGATTCGGCAACGTTCTTCTCTTCAATGTGGGCGTGAAAGGTATCATACATCAGTCGGCAATTCGGGTGATCGATCTCACGGATAAATTTAACGGCATCCGCTACGCAGGTTAGAAAATAAGTTTCGAAGCGCTTAGCCTATGACTGCCATTTATTCAGGTTAAGGTCAAAAGCGGCACTTCAACGCCGTCAAAGCCTATTTCCCTTAAGTTTTCCAATATCGGCATCATTCCGTCATGCATGTCGTCGGTCCAGAGAAATAAATTCATGCCATATTTCATCTGAACACCTCCCTCCTTAGTTAGTTTCCATCCATAAATGGTCTTTTTGCCCATTCTCGGCGTCAATCGGCGCGTTTGTTTGTGCGACGCAGCCAGCTACGTCTCCGCACAAACGCTTGATTTCCTTGACCTTGAAAAAAAATCCGCATTTCTGGATTGGAAACACTATTTGGTGCCCAATCTGATTTTAACCGATTTATGGACGGGCACTAGTTAATAAATACCTAAATTGAAGTTTGCATTATTAATTTATTCAGTAAACTTTTACTACAAACAAGGGTGATGTCAAGCAATTTCTTGAGATCAGGGATAATTTACTTTAGAATAATAAAATTGTTTATCTATCTGAAAATATATGAATTATATTAGAAGGGAGGATTACTGGATTCATAAGTCAACCAAACAGTCCAATTCGATTACTAACTATTAATTTTATATTTTAACCAAATGGGCTGATCTGACACTATTAGAGTGGATATAAAGATTTATTACGACACACAAATAAGTGTAAAGTTTTTCTGCAAAATGCCGACATTCATAATAAATAATTAAATGTCAACTGTGAGTGAACAAACTATTATGTACAAGATTATCGATAAGGCCGGAAACGAGGTTGAAAACGGATTTAATAGCTTCGGAGATGCGTTGGCACGTATCAGGCAACTTAACCGATTAGGTATGAAAAATGTTTTTGTAGTGGATGCCAAAACGAAGGTTATTTACAAAAAATCCTCAAAAAATTGGTGTGCCCAAAAATCGGTATCCACCACCCGCCAATGATTTTCCAGCTGCAAAAAAAGCCAACAATGCCATCATTAGCATCAGTCGTAAATAAACGATGTCCTTGACTACTACTGATCATCCGTGATGATTCGGCCGACCAGATTATCTACGATAACCGGGCTGGCGAAATATGTTACCGATGGCTTGGTCCCATACTTTTGCATAATAAACGCTTGCCAGTCATCTGTATAGAGCTGTTCTGCGGCTTTGCGTGATTTCCAGAGGTAAACCCCGCCAGCTGTTGCTCCATCTTCTGAAAGTAGGTAATACTTGCGAATCAGCCCTTTTACTTCCCGGTATTTCGCTGCGGTACCCGCAAAGACTTCCTGTGCCTTATCTCGGGCCATCGGTTCCGGAAGTTTGATTTGAACGAGTGCTGTGATCATTTTCATTTGTTCCCCATATCAAAATTTATTAAAAATCTCCTAGCTTGGCTTCCACGTCAGTCATTTCCCGGTAAGTAGGATAGCATCTGGTCGGATCAAGATAAAGCTTCTCATCATAAAATCAAAAATATGTAAACCTTTGCGTTCTTTGCGTCTTTGCGGTGAATAAATAAAAAGAGTTAAATTCCGTTTGGGTATGCTCTCAAGATTATTATATGGTTTCTCATCTCGTAAAAATTGCGCTAAAAAAATGCCCGGACCTTTGATGGTTTTCATCGTGCCCCCCGTTTGAAGAAATTGAAGATTTAAGGATTTAAATAAATTGCCTTTATTAAACCAACATCACAAACGTGCATCTCAGCTCGGAATTACCGGAGGTGCTAACTTATATATTTTGCTAATTTCCTATCTACAATGCCATCAGAGCCTGCTTCCATAAATGCGACGGCCTCCTGATAGGAAATGGGTTGCGTGGCTCCCTCCTGTTGGGCCACCATGGCTCCTAAAGCGTTACCGAGCCGGCAGGCTTGCTTCAAAGACTCACCTGCAAGCAGCGCATGAATAAAACCGGCGGCAAATCCATCTCCCGACCCACAGGGGTCGACCAGACTGACATGATAACCGGGACTGTAGATTTTTTCTCCCCGGCGTGAAAGAGCGACGGCACCTTTTTCACCCAGGGTTGCCACGCAGTACTCCAGGCCGGCATATTTAAGAAGGTGTTCAGCTTGATCGGGCGTTGAATCGCCCTGCAACCCGAACAAGTCTACCAACACAGCTAGTTCCTCCTCATTGAGCTTGAGAATATTGGCCTGTTCAAGGGAGTTTTCTAGTGTATCAACAGAATAGCAATTCTTTCGGAGATTTATATCAAGAAGTGTAAATTTACCGGAAAATTTTGAGAGCAAGCTCTTTAAGGTCTGTCGCGAAACGGTGTTCCGTTGCGCAAGGGTCCCGAAACATAAACAGTCAGCGCTTTCAATGGTATTCTCCAGATTGTCGCTCAATTCAATGTAGTCGTAGGCCACCTTTTCAATGATGGTGTAATCCGGATTTTTGTCTTCATCGAAATAAATCTCTACGGTACCGGTGGGATAGTTGTCGTCCCACTGGAGGTAGGTGTCCTCCATTCCCAGAGTGACGATCTGTTCTCGAGCTTTTTGGCCGAGGTCATCCTTGCCAAGCCTGCTGACGGTAATACTGCGATGGCCAAGTGAATTCATGCGACAGGCGAAATTCAGCGGTGCTCCCCCCAGTACCGGCCCGGTCGGCAAAAGATCCCAAAGTGCCTCGCCAAATGCAACAACCGTAAATTTCAAGAGACCTCCTTTTTTCCATAGAATGGTTTTCCGGTTTCAGCTATTTTCATAGGATTGGTTGTAATCCCGTCCAACAGCCCCGTGTCATTGGCCCTGTGGATGGCTTCCACATCAGCCGTATCTAAAAATAATTTCATAGATAGCTCCTTAATCAACGCATAATAGAATAGTGGAAGGATGGACTGACTATTTCATAAGGGATAAACAACCGGCGATTATCTTGTTATCAGGTTTTCTCCGGTTTTTATATAGAAAAAGTGAAGTTTTGCTAGGTTCATTTGAAATCGAACATGGGCGTCTATTTCAAAATGGTGTTTTGCGTCGACTGTCGCCCGAAGCAGATGATCAATTTGAAGCGTTTTGGCAACTTCGAAGACCCTTTGGTTAATCCCTTGCGGCAAGATTTTTTTAACGGTGTCTTAGCCGAGCTGGAAGGATATAAGAACTAGCGGTTGACGCTCTGACAAAGCATTTAATAAAATTTCATCCGGGATTGGTTTTCTGCTCGGATATTCAGGGTTAATGTCATGTCTGAGACAATTGCAGTCATCGCAACATGCGATACCAAAGGTGAAGAAGCACGCTACCTGAAGCAGCGGATAGAATCCTACAATGTCAATGGCCTGGTGATTGATTCGGGCATCCTCGGCGAACCGGTCTTTCTGGTGCCTGATGTTAGCCGCGGCCAGGTGGCTGCGCATTCAGGTGTAACCATCAGAGAACTTGTCAATGCCTGTTCCAGAGGCGCGGCCGTCGAGAAAATGCGGGATTGCATTCATGCTTATGTTGAGAAACTTTATCATGAAGGCGTGATAGATGGCCTTATTGCAATCGGCGGGGTGGAAGGCTCGGTCATTGCGCGGACCGCAATGGATGCATTGCCGTTGGGCGTGCCCAAGATCGCCGTTTCTACGATTGCTTGCGGTAAGCATCTGTTTAGTGATCTCATCGGATACAATGATGCAACCGTCATGCATTCCGTTATCGATATCCTGGGTATCAATTCAATCAGTCGAAGCGTTTTTAACAATGCCCTAGGCGCCATTGTGGTAATGGTTAAAGTCATACCGGAAGCATCTGAGAAAAAATTAATGAGTATCGGTATCAGCATGCTGGGCACAACCACCAAGCCCATTTTGAGCGTTATAAAGCCCGAGCTCGAAAAACGCGGGTATGAAGTTCTGACCTTCCATGCCAACGGCACCGGCGGTGATTGTATGGATACATTGGCCAGTGAAGGATTTTTTGCCGGTGTACTGGACTTTTCGACCAACGAATTGGTTGCCAATAACCTTGGAGGCCTGCATCTAGCCAGGCCCGGAAGAATGGAAGCCGCACTTGAAATGGAAGTCCCAACTGTGGTGACACCCGGAGCGGCCAACATCCTCGTATTGAGCAGCGAATGGGCTTTGCAGTCAAAATATGATGGTCGCCAAAAATACTACCACAATCCGAATATTACCCTGATAAACACAACCGTGCCGGAATTGAAAATCATCGCCGCAACCTTTGCTGAAAAATTAAACAAAGCTAAAGGCAAGACTATATTCCTTTATCCGGCGCAGGGATTTTGTTCCCAGGACAAAGAGGGCCTGGCATTGTGGAATCCAGAAGGCAACCCGGTATTTTTAGAAGAACTGAAACAGAATCTTCGAAAAGACATCCCTATCATCGAAGTTGATTCTCATATCAACGACGATGAATTTGCTAATGTTGCGTTAGAGCATTTGCTCGAAGTGATGGGAGAGGAAAGTTAATTGTTTTGGAATCCGCTGCCGGTCTTAGGTCGACATTTTTTTACTCTTTCTGACTATAGTTCTCTTTTCTTCATGAACAGGAGACGGAACGGGCTCGCCGGAAATCGTCTTGACCGCACCAAAGCGAGGGGGGCAGGCTTGAAAGCAAGTTCCGCATTTTATGCATTTATCCTGGTCAATTACATGGATCTGGTTCTTGCTGCCTTCAATCGCCTCTACCGGGCATCTCTTACGGCAAATCATACAGGCCTGGCACTTATGCGGATCAATATAGTATGAGACTACTTCACTGAGTAACTTGTCTATCTCGTTCCTGGTGAAAAATTCGTCATATTCTTCTTCGTTTTCAAGGCGTGACTTCAGCTTCTCCCTTTTCACTATCTTAATGTAGGGGACAAGCTTTCTAACTTCTGCAAGTTTGGACTTTAATTCATCTTCATCAATTTCTTCGCATTTGCCAAGTGGTCCTAACTTTTTAATATTTTTGCTAAAATCATCGACAACTTCCGTAAAAAGGATTCCTTCACCGGAAGACATAAATTTAATGCTTAATCTCTCCGGGCTCAGCCCCACGTGTTCCAATATTTTTCTACATAGAAGCACCATGTTTAGTGCATCGTAATTTCCATGGGTAATATAATTACATTCATTAAGACGGCAACCACCAATAAACACCCCATCCATTCCATTTGAGAAGGCTCGAAGTATAAATTCCAGGTCGACTCTACCGGAACACATGACGCGAATAAGCCTGATTTCAGTCGAATATTGAAGTCTGGAAACTCCAGCCATGTCAGCAGCGCCGTATGCTCACCAATGGCAAACAAAACCCAAGATACTTGGTTTAAACTCAAAACCTGTACTCATCCGTTTTAAACTCCTTTAGTCCGTTGGTCCGTTAGCCCGTTGGGCCGGTTGGCCCGTTGAGCCCGTTTGCCGGTTAACGGGCTCAACCGGCATAACCGGCTAACCGACTGCCGCATCAATCTGGCTCAAAAGATCTTCATCGGTAAAGTGCTTTAAAAAAATCGCCCCTGTTGGACACTTTGGGTTGCAGAGGCCGTCTCCTTTACAGAGAACCGGATTCACCACCGCCTTTTTGCCCTGTTTTGTCGAACAAAACTCTATGGCATTATAGGTACAGGCATCGATGCATGCCCCGCACGACATACATTTGTCCTCATCCACATCGCAGACAGAACCTGAGACGGTGACGGTATCATTTGAGAGAAGGGTCAACGCCCGACTTGCAGCTCCATATGCCTGGTTAATCGCTTCCGGTATATGCTTGGGATAGTGCGCCAATCCGCAAAGGAAAACGCCTTCTGTACCAAACTCAACAGGTCGTAATTTGACATGGGCTTCCTTGAAAAAATCATCCGGTCCCAAAGAAACCTTGAAAAGTTGAGATACTTCCCTGTTCCCCTCGGGGGGAATGACGGCAGCTGACAAAGTAAGGTAATCGGCATCAATTGCCAGCTTCTGGCCTAAAATATAATCCGGCAACGTAACCCTTAAAACAGGCCAGCCTTCCTCCACAACAGCTTCCACCCGGGGTTTATCACGCGGCTCGTAACGGATGAACTTTACATCTTTTTCAGACGCTTCGCGGTAATAGTCCTCGCTAAACCCATAGGTTCTGATATCCCGAAAGAGAATGTAGATATCCATTTCGGAGTTTATCTCTTTTAGTTTCAGGGCGTTCTTTATCGCATTGCTGCAACATACCCTGGCGCAGTAATCTCGATCCTCCTGTCTGCAGCCGACACACTGGATCATTACCAGACTCCGGGCATTGATCAGCTTTTCTTCTTCCCGGGCGATTTGCTCCCCCAACTCCAACTGGGTCAATACCCGATCATCTTCTCCATAAAGGTATTCGGTGGGTTTATATTCATCAGCCCCCGTAGCGATGACAGCGGCTCCATGGTTTATCTCTGTGACCCCTCGATCGGACGTCACCCGGGTTGTGAAATTCCCCACATAGCCGGTGGCCTCTGTGATGATGGCATCCGTATAGGCATGTATTAAGGGGTGCTGATAAACCTTGCTCACAAGATCACTTAAATAGGCTTGAACATCCAGCCCATCCAGGGTGTAATGGATTCTTCTTGCCGTGCCCCCCAGGTCTGTATCCTTTTCCAGCAGATAAACCTCATGACCCTGATTGGCTATGGAAAGAGCACAGGTCATGCCGGCAATACCACCACCAACCACTAACGCCGATTTGTTGACCGGCAGATCAATTTCCTGCAGTGGCTCCAGATGGCAAGCCCGTGCGATTGACATCCGAGTGATATCCTTGGCCTTTGCGGTGGCATCTTCCTTTTCTCGAGAATGGACCCAGGAACAATGTTCTCTGATATTGGCCATGTCAAAGTAGTACTGATTGATTCCCGCTTCCCGAAGCGTGTCCCTGAATAACGGTTCAAGGGTTCTGGGGGAGCAGGCAGCGACAACCACTCGATTGAGCCCCTTTTCCTGGATTTTCTCCGTTATTGAATGGGCAGAATCAGTCGCACATGAAAACAGCTGTTCTGTAGCATATACAACGTTGGGTAAGGTTTTGACATATTCAACAGTGGAAGGAACATCGACCACTTTTCCGATATTCGTCCCACAATGACACACGAAGACACCTATCCTGGGTTCTTCTTCGGATACATCCTTTTCGGTCGGATATATCCTTTCTTGGGACAGCTTCCCTCGCCTGAAGTTAAGAAATTCACCACACTGGGAGCCGGCTCCGCTGGCGGAAAAAACCGATTCGGGGATATCTATCGGACCCTGGAAGGCCCCGCTGACAAAAACTCCCGGGCGAGAGGTCTCGATAGGATTAACAGGATTGGTTTTGCAGAATCCATGGGAGTTGAGCTCGACGCCATACATATCGGCCAGTTTTCGCACTTCAGCCGGAGGGTTCAAACCAACGGATAATACCACCAGATCGAATTCTTCTTCCTTTACGCCGTCCCCGGCAGTGGCGTATCTGATGATGACATTCTTGCTAGTCGGGTTCTCTTTTCCTATGGATACGTAGCTTCTAATAAATCGAACTCCGGCAAGGTTCTCTGCTCTGTGGTAGAATCGCTCGAAATCCTTGCTATAGGAACGAATATCGTTATGGAATACCGTACACTCCGCCTCGCTGTTATGGTCCTTTGTCAAGATCACCTGCTTCTGGGTATAGGTGCAGCAGACGGCTGAACAATAGCTGTTGCCCCCCGGGATGACCTGTCTGGAACCGACGCATTGAATCCAGGCGATTTTATGGGGATGCTGCTTGTCGGAGGGGCGCAATACCTCACCTTCGTGAGGCCCGGTGGCACATAGCAGTCGTTCAAAATCAAGACTGGTGACCACGTTCTCCAGCTTGCCGTAGCCGAAGTCGCCTCTCAACTTGGGGTCAAATATCTCATAACCCGGAGACAGGATGATGGCGCCTACCTGGATATCCATCTTCTCATTCTTACAGACGCCTTCGCAAATAGCACATTTCTTCTCTTTAAGGTAAAGGCAGTCTTCATGGATATACGTGACAAGGGGAACCGCCTGAGAAAAGTATATGTGGACAGCTTTATTCGCCGATAAGTCCTGATTGTATGGATCAGGGACCTTGACCGGGCAGTACTCTACACAGACAGCACAACCGGTGCATTTGTCCTCGATAACGTATCTGGGTTTTTTATTCAGGGTGACTTTGAAGTCTCCTGCTTGTCCTTCTACACCATCAACTTCAGTATAGGTTAGGACCTCTATATTGGGATGCCGGCCGACCTCGACCAGTTTGGGCGAGAGTATTCACATGGAGCAATCATTGGTGGGATAGGTCTTGTCAAGCTGGGCCATCTTGCCGCCAATGGCAGGTGATTTCTCAACCAGATACACCTTATAACCCGAATCGGCAAGATCGAGAGAGGCTTGAATACCGCTGATCCCTCCACCGACCACCATAACATCTCCGAAATTGCTGTCTGCAAGACTTTTACTAAGCTGCTCAATTTGGCCGTTTTCCATTTCTATTCGCCTTTATCAGATTTGATCGTTCCCTAAATCACTTCTCCAATAATTTCTGTGATGTCCTTAATCTCTGTGGCTTCACTATCCTCCATGGCTAGCCTGCTTTCCTCAAAATGGGTGATGCAATAAGGGCAGGAAGTAACCAGCACCTCAGCCCCAACCTCAACCGCTTGCTCTAATCTAAGGTCGGAGAATCTTTCACCCTTGACAGTCTCCATCCAAATCCTGCCGCCGCCACCTCCGCAACAAAGGCTGTCTTCCAGCGAATCAGCCATCTCAATCAGTTCTAAACCGGGTATTTTCTTTAAGATTTCGCGGGGTTCGTCATATATGCCGTTATGTCGACCCAGGTAACAGGGGTCATGATAACTAACTTTCTTTCCATACGCTTTGGTGAGCTCAAGCCTACCCTCATTAATGAGCTCGAATAAATACTGCGAGATATGAACCACCTCAAAGTTCACCATGAATTCGGGGTACTCGTTTTTGAAGGTGTGGTAGCAATGAGGGGAAGAGACAAGGATTTTGTGCACCCCATGGTCGATAAAATTTTTAATGTTGTCCCTAGCCAGACGTTTGAATAATTCTTCATCACCCGTTTTGCGAATGCTCTCGCCACAGCAATTCTCCTTGGCGCCCAGGATCCCGAAATCTATCCCGGCCCGGTTAAGGATATCGGCGGTGGCTCTGGCGACCTTTTTTAATCTTGGGTCATAGCAAAGGTAGCAGCCGGGGAAATATAAAATTTGCATGCCCTCGGTGAACGGTTTTACAGACAGACCTTCGGCCCAATTGGCCCTCTTTTGGCGGTCTTCACTCAAGGGATTACCCTTACCAAGAAGGCTTGCGCTCACACCGCGGATGGGACTGACAGGCGTCGGGAAAACCCCGTATTCCGTCGAAATCCTGCGCAAAGATACTCCCGCTTCAATAATCTTTACTCCCCTGGGACACTGCCGCGGGCAATTTCCGCAGGTCGTACAACGCCACATTTCTTCAGTCTCTATATCGGTCAAACCGAAGGTAGCCTCTCGAATGATCTTGCGCATACTGAAGTCTCTAACCCGCGGCTCACAGGTTCAGGGTTCAAGGTTCAGGGTTACCCTGTCGGAATATCCTCATATGGCTCCATTAATATGCATTTTCCTGCAAAAGCAATAGATCTAATCTCTTAAACCTTTGAACCCAGAACCTCTGAACCCCTGAACAGTTATAATGTTTTAGCCTTTCTTTGACATTGACATCCGGGCAACGGCTTCCATTACCTTTTGCCTTCCATATTTTTTTGCCAATGCTTCCAATCCTACCTCCAGTTCCTCCCGCTGTTCTTCTTCTTCGCTTTCTTCTTCCGTTTCTATGTAAATCAGGGCGTCATGTGGACACACCTGAACACACATGGGCTCTGATATAGGCGGATCGTCTTCACACATATCGCATTTTAGAGGGAGACCGGAATCGGGTTCTTTAAAAAGATCCCTGGCCGGGCAGGATACTCCGCAGAAGCTGCACTCTTTGTATTCCTTGCCGTTAATTGTATAGGTATGTCTGCCGGTACATTCAGCCGGCGTATAATCACCGCCACGTATCGGGACATACACATCGTTGAGGTCATCTATCACTACCCGAATGCGGGACCTGGCCGGATTGGTGCTGCTATATTTCGGCCTGGCGTGAAATGCGGAGCAGGCTACCTCACATGCACGGCAACCGATGCATTTATCGAGATCAACTTTTATTTCTTTAACTATTTTCTTTTTTAACCCATCCGTCACGGTTTATACCCCCTTGACTTTAGTTCTTCTCTTTTTGCGCCGAAGTCTCTTTGGAAGGCGTGCCTTCACTATCTGTCAAGATCCTCCTCTCCAAGAAGTCTTCGCTGACGTAATCCAAGCCCAGTTCGTCCAAGGTCTTTTTGGTAGGAATACCATTATTATTCCACCCCTTGAATTCATAATAGGCGTCAAGCAGCTTGGTTTCCATCTCAGGGTCTCTTATCTTCCAATGATCCTCAGGAGGCTTCTCATCACTCCTCCTTAAGCCGCGCCTTACATTATGGGCCCGAATCAGATTTCGGTTCCTTCTAGCTATTTCCCATAGTGCGTCTGAATCAAGATCGATTCCGGTCGCATGGGAGATGAAATTCGGCAAATTATAAAGATGATACGGCGGCCGTCCGCCAAATTGGCCTCTAAATGACGACAAAAAGGCACAGGTCCCGATGGCATCATCAATGTAATGCATGGTTTCATTCCAATCACAGATGTGGACAGACTCTTCAATCGATGGATGTGTGCGTGGCTCCCATTCCAAAAACCATTTTTTAAACCTCTCGGGCGCTGCGTCCCAGTTCTTTACAAACTCCTCTCTCTCTTTCTTATCGGCAATCGGAGACTGAGGGTAGGACCCTTCGGTTTGGGTGATGGTCATCTTGGCACCGGTGGCATACATCAGAAAATAGGGGTAATTTATCATTTTCAGCTTGAGGGGCAGCTGCTCAAATTTTTTGGTGCTATTATGATCAAATTCTTCTGCGCCCTTGCCGATCTGGCGGGCTGCCCAATAAACACCATTGGCCAACGCATCGCCAATCCCTTCCCGCCGAACGATTTTCTCAACCAGATAAAAAAATCTTTCGCCGGAGTCGGATGGAAACCCCGGCAGGTCCTGGTTGCTTAAAATGCCGGCTTCGTAAAGCTCAATGGCAAAGGCTAGAACCTGCGGCGTTGAGTATCCGTCCAGGCCGTGCTCCTGAGTAACGCCAAGGATGTCATAATTAAAATCCAGCTCTTTATAGGCTGCCATGGCATAGGTCAGTTTGCTATAGCATTTTTGAAAATAGGTTTGCCGTCCTGGATAGGAAATCGCTTGATGGCAATCCTTCGGACAGTTATAACAAGCCGTCCATCGCAGCCGCACGCTTTCAGTAATATCCGTCCACTCCTTTTCTTTTGCTTTGTTCCAAAAGCCTTTTTGCCGCTTCCGCGCATTGCCCCAGGCGAAATTATTGACGTGCCACTCTTCGTCGTCCTCGTGCAAAAAAACATCCCCACAATGCGGGTTGTCATAAATTGCCTGATACATGGGGTTGCATATCTCAAAAAGCTCAGCCGGTCGGGCGACATTGATGTCCTTTGTTCCACGGACGGCGATGGCCTTTAACCGTTTATCTCCCATGATCACGCCGACCCCTCGAGAGGCGCTGGAGTTAGCATGTTCGATGGTAGCCATATAAACCCTGTTTTCACCGGCCAGTCCGATAGCGGCCACCTGGGCATCGGATTCGTTCAACTCCTCTTTGATAAGTGCTCCAGTTTCCAGAGCGCCTTTTCCCCGCAGATGGCCGGCATCACGTATTTCGACTTTGTCATTCTTGATCCACAAATAAACCAGGTCGGAGGCCTTGCCGCGAATGATTATTTTGTCATAACCGGCATGTTTCAGTTCCGGTCCGAAAAATCCGCCAAATAATGAATGTGAATACAAGTTTGTCTGGGGAGAAAAGGTGTCAACTGCAGTACGATTGGCACCGGGAACCGGTGTGCCATGCAAAAGACCGGTGCTGAATATCAATAGATTATCGGGAGAAAAGGGTTCAACATCAGGAGGAACCCGATCCCATTGTATCTTGGCGGCAGTGCCCTGGCCCCCCAGATGTAATTGGGTTAATCTCGGGTCGGTTGCTGCCCTCTCAACGCTTCCTCGGGATAAATCAATTTCTAGATTAAACCCTGTCTCTGCGTACCTCATTTTTCTCCCCTTCTAGATTACCTGAATCCGTGGCATACTTTTTGAGCTGTTTGAACAACTGGATATGAAGCACCTGCTCCAGGTTTTCGATTCCCAATTTGCGTATATTAATCGATTTCAAGGCCATTTCTCTTTTCAGGGCGACCATATTCTCCTCTCGTTGGCGGAACACTTTGATTTCCCTTCGACTCGTATCCACCGGTGTTCCTAATTACTTCGATTCGCAAATACAGTAACGTATGTTGCTCGATTCATTTAATCTAATTACTCACTCAGCACTTAGTCCTGAGTGAGTAAATTCGTGATCGAATTTACGAATCGATGGACCAGGTTGGCAGCGGCCGAATTCCCGATGACAGGAGGGTGGCTCTGTAATTCGATCGAATTTATTTATGATCTTACTGAAAATCCGCACCGGACCGTTTTAAGCTATAAAGTAACTACAATTTAGCTATAAAGTAGTTATAAAAGGTTCCCCAGAGTGTGTCAAGAAAAAAAACTCATCGGATGGTGGGTTCGGAATCCTCAGAACATTCCGGCTCAGGCTGCCCTTATAGCTAGTGCCTATCCTAAAATCGCCAATCCAGAAATGCGGATTTTTGCCCAAGGTCAAGGAAATCAAGCGTTTGTGCGGAGACGTAGCTGGCTACGTCGCACAATCAAACGCGCCGATTGACACCGAGATTGGGCAAAAAGACCATTTATGGATGGAAACTAGCTAACTTGACGGCCCGTTATGTTGGTCCCGGCAATGCAGCCCTGGGTGACGGCTTCCGGCCAGATGGCATTTACCCATCGGGTTTTGCGCGCAATGTCGACGGACTCGGCGACGTCTCCGGCGGCAAATATACCGGCGATGCCGTTACCCAAAATCACATACTCCATAGCATCCCCTTTTTATCCTGAATATAGCATAAAGAAAATCACATTTTCAGCCAAAGAAGCGTCCGAAGGCAATCATCCCCCACACGACAGCCGCTGTGATCATGCTGATGAATGCCGCTGCGGAACCCATATCTTTGGCACGTTTGGACAATTCATGCCGCTGGGGCCCGATGCGATCCACTACAGCTTCCAAAGCGGAGTTCAGCAATTCAGTGATCAGAATCAGAAGGCAGGATGCGATCAGCAGGGCCCATTCGACAGCAGATCTTCCGAGCCAAATGCCCGCGGGCAGTAATATTAAAATGACGATGGCCTCGGTGCGAAAGGCCAGTTCATTTTTCCAGACCGCCTTCAATCCGGCGAAAGTATAAACAAAGGCGTTCATAATGTGACGTATCAACGTATCCTTTTTTTCTACCATATTCACCAGCCTCATTGATAACGCCCCTCGCAAAAATGCATCTGCGGGGTTGCAGGTTAATTGTACTCTGATAATACGAATTCCAAATCTCCCTGCCAGTTCAACTACCATATGAACAGACCACAATAAAAACGAAAAATTACCCAATAACAGCAATTGATAAGAAAATTAAGGCAAAACAGATTTAAAAACCTCGTTGTTTCGGATAGATAGGTGTTATATTTAAAATTAATCGCAGATCTTTGATCTTTTAAAAATTCTTGTCATCGTCTGTGATCCATGTTATTTGAGCAGCGGAAAACGAATCAAATATATTAAGGTATGACGGTTTAACAAGGAGGTAGGGTAGATGGGTAGCAACAGCAAATATCCAAAGATAGCAGCTGTCATTGTTGTGGCTTTCATTTTGCAAATTGTACTGGTTATGGCCGATCATCACGAGTCCCCCGGCAAGGCGGCAGTGGAATTTTCCAAGGCATATTTTAAGTTGAACAAAGCTATGGAAAAGCGTCTTTGCAGTGACATCGCCGAAGATGGCGAGAGTGATGTTGTCGACGATTATCTTGGCCGTGTGGCCGATCGGGCTAAATCCGAGGGGTTTGATGTCAGCTGGATGAAGATGGCCCTGTTTCACATTGAAACCGAAACTCGGATGATGGATGAAAACGTTGCTGAGGTTCGAATCAATTGTAATCGCAGGCGTGCCGTTAACCCGGTTTTTGCTCTAGTGGCGAAAATATTTAGTCTCGGGGAAACCTATCAAGTTGAAGAGACCCTTACCCTGGTTGAGGAAAATGGCCTCTGGAAAGTGTGTGGTGAACCATTTGCATTAATTGAAGGATACGATAAATCGTAAACAAAATTTCCCGAATTCTTTTATAATGCAACCGATTTATACTCGTCTGCGTGAGCGTGCCCGCCAAATTGTTTCAACCTTTCCGCCTCCGGATTTCTATCTATAAAAAAACTGCATGGATTTGTTGCCGATCACCTGGAAGATAATTTTGGACACGGTCTGCAACATGCCGTCAAGGTAACCATTGACGCCGGCGCCCTGCTGTATATTGAGGGGCAGAAGGCCGGTTATGGCAAATCCATGTTGGCGCATAGAATGCAGGTTGTCCAATGCGCCGGGCTTTTACACGATATCAAGCGTAAAAAAAAGGAACATGCCAAACTGGGAGCGGCGCGTGCACGCGACATACTTAAAGACTATCCGCTTGCGCCCGATGAGGTCGAAGACGTTTGCCGGGCCATTCACAACCACGAGGCCTTTAAAAACGATATCCTTATCGCCACATCCAAAGGTGCACTGGTATCAGACTGCCTTTACGATGCCGATAAATTTCGTTGGGGACCTGATAATTTCACCGACACTTTATGGGACATGATATCATTCTATAATCCGCCCCTATCCAAATTCATGGCCCGATATCCCCGGGGGATGGAAGGGCTTGAAAAAATTAAAACAACGTTCCGGACGCCAACCGGAAAAAAATACGGCCCCGGGTTCATTGATCTTGGTCTGATTATCGGCGAACAACTGTATGGAGTGATTCAAGCCGAGTTTTCAGACTCCATCTAGAATTCTCCTGCTTTCTTATTTGACACCCACGATGGTTTTCAATATACTGCCCCGGCAATCCAATCTTCATAGTACTAGAGCTATTCGACGAATTTTGCAATTGGGGTATTAACTATCAGCACAAGGAGGTAAATATGGCTGCAAAGACCTGGCCCACTCCCAACTGGCCCGAAGGCGTTTCCCATAATGTGTCAGATTATGAAAAGCCGCTGTTTTCTATTCTTGACGAATCTGCACAGGCTTACCCCAGTCTGGTTTACACCATTTTCAATGACGCCACGCGAACCTATGCCCAGGTAAAGGATACTGCTGACAGGGTAGCCAACTTTTTAGTTTCCCGCGGTATTCAGAAGGGGGATCGGGTTGCCATCTTTCTGCCCAATCTTCCCCATTATCCGGCCATATTTTTCGGCATCCTCAAAGCCGGTGCCGTGTGTGTGACCTGTAATCCCCTTTACACAGCCAACGAACTGAATTACCAGCTGAATGACGCCGGTGCCAAGGTGGTTTTTTGTATGGATCACCCGCAGTTTTATCCGACCGCGGTTGCGGCCGTTAAGGATACCGGGGTGGAATCGGTTGTCATTTGCAGTGTCAAATCTTACCTTCCAAAAGTTAAAGCGCTTATAGGCGGGCTGCTAGGTAAGATTCCCAAAGCACAACATTATGAATCCGGTCACCTTTTCTTTGATGAGGTGGTGGCGTCGGCCCAGCCCCGGCCGCCTGCGCTCGAAATCAATCCGGTTGAAGATCTGGCCCTGATTATTTATACCGGCGGGACCACTGGTGTACCCAAAGGAGCAGCGCTGACGCACACCAATTTTGCCTACGATCTGGCAGCGTCAAATGAGTGGATTCGCTTGGTGCATGAACCGGGCGCAAAGCCGGAGAAAACACGCAAAGGCGGATTTCACACCTACCTTGGTGTTCTGCCCTGGTACCATAGCTTCGGCATGACCTGCGCGTTACTTTCGGCCTGCTCGAACGGCGGCAAGATCATATGCGTCCCGGACCCCCGGGCGGGGAATCCACCATTTACCGAGGTGCTGAAAATCGTCCAAAAACACAAACCAACGGTTATGCCGGCCGTACCGACGATTTTTGTTGCTTTTACCAACCACCCTCATCTCGACCAGTACGAATTGAACTCGCTCATGGGGTGTTTTTCCGGTGGTGCACCGTTGCCGCCAGAAGTATGCCGGCAGTTTGAAGAAAAAACCGGCTCCGTCATTTTTGAAGGCTATGGACTAAGTGAAACCGCCCCCATCGCTGCGGTCAATCCGACCAACCTCGAGCAGCGAAAGATCGGCACCATCGGTTTTCCAATACCGGGCACCGATATCAAAATCTTAGACATCGATACCGGGCTCAATGAACTGCCGTTAGGTGAAGATGGAGAAATTGCCATCTGTGGTCCCCAGGTTATGCAAGGCTACTGGCAAAAGCCGGACGAAAACGAAAAGGTATTTCGTGAGATAAACGGGATGCGCTATTTTTTGACCGGTGATATCGGTCATGTCGATGAAGAGGGCTATATCCTGATTACCGACCGTAAAAAGGACATGATCCTGGTAGGGGGGTTCAATGTTTACCCGCGGGATGTGGAGGATATTCTCTTCACTCACTCCAAGGTGGCTCTTGCCGCTGTGGTGGGGGTGCCGGATGCCAAGAGCGGAGAAACGGTCAAAGCCTACATCCAGCTCAAACCCGGAGAAACAGCCACTGAGGAAGAAATTCTTGCGTTTTGCAAGGAAAACATGGCCGGGTACAAACGTCCAAAGATTGTTGAGTTCAGAGAGGCCCTGCCGGTTTCAAATGTCGGTAAGATCCTGCGCCGTGTGCTCAGAGACGAGGAGATTGATAAAGCTAAATGAAAAAATGGATCATCGATCGTCCCTATATATTTACCAGTGTCATTTTTTTTATCATTATAATCTTTGGCTGGCGGTTTCTCTACTGGCAGGAGGAAAATTTCGCGTTTCTCCTCCTGCTGTATTTTATCGTTACCCTGGGCATTCGATTGGATGATATTTCCCGCAAGATCGGAGGCGGCGCTGTTAGGTTGCCGCACAGCAGCGGGGAAAAAGATACCATTGTCCGGCAGTTAAACGACATCAGAGTTTCACTGTTGGCTTTAAACGATACGCTCAACAAGCTTTTGAGAGAAGTGGAGAAAAAGGAGGATTAGCCGTAAAATCGGGGCAATGGAATAAGGGCCGACAAGAATACAGAACTCAGAAGGCAGAATTCAGAATAAGGTATTCGCCTTCGGCTCAGCCGGAAGATTTAGAATGTGTCGGCGCAAAGCGACATCTTCTATTCTGACTCCTGACTTCTGGCTACTGAATTCTGAGTTTCAACACCAGCTATCATTAAAAGCCCTTCCCAAGGGCAAACCAAAGCCAGGATTCTTTACTCAAAGCAATGCGATAAAATTCTGATTCCTTCTCCCTCGTCATTAAAACCCCTTTCCCGCTAAATCACCTGTTGCCATTCGCATATTGTCCCTATCCTTAATTCGCGGTTTGTGTTTGCGCCTAAATTAAGGAACCATTTCAAATAAACCAAGCCAACCTTTTTTCAATAATTGAATTAAGCTCATTTGAGGTGGATCAGGGGTTGGCCGATAGTATGGATGAGATGAAATATTTATATAATAAAATAATTGTTATTTAGTATATGAAGTCATATTCATGCTTAGGTAAAATCAGTCAATAAATGAAATTTAGTAAATTATTTCAGTTTGTTATTAAATAATCCTTGACTTATTCAAATTAATTGCATAAATGAAAAACATATGGATAACTACAAAACAATACCTTATTTTTCATTAAACTGCAGGTCGATTTGATACATTTAGACCAAGCTCTTTTTAACTTTCAAGACAACACAAACCCACCGAGGCCAGGATGGGATTAATGCAGACCTTCCCAAAAAAACCAAAGCCAAGTTGCCATAATATGGCGGCTTGGCTTTTTTTATTGGAACACGAAGAGGGATGAGATGAAAAAAATCGAACACACGATAGCATTAAGCTGGCTCAGTCTCACGTTTTTTTGTGTTTTGATTTTATCTATTGCCAATCCATCCGGGAACGTCAGTTTTTCTGTTGAGGATGAAACTGACCCGGTGAACAAGCCGGCGAGAGCCATAAGCTATCAAGACGCTGTAAACCTAGCCAAGGAATATCTAAATATAGAAAATACGATTAATTATAAAATTAAAATCGAAGAAAAGGTTATAACGGCCAACGAATTTAATACATATAAGATTTTAGAACCTGGGATTCATAGGTTGTGCTGGGTAGTAACTCTAATTGTCCCTGATGCAGTCGGCGCCGGCAGAACTGTCTATGTCGATAAAGAAAGTGGAGAAATACTAGGAGGCTATTCAAGCAAATGATCCGTTTTTCTCCAAACACAAAATTTCCTCACAAAGACAATTAATTCGGAGGTAATTGACCATGATAGGAAAAAAATTGACAAAGATATGCATCATTGGCGTTTTTGCAGTTTGTTTTCTTTTCCAAGTCGATTTGGCTGGGGGGGATAATGGAATCTATGGGCAAAATCAAAAAAGCAATGTACCAATGGAAATTGAACTTTATTTCTCATCGGTGCCGATGCTAAATGAGCACGCGGTCCTTAATATCGAGATAAGGGCTTTGAAAGATGCTCCCAACACGCTGATCGATATTGAGGTCCCGAACGAAGGGTTTAAACTTATTTCCGGCAGCACCCATCTAATTGAGGATTTATCTTCCGGTTCGACAACGATATATCAAATAGAAGTCTTACCTGCCGCAATAGGTGAATATGAAATATCAGCGAGTGCTACCAGTCAGGAGACTGATTATATATTCGGTAAAAGGGAAGCGCTTTATGTACATATAGCTGAGGAATTTTCTGAAATAAGCAAAACCAGCTTTATTAGTGAAATAGCCGACAATCGTTCAAAAGCAATTAAAATCGGAAATCATAGTAAACTTCCGGTACCCGTGCTGCCGGATCATACATCGATAAAAGATCAACAGGATTCATCTTTGGCGGCTCCTGGACCGAGTCAAATTGTGGTGAAAGGATCCTGGTCTTATCAAGATAAGGGCGGTGTCGACCAGCCACTTAGAGGTGCCAGGGTTGAGATTTGGGACGCTGATGCATCTGGTGATACCTTACTTGAAACCACCCATACCGACAACAGTGGCTACTACGCTTCAGGCAATATTTCAAACAATGATAGTGAAGGCGGTGGTCAAGATATCTATGTGAAAGTGTTCTCCACTGATAATCGCTCTGTGCGAGTAACGGATTTCTCGAATCCCAGTAAACTTTACGATTCTGTCACTGCGGTTCAGAACAACGTTGCTGACGGTTATGTGGATCTAGGATCTTATTCAATTGATGATGCTAATAATCGAATGGCCTGGTATATCTATGACATTATTGCCAACGATGCCTTCGACTATTTGGATGTCAATGTCGGTTGGAAAAATACATATAATCTGCAAGTCAGATGGAGCCCAACAAATACAAGCGATGGTACGCATTATCATCCCGGAGGGTCAATAGATCTGCTTGCCGGCGACAGATGGGATCCGGATGTGTTTCTGCATGAATATGGTCATTTTGTGATGTATAAAATCTATGGCGATAGTATGCCGTCGTCGCCGAATTGTTATAGCCATTATTGGGGTGCCCATTCGAGTTTGGGATGTGCTTGGACCGAAGGGTGGGCGAACTTCTTACAAGCGGCAATTCAGAATGACAGATTTTATGATGACACTGAGGATCAATTTTTACATATAGATTTTGAACCACCAAATCCAAAGGCAGATCACCCTGAAGATGAAGGAGCCGTTGCCGCTTCCTTGTGGGACATATTTGACCCGGCGTCAATCTCAGAGAGCTGGGATGCTATTGGAAATGGCATAAATGGTTCCTCAAACAACGGAATCTGGTCCATAGTTTACAGCGATGAGCCGGTCGATATTTTAGAATTTTACAGCAAGTGGATCCAAAGCTCAAATGGGTACAATCCGGAGATAACAGCAATATTACAGCACCACCAGATAGATCCGGCGATCGGTTCATTGAAGGTGACCATAGCGCCGTCCGGGGCGGTTTCAGCGGGTGCCCAATGGCGTGTGGATGGCGGCAGTTGGCGAGATAGTGATTATACGCAGCCTGGTCTGCCGGTTGGCAGTCATTCAGTGGAGTTCAAAGCGGTAGCAGGCTGGACCAAGCCAGGCAATCAGAGCGTGACCATAAACTCCTAATCAGACGACAAGCGCCAGCGGCACCTACACCCGCCAGGCCGGATCGTTGAAGGTAACCATAGCGCCGCCTGGAGCGGTTTCAGCAGGCGCGCAATGGCGTGTGGATGGCGGCAGTTGGCGCAATAGTGGCTATACGCAGTCTGGCCTTTCGGTTGGCAGTCATACAGTGGAGTTCAAATCTGTATCAGGCTGGACCAAGCCCGGCAATCAGAGCAAAACCATAAACGCTAATCAAACGACAAGCGCCAGCGGCACCTATGTTATTATACCTCGGTATGGTTCATTGAAGGTGACCATCGCGCCGTCGGCAGCGGTTTCGGCGGGTGCGCAATGGCGTGTGGATGGCGGCAGCTGGCGCAATAGTGGCTATAGGCAGTCTGGTCTTTCGGTTGGCAGTCATACAGTGGAGTTCAAATCGGTATCAGGCTGGAGTAAGCCAGGTAATCAGGGCAAAACCATAAACCATAATCAGACAGCAACCGCCAGCGGCACTTATACCAAGCAGACCGGATCGTTGAAGGTGACCATAGCGCCGTCTGGCGCGGTTTCAGCGGGCGCACAATGGCGCGTGGATGGCGGCAGTTGGCGAGATAGTGGTTCTACGCAGTCAGGTCTGTCAGTTGGCAATCATACAGTCCAATTCAAAGCGGTATCAGGCTGGGCCAAGCCAGGCAATAAGACCGTAACCATAAACGATAATCAAACGACAAACGCCAGCGGCACCTACACCCGGGAGACAATCGAACCTTCAATTTCGATCACCTCACCGACATCGAATCCCACCTACAGCACGAGCAACAGTTCTTTAAACATAGGTGGTACGGCTTCAGATAATGTGGCTGTAACTCTAATAAGCTGGTCAAACAACCGTGGCGGAAGCGGTAACTGTACCGGGACAACTTCATGGAGCAAAAGCGGCCTATCCCTATCCCGCGGTCAGAATGTCATCACCGTAACGGCCAGGGATGCAGCGGGCAATACGGGTACGGACACCCTGACGGTGACCTACACGTCGCTGAGCACACCGCCCGAAATTGTTGAAGAAGATAGTTACCCTCATGATGCTCAGGGAATGGATGAGGATACCTTGCGGGTACCAATCGACACTTCAATTGTGACCAGGATTCAGAATGACGATGGTATCGATGAAGGCA
>CALZJV010000145.1 GCA_945787595.1 uncultured Desulfobacterales bacterium | reverse complement strand
AGCAGCATCTTGATCTACAGACTCAACTTCCAGGATCAGATTGACTACCTGTACTATCCGCACTTTGGCATCTTTGTCAATCGGGTCTTTGGCCCTCGCATTCCAAAGCTCACCGTGAACAAATACCTTGCCTTCGGGTGTCAATGCCTTTTTTACAACGCCAATTTCGCCCACAAGTCCCGTGGAACCGGTCGTCGGTTTTGAAATTTGAGCTCGAAAAACCAGGCCGGCAACCAATATAAAAAATCCGGAAATTAATATAATCGTAGGTAACACAACCTGCAACGACACTTTCATGTCAGGTGCGCTGCCTTTAAACAACATGAGAGAGCCCAGCAACAGAGAGACAACCCCAGCCACGCTTAAAAGCCCATAACTGGTAATTTTCATCTCCATGATAAAAAATATAATAGCCAGCACGATCAGCAAAATTCCGGCATAGTTTACCGGCAGTGTCTGCATCGCAAAAAATGCAAGAATCAAGGCGATCGCCCCGATCACCCCCGGGAAAATGGAACCTGGATGAGAAAATTCAAAATAAAGTCCCGCCAGCCCAATCATCATGAGAATGTATGCAATATTGGGATTGCTGATGGTCTTTAAGATTTTGGTGCGCAAGGTCTCTTTGATGGTCACTTTGTTGACATCGTCGAGTTTTAATATGCCTCTGCCCTTTATTTCACGGCCGTTGAGTTGTTTGATAAGATCATCGGTGTCCATGGCGATAAGGTCAATAATATTTTCTTTTAAAGCCTCGGTCTCAGTCACCGACACACTCTCCCGGATGGCATCTTCCACCCATTTTGCGTTTCTGCCCCGTTTTTCGGCGACGCTTTTGGCCTGGGCCACCATGTCGTTGATGACCTTTTCCGACATGGTCTTGTCAATCTCCTTTCCTCCTGCACCCACCGGATGGGCGGCACCGATATTGGTCCCCGGTGCCATTGCTGCAACATCCGCCGCCATGGTAATCATCACACCGGCTGAAGCAGCTCTGGCGCCACCCGGATACACGAACACCACCACCGGCACCCTGCTGGCCAATATGTTCTGGACAATTAGGCGCATGGATTCAGCCAGTCCCCCCGGGGTGTCCAGTTCGATGATAACGCAGGCAGCCCCATTTTCTTCTGCTGTTTTAATGCCGGATTTTATAAATTCGGCCGTTCCCGGACTGATGGCATCCGCAACCTGGATGATGTAAATCTCACTTTGCTGCGCAAACACAATATTCGAAACTATTAAAAAAACCAGCAGGAACGCCAGGTGAAAAAGTTTAATCTTCATAATGATATTCCTTCATCAGCATTTTCATATCCTCCCACACATCCCGCTTTTTATCTGGATTGCGCAGGAGATAAGCGGGATGGTATGTAGGCACTACTTTAATTCCCTTGTACTCATGAAAACTTCCCCGGAGTCTTGATATGGGTGTTACGGTTCCCAGCAGTGTCTGGGCTGCAAAAGTGCCCAGTGCGATGATGAAGTCAGGCTGTATGGCTGCTATCTGACGCTCCAGAAATGGAAAACAGGTTTTTATTTCATCCGGTTCGGGATTACGGTTTCCCGGAGGACGACATTTGATGATATTGCAGATGTAAACCTGATCCCGAGATAATTTAATGGCTTCAATGATCCGATTAAGAAGCTGACCGGCGGCACCGACAAAGGGTTGTCCTTTTCGATCTTCTTCAAAGCCGGGACCTTCGCCGATAAATACAAGTTTTGCTTTGGGATTTCCATCTCCAAATACAATATGATGTCGCCCCCGGGCAAGTTTGCATCGCTGGCAATCACCGAGATCGGCATTGATACTTTCCAGAGTGTCAGGGAAAGATTCGCGCTTTTTCCCCCATTTTTCAAGCTTTTCCAAAGAATGCCCGTTGCAGGCAAAACCGCGATATCCATTGGCAGCTAAAAACCGAAGACTATTGTCAATTTCCAGAATCGTCTGAATAAATGTTTGTTTGTCGATCATCTTTAGCTTATGATGAATTCTGTCTTAAGATTCATAGGCCGGGGACTGCTTGAAGGCAGATAATATAGAGAGCAGAATGAACGCATTCAAACCGCAACGGACATGGGTTTAACTACAAAATATCCATTCGAGCAATGTGTGTCAAGATTCCGAGCTTTCTCAACGCGGCCGGACGGGATGCATTGGCGTACAAAATAGGAAACTATTTTTGAATGAATCCTCAGCAGCGATATCACAAAAAGTACCAATCCGACAATCACAATTTAACAGGGCAAAGAATTTAATGCTTGCGATTTGGTCTTTTTGCATTTGAACGCGTAAAAATTATTTCTAAAGGCATCCATAGAGCGACTTTTCGGTGTAAGATGTGCCGACATTTTAAACAGACCCGACTAAATCGGGATGAGAAAAAACCTATCCGAATATGCTCCGCATTCCACCGGGCGGGCAAGCATACATGCACTTGCATATATTGAGGATATTCACGAGACTTTGATTCGTTGGGGATCGGTGAAGAGCGAGAAAAAACCGCTTAATTTAGCGAATGCTATGCATCAAAATGATTAAAGGTTTGGAATCCTTCCAGCTGGCACAGGTAGTCTTTTTGCGCCTCCTTCATGTCTGCTTCTACCATTTCAGCAACCAATTGCTCGAATGTAATGCGAGGTTTCCATCCCAGCTTTTCCCTAGCTTTGCCGGCATTGCCTAAAAGATCCGGTACTTCGGTGGGGCGAAAATAGCGGGGATCCACGGCAACCATAATTTGCCCGGTTTCCTTATTGATGCCCTTTTCATCAACACCCACCCCTTCCCAGCGAATCGATATATCAAGCTGTTGGGCGGCAATCTCGATGAACTCTCTCACGGAAAAATGTTCGCCGGTGGCGATAACATAGTCTTCGGGCTCATCCTGTTGGAGCATCAACCACTGCATTTCGACATAGTCCCTAGCGTGCCCCCAGTCTCTCTGGGCATCGAGGTTGCCGATGTGAAGGATCCCCGGCAGGCCTGTTTTGAGTCGCGCCAGGGCTCGGGTAATTTTGCGGGTGACAAAGGTTTCCCCACGGATTGGCGATTCATGATTGAACAAAATTCCGTTGCAGGCATAAATACCGTATGCTTCCCGATAGTTGATTGTGATCCAGTATGCGTAAAGCTTAGCCACAGCGTAAGGTGAGCGTGGATAAAATGGGGTGGTTTCTTTTTGTGGAATTTCCTGGACCTTTCCATATAGTTCGGATGTGGAAGCCTGGTAAAATCGGGTTTTATTCACCAATTTTAAAATTCTGATGGCCTCAAGAAGGCGCAGCGTTCCTAATGCATCCACGTTGGCCGTGTATTCGGGTGTTTCAAACGAGACTTTGACATGACTTTGAGCTGCCAGGTTATAGATTTCTTCGGGTTGGGTTTCTTGAATGATGCGAATGAGATTGGTTGAATCCGTAAGATCCCCATAATGCATAAAAAACCGTACATCCTCTTCGTGAGGATCGCGGTAAAGATGGTCTACCCGAGCCGTATTGAACGAAGACGCCCGACGCTTTATGCCATGGACTTCGTAGCCTTTTTTCAATAAAAGTTCAGCCAGATAGGAGCCGTCCTGACCGGTAATGCCGGTAACCAGCGCTCGCTTCATACAATTTTCTCCTTGGGTTACAGAACATGATTCTTAAAATATTCAATCGTTCGCTTAAGTCCTTCTTCAAGCTGGGTTTTCGGTTCCCATCCCAACCGCTCTTTTGCCAGAGCTATATTTGGCTGACGTTGCAGGGGGTCATCTTCCGGCAAGGGAAGATAAACGATTTTAGATGTCGATCCGATTAGCTCAATTACTTTATTAGCAAGCTCCAATATACTGAATTCATTGGGGTTACCAATATTTACCGGTCCGTTAAAATCATCCGGAGCATTCATCATCCGTATCAATCCATCAATCAAATCATCCACAAAACAAAAAGAACGGGTTTGAGTTCCTTCACCATATACAGTAATGTCTTGGTTTTTTAGAGCTTGAATGATGAAATTGCTCACCACCCGGCCATCATTGGGATGCATTCGCGGCCCATAGGTATTAAAAATCCGTACAACCCGAATGCTGATCTTATGTTGTCTATGGTAATCAAAAAACAATGTTTCGGCACAACGTTTGCCTTCATCATAGCAAGATCTCGTACCGATGCAATTTACATTGCCCCAATACTCTTCAGTCTGGGGATGGACGGTGGGGTCACCGTATACTTCCGATGTAGAAGCCTGTAGAATTTTGGCCTGAAGTCGCTTGGCCAGTCCCAGCATATTGATAGAGCCGTGGACATTGACCTTGGTGGTCTGGACCGGATCATTCTGATAATGAATTGGCGAAGCCGGACAGGCAAGATTATATATTTCGTCCACTTCCAGATAAAGAGGAAAGGTGATATCATGACGGATCAACTCGAAGTAGGGATTTTTTAATAGATGGATAATATTGCGTTTGGTCCCGGTGTAAAAATTATCCACACAGATGACATCACATCCCTCCGCCAGCAGACGTTCACATAGGAAAGAGCCTAAAAATCCGGCTCCTCCGGTCACCAGCACACGTTTTCGCAGATGCATATTTTTTCCTTTTATTTGATCGATTCGAAGGCAGTTACCAATTGGAGTCGAGTACTTTGGATCTCGCGTGAAATCTAAGAAGCTGAATTTATTGGTTAGAATGTCAAGGTTCGAACTAAAAAACTTGCCCTTGGAAATTGCTTATCCAAAAGTCTACATGATCATAAAATTTATACCACAAATCCGATGAAAATTGCAACTAACTTACGATATTATTATATATTTAAGCATATTAGGAAAGCTTACAGCGGCTTTTACCCATAGTTCGATTGATCTTTGCCTTATCAGCAAATGGATAAGGACTCTACAATGGATCGTTGCGTGTTCGGGTTCAATTATAGGTAACTGGTTTCGCGGCGATCTTCAAAAATGACCTTTACACCATTACAGGTTTCGAGTATATAAATACACCCGCCAAAACAAGCAACTCCACAATGCGACCGTCAGCCCCCGTAGCTCAGTGGATAGAGCAATGGATTCCTAATCCATGTGCCGCAAGTTCGATTCTTGCCGGGGGCACCAAAATTATCCTATCGTATGTAACATGCCTCAGAATTTAAAAGAGCATTGAGGATCTGGTTACTCTCAGAATCGGTGACATGTTCCACCAGCCTTCGATGAGCCCTTCGGTCGTGAGCTTAGGCTTGAATAACTCGGGGTCGAACGACTCAGCAGTGCCCAACTATTCCTACAGAAATGAAGAATCAGCTCAACATACCCACAGTCTTCACCCTGATTGAAAGTGAGCTTATTTTCGATAAAAACTTATTGATTATTACTGTAATAGCTGCCATATGTTGTCTATTTGGGATTATAACCTGCCTAATTACGATATCGAATGAAATACAGAATCCGGACATCGACGACTAGGCGTTTGAGAAGAAGTGACTTGATTTATTAGTTCCGGATAACTATAAATGAATACCATCGTAATTCAATACTGCTTTCGGTTACCGGATAACTCCAGTGAAGATTTCAAACTGGAGCTGAATCCGCGGAACTTGGAACTGACTGGCAATATCCCGACATCCCTGCCGGAGTGGTCCAGGCTAGATTTCCATCAATGCCCGCATTGTCCTCTTGATGTCGTTACACACCCCTATTGTCCCCTGGCGACCAACATCGTCAATATCGTGCAAAAATTTGACGGACTGCTCTCGTATGACAAAATCAGGATGGATGTCATCACCCAGGAGCGACGGATCTCCCAGCATACAACCGTTCAAAAAGGAATCAGTTCGATGATGGGCCTGGTCATCGCAACTTGTGGTTGCCCTCATGCCTCTTTTTTTAAAGCCATGGGCCGATTTCATCTGCCCCTGGCAAGCAACGAGGAAACCATATTTCGGGCCACTTCGATGTATTTATTGGCGCAGTATTTTTTAAAAATGGAAGGCCGCCACGCTGATCTTGAACTTGAAGGTTTGACCAAAATTTATCATAATATCCAAATCGTCAATGCTGCTATTGCCAACCGTCTACGATCCACCTCCATGAGTGATTCATCGATAAATGCAATAATCATATTGGACAATTTTGCGAAAAACTTGCCCTATGCTATTGAAAAATCTTTGAAAAATCTGCGTTATCTGTTTTTGCCCTTCCTTAACTAATCCGGACTGTTCAATAAAAGGATAGCGTTTATTGCCGCCACACGGTCGCCTTGTTTTCCGATTTTGTTTCCGGACATTACAGTGAAATATATCTTAAGAATATTGCGTTAACAACCGATAGGATTTTAGGGATCACCACTTACGGTTGCCAATTTAATATTGATTCCAATTGTAGGAATTAACCTGGTGCGGAATCAATCTTGATGTATGCTGGATTTCAGAATAGACAGGTGGGAATTCAAGGAATGTATTTTGATATAAATGAAAAACTTAAGATATTAACCATTGGTGGAGGTAGTGGTCAATACACACTTCTATCAGGATTGAGAGACATAAAGAATATAGAAATCACCGCTGTAGCCTCTATGGCTGATAACGGCGGCAGTACCGGTAGATTGAGAGACGAACTCGGTGTTTTGCCCCCCGGCGATATTCTCAAATGTGTGATCGCACTTTCTCCCTTACGGGATACTGCAAAAAAAATCATGCTAAAAACCCTGAAAGGTGATCGGCGATTGCAAGGTCATAAAGCAGGAAACTTGCTGATTACTATGCTTTCAAGATACACAGGCAGTTTTCCCGCGGCCATACGAACTTTATCTGAAATCCTTGAGGTATCGGGTCGCGTCTTGCCGGGGACCACCAATAAAGCCACACTCGTCGCTGAGTTGGTTGACGGAAGCCGAATTTATGGCGAATCAGCGATTGATATACCGCAGAGCACGCAGCGGGAGCAAATCCAGGATATATTTTTAGTTCCACACCATAATGGTTCAATTTCAGCCTACCCCCCTGTAATTGAAGCAATAAAAATTTCTGATGTTATCCTTATAGGACCCGGTGATTTATTTACAAGTATTATTGCAAGTCTAATAGTACCGGGAATTAAAGAAGCAATCCAAAGCACCAATGCTAGAATCTTTTATATTTTAAACATAATGACCAAATTTGGTGAGACGCATACTTTCAATGGAAATGATTTTGTCCAAAAAGTTGAAGCGTATCTTGGGCGACAGGTCAATGGAATCATCTGTAACAATAGAAAACCAAACAGCAGATTATTGAAAAAATATCTATCAGAAAAATCTGAATTTGTTGCTATCGAACCATTGGAAAAACGGATAAACCATCGCCTGATTTATGCTGACGATTTGTTGGATTCTTCAGAAGAGATTGTGCGGCATGATTCGAAAAAATTGGCATCTTTAATTCAATCTATCATCTTCAAAGAACCCTTTATTGAGAGTGGGAAATTAACCAACGACCGTATTATGATGCAATTTGTTCTAAAGGATTCGGCTAAAATGCCGATCAAGTATAAAAGCTTAAAAGCATTAAAAAAAATCGCTTAGTGCTTCAATGGACTTAAAAACTCAACCAATTACATTAAAAGCCTATAAACATGGAAACTGATCTGATTGGCGTTAGCGCCAATATAGCTCGTGTGCGGGAATTGATTCAACGAATAGCCGATGCCGGTCTAAACACGGTGGTTTGCGGTGAAACAGGCGTTGGTAAGGAACTGGTTGTTAAGATGCTGTATCAAAAATCCGAACGGAACGGAGGCCCATTTGTTAAAGTAAACTGTGCTGCTTTACCCGATAACCTGTTGGAAAGTGAAATGTTTGGTTATGAACGGGGTGCCTTTACCGGGGCACAGCGCAAAATGAGGGGAAAATTCGAACAGGCCAACCGAGGTGTATTGTTTTTAGATGAAATAGGCGACATGTCCTTGTCCCTTCAAGCGAAGCTTCTGCACGCCTTGCAAGATGGCGAATTTATGCCCCTGGGTTCTGAAAAAACGATTAAAAGTAATGCCTGGGTTATCGCAGCTACCAACCACGATCTTGCTGAAGATCTAAGAGCCGGAAAATTTAGGGAAGATTTATACTATAGAATAAGTATGGCGAGCATTAATATTGATCCACTCCGTAAAAGGCCGGTAGATATAACGCCGTTGATCTCTTTTTATATAGAAGAATACGCTTCACAATTAAAGGTTAGACAACCGCTGAACCTAAATAATAATTTGAAGGAAAAGCTGATAGCATATCATTGGCCAGGAAATGTGCGGGAACTGCAAAATGTGCTCAGACGAATCATTGTGCTTGGTGAAGGGGAGGAAAGTATTGATATAATGATTCCTGTTACCGAGCCAGGTCGAAAGATCCGCGATAATAACAAGGAAGCAGGTATTGCATCAAAATTTATCGGATTTTCAGGGCTAAATGGTCAACAGTTGGATCTCTCGGATCTGTCTCTCAAAAAGTTTAAAAAGCAGGTCGCTGATCAGGTCGAAAAAGATGTCATCTCTTATGTGCTTGAGAGAACTGGCTGGAACCGTACCCGTGCCACCCAAATTTTAAAAGTAAGTTACAAGACGCTGCTTACAAAGATAAAGGAATTGGAACTTAGACCTTTGAATAACCTCTAATAGTCAGCGGGTATACTGCATTTTGGCAATTTTCAATCCCATTTCTCCGCAACTATCCTAATTAATTTTATAGGCTTTGAGCTTTTTTCTTAATATCCCTTTTCCATAAATCACTGGGGACTCTTGGGCTTACCAACTCACCGAATTATAGAAATTAAAGGTCGGCGGTATGCATTCCTGTGGATAGATGTAGCGCTGCAAGTCAAGCTTTGCAATTTTAAATCTTATCCTTGCCCTTTCAACACCTAAATCCAATCGGAGCAGCCTCCCACCCTGTGTATATTTCCTCCACTTCATAAAATCATTACTTTATTTTCATACCAGAGTCTTTCAAATCATCTTAAGCTATGATTTATTCTTTTCTGGAATCAAACAGCTATTTTCCCATATCAAACTGTAATTGTTTATAATTATTTATTTCTTCGGCATCTTTTGTGTCCCAAATTTACACTTTTGATCATCTGGCACAATTTATGCTGACTTTACCTTCGATAGATTACAGAGGCGGATACATCACTTAAGTCCTTTTCTAAAAAAAGAATAAAGCCTAACAGTGATGATCCTTGTATAGCGAACTTGAATATCCATCATTATTGCCATTTACGAGATTACCATGGCAGAAATACTTTCTAAAGTTGATGTTGTAGATTCTGAGGAACAGTCATTATTAAAGCCTATTGTCGGCAGAAGAATCGGTGTTGATCGCAGAAGCTTTTCATATAGTTTGTATATTCCGGAAAGAAGATCTCATGATGATCGACGCAAAGATGATAACCAGCGAAAGACAAATAACATTAAAGCAAAATAATGGCTTAATTATAGCAGAATGATTAATGATTGAAGCGATTAGATGCTACCCAGCCTTAACTAATCAAAAAAACCTCCTGATCTGAGACACAATCAAAACCATCGTAATGGGTGAATCAAAAACCCGCAAACGAGAGAACCTTCTGCGCGTGTAAATCCTCAGTCCACTTGATAGAATCATTTATATGTATTTTTTTATCCAAGCATAGTTAACAAAAAAAATGCTTAACTTCAGAACAACTATCTGATACGAATAGAGTTGAATGTAAGAATCAAGCTTAAATAACTTAATTGGCTGAAATACAGAGGATATTCTAAAATATTATCGTTGTCTGCAGAGCGTGCCTTTGAGATATAACTTGCAAGCCATACTAGAAATATCGGCAACCAAGTTGCCTTTTTATTTTAAAAACCGAACTGATCCATATTTGATACTGAAAAACTCCCTAAGGAGGCAGAGCGATGAAAGATCTGATCAGTTACATTGCACGGGCACTGGTGGATTTCCCGGATGAGGTGGAAGTTAGTGCAGTTGAGGGCAGGCACACCACTGTATTGGAACTTAGAGTGGCGAAAAAAGATATGGGAAAAATTATCGGCAGGCAGGGTAGAACCGCCCAGGCAATCCGAACCATTTTAAGCGCTGCATCGGGGAAAACAAAAAAACGACACGTCCTCGAGATTATAGAATGATGAATGTGGGGGGCGAGTTAATCCAAGGATCCTTGACTGCATCCAGGTGCATTTGAGCAAGAAATTGAGGGTGCTGGCAAAACACCGTGATTCCGATACCAAGGGGTATTGAACCGCCCGGCATCGCAGTTTATTACCTTTCTGGACGAAGATGGCCACACCTCGTCAGATATATCGAGCTTGACGATATAATTTTTATCTTACCATCACCGCCGGGATTCAGGCCCATCAATATGAATGATCACCCTAAAAAGGACGTCCCACTATAACAGGAATGCCCTTTTTATCTCCGGAACAGTCAGTTAAACTACCGTGACATTTACAGCTCGCGGGCCTTTCTGCCCTTCTTCAATGTCGAAGCTAACCCGGTCACCTTCATTAAGCGATTTGAAACCGGTTGCATTGATACCTGAATGGTGAACAAATACATCCGGACCCTCATCCTGTTCAATAAAGCCGTAACCCTTGCGTTCATTAAACCATTTTACAATTCCATTGGCCATCGTGCCATTCTCCTTCCATTAAGTTTTGCGCGGTTCCAAACTTCGGGTCGCCAACTTGAGAAATGGTTCTTTCCTTCAGAACGAAACCGGACCGCCTATAAAATACAGCCTGATGAATAATATAATTCACTTACAACATCCCGATAATGAAGATAGTGCGTTTTCAAGAAGTAGATAATCAGTAATCAACATATCGCCGACCAAGGAGGTTTAAATCCGGATTGACATGAATAGAGGAAAAAAAAGGGGTTGTGACGGTTTTTCCCATCCTACCTGATTACACAAACTGCTTTGCGATTTGGCTCAAAAATTAAGCGGAGAAGGTTACCTGTACCAAGTCATCGATCTGTGATCAGGTCACCTTTTGAGGCAGAACAGAAACAATTTTGATTCCGACGACTGTGCAAGAAAAAAAACACAAAAGCCGACAAAAAAACGTCTGCAATGCATTCTACTAAGATTAATCACAATAAATCGAATTATATTCCTAATCATCTTAAGATGCAAGCAAAAATTGATTGCTGGATAGATGAACTGTACTATTGTTTGTGCATTATCAGTTTTTTTTTATTATGAAATTTCAAATTTTGTGATATGTTCCGTAGCAGTCGGTCGCTGGAAAAGCTGTGCAGATGATAAACGCTATAAGCGAATCAGGCACCAATACGGATTGCTATATTTCACATTTTCACATTATCAGAGCATAGTTTTTCTAATTATGTAGAATTGATTTTTTTTTAGCGGTTTAAAGAAGCTAAAATTTAAAACGAGCTATAATGAACTAATAATTTGATATTATTTCAATTATATGTATATTTAATATTTAGATGCGGAGTAACATCTACAATTATTTCCGATCCAGAAGGATCAAATTTCAAACTTTCTTTCGGATTTGTCGGGAAAGATATACCACAAGTTATAGGGGGGGTTGTGCACCAATTTAAATTTGTTCCGTTAAAAATTGGCAGAATTGTGCCATTTTGGACAATTGCTTTTTTTACTGCCGCAGCGTTGATTACGGGTGCGGCATTTGCAGCTGACAAACCCGAGGCCGAGAGATCGGATGAAAAACCGGACAATACGCCTATCATAATTACTGCGGAGCAGCTGGAATCAGATAATAAAGCAAAATTTGCTGAATTTATCGGTAATGTGAAAGCAACCCAAGCGGACTTTGTGATCACCTCTGATAAATTGAGAATTTATTACAGGGGAGAATTGTTGAATACCGAAAAAAAGGGGAACGATGAAGAGGTGTTGAAAAAAATCGTTGCCACCGGCAATGTCAAAATAACAACGGATCAATATACCAATTCCATTATCGGATCTAAAATTATACTTTATCAAAAAGATGGACGGGTCCAGGTGCTGGGCAGCAAAGAAAAGCGCATAAAGGCAGAATTTTTTTCAAAAGGTGAAACATCGGAAACCTTCAAGTTAGGGAAACCCAAAAAATAAAGATCCCTGGCATAGAGGAACAGGTTCTCAAAAGATAGAATACATCTTCAAAAAAAACTCGCTGTAGATGAATCGATACTGAATTCCGAATCCCTCTCCGTCAGTTGACTGCGTGGTGGAGGATTCCTAAATTCGATTATCTCTGTAATGGGGCCCTGATCGGATTAGAGCCAATTCATACCTATATCTTGTTTTTAAGTTTCTCTAGCTTTTGTAACTTTTCACGTCTGAACAGAAGTTCGATCCATTCTCGAAATAAGGGCACGAGCTGTTCAGGGATTTTTTGTGAGTCTTTATGTAGCTTTTTTTCGGCTTCTGCCAGCGCATCGGAAAAATCCTTTCGTGCCGGTACCCCGGTCAGAAGGTGACGATATATATCAGCAGCTTTTCCCCAATGACCCTGCGCGGCATACACTTTTGCCATGGTCTCGGTGTAAAAATCGATTTCCTTGCTCATTTTTTTTGTTCCTTATGGATCTGCGGTTTTAAAATAACTTCATCCTCACCGATCATCCCGAGTTCTTTTCTGGCTACATTTTCGATGTACTCGGGATCATGTTTCAATCGATCGATTTCAATGCTGATGGAAAGATTTTCCTGGTTAAGCCGTTCGCTTTTTTTAACCAGTTTCCCTCGTTCTTGTTTTAAAAATACCAGATCCACAAGCCCATGCTCGCTGACAATTATAAAGAAGAACAAAGCTGCAATCAAAATAATCGCGATTGATACCAATATGCTTTGTGTCTTGGTCATTTTTTACCGATTCCCTTCCTGGCTTCAACTAAAACACGATTTAATTCCGGGCTTTTTATTATATATGAGGCGGCACCATAAATACAAAGCCCAATGACAATACTGCCGGTAACTCCTCCTATAAGTCCGGTCAGGGTACCGTTTTTATCCGGAACCGTAACCCAGGCTGCCATGCGAACGCCAATCCCCATAACCACGGAGCATGACAAAGATCTACAGATAGACAATGCAATGCTTTTCAATCCCAAGGCACCCAGCCTGGTTCTGAGTGCGCCCAAGAGAAGACCCAGATTCAACATCGAGGCAAGTGACGTGGCTAGGGCAAGCCCTCCGTGAGCAAATGGTTTCATCAGCACAACTCCCAGGACGACATTGGCAAATATCGATATGCCCGCTATTCTTAAGGGAGTTCTGGTATCCTGAAGAGCAAAAAAGGTGGCCGCAACTATTCTCACAGCCGAAAATGCCCATAGACCTATAGAATAGTATAAAAGAGCCTGGGCAGTCAACCGTGTTGCCTGAACATCAAACTCTCCACGTTGAAACAACAATGCAACGATGGGTTCACGGAGTATGATAAGACCGACCGTAGCGGGAATTGTAATAAAAAAGACCAGCTTTAGGGTCTGATCGAATGTGTCCTTTAGTGTGTTGAGATCCCCCTTCGCAGCTTGTCGGGCCAGACTGGGCAAAAGAGCAGTTGCCGTTGCGATAGCAAATATGCCAAGAGGAAATTGAACCAGGCGATCGGCAAAATACAGGTAGGTAATGCTTCCCTGGTCCAATAGAGACCCCAACAGGGTCCCGACCAGAATATTGATTTGATAAACAGCACCTCCTAAAATAACTGGTGGAATTAATGTGCCCACCCGTTTTAATCCGGGGTGGATCATTTTTGCCTCTTGCCAGAAATAGAATCCCCTTCTTATCAGAACCGGCAATTGAAGTGCCAGTTGGAGAAAACCACCGATCAGGACTCCGACAGCAAGGCCGATCACCGGCGAGGTAAGGTATGGGGAAATAAATAACACGGATCCGATGATGGATAGATTTAATAAAACCGGAGCGAACGCTGGTGCTGCGAAGTGACCGAGGACATTAAGAATCCCCATGCAGATGGCGACCAATCCGATAAATATAATATACGGAAACATTAAACGCGTCAGGATAATAGTAAGAGAAAGCTTGTCTGCAGAAAATCCGGGGGCAATCAACCGCACAATCCAGGGAGACAACAAAATGCCGAAAATCGTAGTAATAACCAGCACAGCACCCAGCAACCTGAAAGCTGAGCGTGCCAGATGAAAGGCCTCGGCCTGACCCTGTTTAAGAATATATTCAGTGAAAATCGGGATAAAGGCGGAACTCAAGGAACCTTCCGCAAAAAGGCGTCTCAACAAATTCGGTATTCTAAAGGCTGCAATGAACGCATCGGAGCTGAATCCGGCCCCAAAAAACCATGCTATCACCGCATCGCGAATAAAACCCAGGATACGGCTCATGAGAGTTGCGCCTCCGACAACACCGGCGGCTTTAACTATCTGGTTATTTTCAGACATGCAATTTGATTATCGATAAATTTGATGGATAAATCTGTAAAAATTCTTGACATATACATGATTAATTAATATTTATACAATTCTATAACTAATCAGAAAAGGAGTATTTACCGTTGGCAAATCATAAATCGGCATTAAAACGAGCCCGTCAAAATGAGTTGAGTCGTTTGCGCAATAAAGCAGTAAAAACTAGGGTAAAAAGTATCGTCAAAGATGTGCGCTTTTCGGTCGAAGAATCATCAAATGGGGATGTTATGGCAAAACTGATCTCAGGCCAATCACTTATTGATAAAGCCTCAAAAAAGGGTGTGATTCACAAAAGGACCGCCGCTCGAAAAATTTCTCGCCTCTCAAAACTGGTTAACTCCGCCAAAAAATAAATATCATAGTGGTTAAGGGGCAAACGTGTCAGCCCGCCCTGGTGCGATATTTTTTTGAGCTGATGCCAGAACACTACCACTTGGAATCTGCATATGCATAAGGGCCTCGGAAAAAGATAAGTCAACCCGCCGCGGCGGACTTATCTTTTGGCGCGTCTTGAAGACGAACCAAAATTCGGCGCAATCTTTGTGTATTTATTTGTTTCCGGGACCCTATGGTGTTAAAAGTCATCGGTTAACCGACTAAAAACTCTTTCCGATATTCGTTCTGAAAGTCTTGCGATGGCAAGGTTCTCGTTGCGGTCGTTATCTAGCTTCAAATCTGAAATATCATAAGCCTGTCTATCCGAAAGGCCTTTCGCTACCCAAATGACTTTTCCGTTGTGCTTGATCAATCTAAGATCGAGAGTCATGGTAACTTCCCGTTCGTTGGCTACTTGCGTGCCTACCCGGGAAATCGTCCTGGTACTTATGGATTGTATGACCCCTTTTAAAGTTGCATCCGCATCTTGGGGGTCGCTTGCCAGGCTTTTCTCTCTTTGCCGGGTAAACTCAAAAACGAGTTGATTCGTAACGACTCTTTCAATTCCGGCCTTCGACGTACGATTTTCTACAATCTCAATGAAAATTTTTTCCACGTTATCGGGAAATCCCCCCGAGCCGGAGAATCGATAACCGCAGGCATATACCAAGAGTGCGCTCAGAAAAAATAGTGCTATCCTTCTGACTTTATTAAACAAATCTCCCCCCAAATTTCAACCAAGCACGATGTTTACCAACTTATGCTTGACCACAATCACTTTTTTAATCGCTTTGCCGTCAATAAAGTTTAGGATTCGTTCATCCGTCAATGCTTTTTCTTTGATGGTTTCTTCATCGGTGTTCGTTGCAACCTGGAATCGGCTGCGCAGTTTACCGTTCACCTGGACCACAATCAACAGTTCATCTTCTTCCAGTGCATCGACACGGTATTGGGGCCATGGCGCCAGAAGAACACTGGACCGATGACCGAGGGCTTCCCAGAGTTCCTCAGCAAAATGCGGTACAATAGGTGACAAAAGAAGGGTGAGCGATTCCATAGCAAACCGCATTACCGAAAGCTGTTCATCGTGGTCTTTTTGAAAATCAAGGGCGTTCATAGTGTTAAACAGTTCCATGACGGCACTAATGGCAGTATTGAAATGGAACCGGTTGTCAATGTCCCTGGTTACCCTCTGAATGGTCTGATGGGTTTTGCGATACAGTTCCCGCAGCGGGTCCTCAAGATTGTCTGGATTTCCACCGAAAGGCTGTGCATCTTTTATGCCATCCATCACAATCGCTGCTAGCCGCCAGACACGGTTTAAAAAGCGGAAACCACCTTCAACGCCTTGCTCACTCCATTCCAGATCCCGCTCGGGAGGGGCTGCAAAAAGGCAAAAAAATCGTGTGGTGTCGGCGCCGTATTTATCAAGCAAAATATTCGGATCGATCACGTTCTTTTTGGATTTGGACATCTTCTCCACCCTGCCAACCATAACCGGTCTTGCGCACATTTTACACGCACGTCCATCCTTGCTGGTGTCGATTTCCTCGGGCAGAAGGAATCCGTGTTCCGGACAAGAAATCGTCTCTTTACAAACCATCCCCTGGGTCAACAAATTGGTAAACGGTTCCTTGAATTTAACCAGGCCTTGCTCATTCAACACGCGGGTATAATATCTCGATATTGATCCACCGGCATCCAGTAATCGACGGCGGCGGTATCAAAAATATGTGTGTCACATCGCGGACTGCAGTACCTTTCAAAATACCAGGAAGACTCCACAAATGTGTCCATGGTATCCGTTTCTCGTCTTGCATCTGAATGACCGCACTGCGGGCATGATACCCGAACGAATTCATCTATATCGGGTAGCGGAGATTTGCCTCCCGCGAGCATATCAACGTGCTCCGGCAGAACCACGGGAAGGTCTTCTTCCGGCACTGATACGATGCCGCACCCGTCACAATGGATCATTGGAATGGGTGCGCCCCAATAACGCTGGCGAGAGATCCCCCAATCTCTCAATCTAAAACTGACAGCCCGTTTTCCGAGGTTATTCTGCTCCAGATAATTGGCAATTTTATCAAGTGCTTTTTGGTTATCCATATCGTCAAACCGACTGGAATTGATCATGACGCCTCTGCCCACATAGGCTTCAGTCATGGTGCGCCCGTCAAGATCCTTATCTATAGGCTTTACGACCACAATGACATCCAAACCGTACTTCTTGGCAAAATCAAAATCACGCTGATCATGAGCGGGGACAGACATAACCGCACCGGTACCATATTCCATCACAGCAAAATTGGCGGTATACACCGGTATCCGTTTGCCGGTCATGGGATTTAGGCAATAGGCACCGGTAAAAACGCCCTCTTTTTCATAGTTTTCGATGCTTCGTGCCGACCGGTCCTGCAGGGCAATGCGTTCGACAAACTGCCGAACTTCATCTTCCCGGGGCGTATCTCTTGAAAGTTTGGACACCAGGGGATGCTCCGGAGCCAGACACATAAATGTAGCCCCGAATACGGTGTCCTGCCGGGTAGTAAATACGGATATTACTTCATCCCGGTTTTCGACGGCAAAATCGATTTGTGCCCCGACGCTTTTACCGATCCAGTTTTTTTGCATGGTGATAACTTTTTCTGGCCATCCCGGCAATTTGTCACAGTACAATAGCAGATCCTGTGCAAAATCGGTAATTTTAAAAAACCATTGCCACAGCTGTTTCTGGCGAACCTGTTGACCGCAGCGCCAGCACAACCCGGCTTCAACCTGTTCATTGGCGAGAACCGTCTGACAGTCTGCGCACCAGTTCACAAAGGATTCTTTTCGGTATGCCATGCCTTTTTCATACATTTTTAAAAATAGCCACTGTTCCCAGCGATAATATTCAGGTTGACAGGTTGCAATTTCTCTTTCCCAGTCATAACTGAAACCCAGCCGTTTGAGCTGGCTACGCATGGCATCGATATTGGCGTAGGTCCATTCGGCTGGATGGGTTTTATTGGCAATGGCGGCATTTTCAGCCGGCATACCAAATGCATCCCATCCCATTGGATGGAGAATATTGAACCCCTGCATGCGTTTATATCGGGCGACAACATCACCAATGGTATAATTGCGTACATGTCCCATGTGGATTTTGCCGGATGGATAGGGAAACATTTCGAGCAAATAATATTTTGGCAGAGATGAATTTTCCGTTACCTTAAATAAATTCCAGGCTTGCCATTGTTTTTGCCATTTGGTTTCAATTGCAGCGGGATCGTATCTTTCATCCATTACGTTTCTTTTCCTCTGTTCAAATGTTTAGACAATGATGATCGCATCAGCATGGCCGGGATATCGTAATCACACAGCCATTCCAAATCTCAGTTCATCGATTCGTAAATTCAATCACGATTTTATTCACTCGGGACTAAACGCTGAATGAGCGATTAGATTGAATTGATCGAGTTACATACGTTACGGTATTCGCCAATCGGAGCACTCAGCAATTTAACACGTCGGGAACCTACTAACGCTGTTAACCTCCAAGCTTTTCAATGTAAGCTTTTGTCGATCACTTGCCATTCATGGCATCGTTGACAGCATTACCAGCCAAAAAACGATTGACTTGTATCTAACAATTTAATATTAAAGCAGATTGGAAATTATGAAATTGTCATCAGCCCGCCTGTGGCGGAGTAGCTCGTTCAGCCTTTAATTCCTGAATTGGTAAGGCAGTTTAAAACGCTCCCTGTTGCCCAAGATCATATGACAAAATAAAATTTATATTACTATATGCGCTCCCAGTGCAAGGATAAAAATATATGAGTATTAAGATTTTAATTAATGCGGTTGACCCTGAAGAATGCAGGGTTGCTACGGTCAAAGAAAATAAGCTTGAGCAGTTCCATGTAGAAAGCAGCTTGAAAGAAATCACCCACGGCAACATTTATAAAGGAACTATATCCCGTGTTGAACCCAGCCTTCAGGCAGTGTTTGTCGATTACGGTGCGGAAAGACACGGTTTCCTGCAAAAAAACGAAATTCACAGCGATTATTTCTTGGATACCTCTACCGGAGAACATGCCATCAACAAGCTTGTTAAGCGAGGGCAGGAGTTGATGGTGCAGGTCACCAAAGATCCTTTTATGAAAAAAGGGGCCATGCTGACCACCCATATTTCTTTGCCTGGAAGACATATGGTTCTCAGGCCAGGCAATGAAACTGTCGGTATTTCACGCAAAATTGAAAATGAAGATGAACGTCAACGTCTGAAAGATATCGTCGGCAAGCTGAAGCTGCCTGAGGATTTTGGTGTTATTGTCCGCACCGCGGCCGTAAATACCAGCAAAACCGCGTTGTCAAAGGATCTAAACTACCTGTTCAGATTATGGAAAAAAATCAAGGGCAGTGTCATGAAAAACAAGGCCCCTGCCCTGCTCTATAAGGAACGGCATCTTGTCATCCGCTCGATACGGGATTCGTTTACTTCGGAGGTGGCTGAAATTCTCATCGATGACAGCCCCCTTTACCATGAAGTAAGGGATTTTATTAAACTGTTTTCGCGCGGACATGGAAAGGTCGTTAAATACTACAAAGGAGCCAAACCGATTTTTTCTAAATTTCAGCTTGAAGATCAGATTGCTTCCATATTTGAAAGCCGAGTCGGATTGAAATCCGGCGGGACCCTTGTCATTGAACAAACCGAGGCCCTGGTTTCTATAGATGTTAATTCCGGCAAATCGACTCATGAAAAAAACATTGAACAGACGGCATTTCAAACCGACCTCGAGGCCGCTGAAGAAATTGCGCGACAGCTGCGGTTAAGGGACTTGGGTGGTCTTGTTGTGATTGATTTCATCGATATGAGGGAACCGAAACACCGGGCTGAAGTCGAACGTACCCTAAGAAAACATATCAAGGAAGACAAAGCGCGGTCGAAAGTTGGAAAAATTTCACGGTTCGGGTTACTGGAGATGTCGCGGCAACGAATTCGTCCGTCCATTGAATTCGGGGCAAAGGTCTGGTCCCGTCTGCGGAAACATTGGGCATCGGCTTTCTGCGAAAACTAAGCCTGGAAACGCTGAAAGAAAAAGCCAATCGGGTAAAGGGAATTGTACCCGTTGATGTGGCTGATTACCTTTTAAATAAAAAACGCCGGGAGATTGTCGACCTTGAAGTGCGACGCGATCTCAGTGTCGAAATCGAAGGCGACCGATCCTTGATGCCGGGAGAAAGCAAAATTGTTTGTGGTGAATAAAAAATTCAAGAATGATTTGACGAAATTGCTCTTTTAAAGTATATCAGCGCCATTTTAAAAATTTTCTTTAAATACATTGTCACTGACAGACAAATAGAATAAAATATAAATTTAAACACAGAGAAGGAGGATTTATTTTGTTTGATATAGCCTATGCCATGGGTACTGGAGGCGGTGGAGAAGGCGCCGCAGGTTTTTCCGGGTTTATCCCGTTAATTTTGATGTTTGTCATTTTCTACTTTTTGCTGATTCGTCCCCAGCAAAAAAAGACCAAAGAACACCGTCAAATGGTGGCCAGTCTAAAAAAAGGTGATCGTATTGTCACAAGCGGCGGTATCCACGGCCGAATCACCGGAATGGATGACGTGACATTAACGGTGGAAATTGCCGACAAAGTTCGTGTAAAAGTCGCCCGCGGCAATGTATCGGCCCTTGCTCAAGTGGCAGCCCAGACTCAACCGGCGAAAAAATAACAGCAAATATCGACAATTGTCAGCCCCACGCAATTTTGTTAATTGGCGGAATTACTAAACTGGTATTGGGAATGTTTCGAATCAGGTGCAAGCATCGCAACGATTTGCTTGCAAACACAATTTAGCCAATGATGCCTTTAACAAAATATCTGGGGCTTTCCTATGATGATATCCTACAAAATGGCTTTTGTTGAGTGAACCATAAAAAAATGTAAAAGGGAAAAGATCATTGAAAAACATTTCTTGGAGACTGGTTTTGGTTTTTGCCGTCGTTTTCACGGCGATCATCTATATCCTGCCGAGCTTTAAACCTGAACTCTGGCCTCACAAACAGATCAATCTAGGTCTTGACCTCCAGGGCGGCATGCATCTGGTTCTGGAGGTGGATACGGAGAAAGCCATAGAAAGCACCACCGAACGCATTTCCCAGGAAATTCGTGAACAGCTCAAAAAAGAGCGTATCCGGCATGTTTCCGTGGATCGAATCGAGGGCACCCGGATTTCCGTCGAGGTCAAAAAGGAAGAAAGCATCGACAAACTTAAAACGCTACTTGACGATGAATTCGAGGACCTGCGAGAACTTTCAAAAACAGAGGCCGGCGGTACTTTTGCAACCGTAATGGACATACCTGACGGCGGTCGCGAAGAGATAAAAAAACTGGCGGTCGATCAGGCACTTGAAACGATCCGCAACCGCATCGATCAGTTCGGCGTGGCCGAACCGGATATACGGCGCCAGGGTGAAAAACGAATACTAATCCAGCTACCCGGCATCAGCGAGACTCAGAGAGCCAAAGATCTGATCGGCAAAACAGCACTATTGGAGTTCAAACTGGTGGATGACACCAGTTCCGTCGATGCGGCCGTCAAGGGCACCGTTCCACCGGGGAGGGAACTGCTTTACCAAGTTGAAGAAGACCCGCAAACCCGGCGGACTACCAAGACTCCGTTTCTTCTCAAAAAACGTACCCTGTTAACCGGCGCCTCCCTGACGGATGCACGGGTTGAGATTGACTCCCAGTTCAATGAACCCTATGTTTCCATTAATTTCGATAAAAAGGGGGCGCGGATCTTTGAAAGAATTACCGGCGATAATGTC
>CALZJV010000144.1 GCA_945787595.1 uncultured Desulfobacterales bacterium | reverse complement strand
GCGATGTCCTCAAAGTCCTGGCGAACCAGTTGCCACGCTTTTATTGCATGGTCATCATCCCAGGAGCGGATGTCCACCGTAAAATGAACTTTATCCGGGATGATATTTCTGGAGTTCGGGTAATTTTGAATTTCACCGACAGTGGCCACCATGTTGCCGCCCATACGTTCGGGGAGTTGATTGACTTTTAAAATCATTTCGGCAGCCGCACACAGGGCGTCGTGACGGCCTTCCATGGGGGTGGGGCCAACCTGGTTGGCTTCTCCCTCCAGGTAAATGTCGTACCAGTGCAAACACAAAATACCCTTGGGTGCGCCGATGGCTTTTGACTCTCGCTCCAGGATCGGCCCCTGCTCGATGTGATATTCATAGTAGCAATGAACCGGTCGTTTTTTACAGGGCACCGTCCCCTTATATCCGATGCGGATCAGTTCGTCTTCAAATCGTTTGCCGTTAATATCGGTCCGATCGTAAACCCAGTCTCTCTCCAAGGCACCCGCCCACACGCCGGATGCCACCATGGCAGGCGCAAAACGGGAACCCTCTTCATTGGTCCAGTCCACGATGACAATGGGCCGCTCGGTTTCGATATTGTTTTCGTTAAGGGTGCGCAATACTTCCAGGGGCCCCATGACGCCTAGAATGCCGTCAAAACGTCCGCCCTTGGGTTGAGAATCGATATGAGATCCACTCATGACCGGCGGCAGGTCGTTATTTTTCCCCGGACGTTGGCCGAAGATATTGCCCATCTCGTCAATGCTGATTTCAAGATTTAACTCCTTTAACCAGCTGACGAATAGATCGCGGGCCTGCTTGTCTTCATCCGTCAGGGTCAACCGTTGAACGCCGCCGCCCGGTGTCGCGCCGATTTTTGCCATTTCCTCCAATGTGTTTTGTAGTCGCTTGCCGTTTACTCTCAGGTCTTTAATATCCATAAACCTACCTCCTGATGATTGAAAATTGAAATTATGTAAGGAATTCCGTCTTTTTGAAATAAGTGATTTACATCCTTAATTAGGTTAGATAAAGTGGCCTGTCAATTATGAAATCCGGCCCCCATGTGGTAAATTTATCTACAAGTGAATTCAATTGACAGCCAAATTTTGATTCCTATATTTCGGTATGAGTCATGAGACAATTTTAAGTTAAGTAAATTTCAGATATCGTTGATTGGTTGATTAGTTGATTGGTTAAGTGGTTTTAGATATGGATTTATCCCGTATTTGCAAAATAATTGGACACTTCATGTTTTAACAATCGTAACATTCTAAAGTTATGACTATAATTCACCTAATCAACCATTCAACCAGTAAACTATTCAACGAGGTCTGTATTCTATAATACCAGCAACTATTGAGCTGTGATTTTTGCAAGAAAGGAGTCCAAAAAATGGCTGATTGGTTTCCATTTCCACAACATCTTAACGAGCCGCATCCGGGGCATGAAGCTCATCTTTGTATGGCAGAGAATATGGGTTTCGTCAAAAGCAACCTTGAAGACTACAAAAAATATGTTCGGAATCCACAATTTGTTTGTAAAAAGTGTGGCCGTGCTGCGGCAAAGGCTGAGAATCTTTGTCAGCCGGATAAGTTATAGGATTAATTTACGTCTCGGAATTTCTAATTTGGGGACACGGATGAACACGGATTACCAGGATATTAAAAGCTACAAAAAACCAAATATCTGTGAAAATCTGTGTCCTAATTTAATTCTTTTTCAGTGAAGAATGTGGCTGCTTGAACACATTCTTCTTAAAATATGTCTCCGGATAGTTTCTTATGCACCTCCTCTAGCCTGAAGAGCGGCCGGTTTAATCGAAAAAGAAACTCCAGCATGACAAATGTCGAATGTCTAATTTAGGAATTCTTTCTATTCTATTTGTTAAAAAGAGCAGAGCGAAGCCTCCGGCTCGTAGGGGTTGTAGCGCCTACGCCTCGGAGAGCGACATCCACAATTCGTCAATCGTCAATCTTCATTCGTCATTCCATGAGGTTTTACACGAATTATCACCGTATGTTTCCCACCATCAACTTTAATTTCAGGCCTCCATGAAAAAGAGGATACGTTTTTAGTTTGAAGGGAACTTTTTTTTCAAGCAGCTTGCTTGGTGAGATCAAGACCAGTTTCCAGCCTTTATATTCACGCGCCAGTTTTTCACAGATGGCCTGGAATATCTCCGTACTCTCCTGCCGGGTTCCCATACGACGGCCGTATGGTGGATTGATGGTCACCAGACCGGACTCATCCGTAAAATCTCGCGGAGAGAGTTCAAAGAAGTCTGCGTTGCTTATGCTGACAGCATCGGATAAACCAAATTGCTGCGTGCACTGTTCCAATTGACGACAGGCCAGCGGGTCTTTGTCGGAGGCGAAAATCAGCGGTTTTTCTGGCTGTACGAAATGATCCTCAAACTGCCGTTTGAGGTATTCGAACCGTTTCGGCCGGTAAGCGGGCCATTGCATGAATGCGAATTCCCGGAACCAGCCGGGAGGTATTTTTTTCGCCATCAGTGCGGCTTCCAGCGAATAGGTTCCGGCACCACACATGGGATCTACCAGCGGTTCCTTCCAGGAATATCCCGACAACAATAAAGATGCGGCGGCCAGGGTTTCCCGCAGCGGCGCTATACCTGGGTGTTTTTTGAGGCCACGTTTGTACAGGTGATCTCCACTGCTGTCAATAGAAACTGTAAAACGATCATCAATGCCACGCACAAAGATCTCTTGCGGTAATGCCGGATCCGGGCCATTTCCTTTACTAATTGCTGCTGCAGACAGACCATTGGTAATGCTCTGCCGAATGCGTTTTTCAATGGCGCCGGTATGATATAACCGACAATGTTTGACCGTTGTACGGATTGAAAAGGTAACCGGGTTAGAGAGATAGAGCTCCCAGGGGATTTCGGCAACTCTTTTTTCCAGCTGTCTGAAATTGCTGGCTTTAAAAGCGTGAAGACGCAGGAGGATGCGGCTGGCTGTTCGTAAATTAAGGTTTGCCAGATAGCAATCGTCCAGGCGTCCTTTAAATTCAATGCCGCCGGGGATCACGGACGCATGCAGCACGCTGAGCGGAAGAGATGTCAGTTCATTTAAGCAAAGGGTCTCAAAACCGGGTGGGCACGCGATAAAATAGCTCCGTGTCCGGCCGATGACATGCCGCTTGATGCGTTTGGAAACCGATATATCAGGATTCATGGGGTGGATTCCTGGGTAATTGTGCAAGTACAGACCTCGGTTAAAACATGAAGTGTCCAATTATTTTGCAAATATGGGATAAATCCATATTTACAACCACTTAACCAATCAACTAATCAACCAATCAACGATATCTGAAGTTATAGATTAAAAGGTTTAGATTAAGCTCCCAATTTGAATCTCTTCTGTTCTTCGTCCTGTTGCATATGCAATATTAGAGTATATAGAGGAAAGCTATCGTTTTAAGCAAGTACAAGTTGCAGAGGGCAGATGACAGAGGACAGAGGACAGATGACAGAGGACAGATGACAGAGGACAGATGGCAGAGGGCAGAGGACAGAGGACAGATCACAAATATTTGCAGAAATCTGAGACCTGTGGATCAGAACCAGAAACAAAAAACCACTAATGAGTGCCGAGTGGCTTAAATCAGGCAGCCGGAAACCAGCAAACAGTATTCTTCGCACTGTACGAACTTCGTTTGACATTGCCATCCGTTTACTGTATCAAAATCGAGATTGTATCGGATTATTTAAAAGGAGGGAATAATGGCAGGAATAAATAAGGTGATTTTGATTGGTCGGCTGGGAAGTGATCCGGAAGTTCGTTACACACCGAGCGGCGTTGCGGTGGCCAACTTCAACATCGCAACCTCAGAGGAATGGAAAGACAAGGACTCCGGTGAAAAAAAAGAGCGCACCGAATGGCATCGCATCGTCGCCTGGCGAAGGCTTGGTGAAATTTGCGGCGAGTATCTTTCGAAAGGAAAGCAGGTCTATGTGGAGGGACGGCTCCAGACGCGGGATTGGGAAGATCGGGATGGGAACAAAAGATATACGACTGAAATAGTTGCGTCTGATGTCCAGTTCCTCGGCGCACGGGATAGTTCTGAACCCGCCAGATCCAGGGGAGCCGCATCGTCTGGGGATTTTCAAGGGGGGCCGGCTCAGGGACCCGGAGATGATGATATTCCCTTCTGACCCGATGTAACCGGAAAATGTATAGATTATTTAGAGTTTTTCTTGGCCTAACTTATTGAAAAACAATAAATTAGTAGAGGTTTTCTGGATGTCGAACGCTAATCTACACTTTTACCGGATTTTCATTCACGTGAGTCATCCATTGTATATTTGTAAGCACAATCTACAGGCAGCAAGGGATAAAGAGGATTGTGGACTGATAGCCGTTGCGATGCACCTGTGGGGCAAGCTTAAAATTATGGGTTGGGAAGGCTAATCTCTACTTTCAGTCTTGCCACATTATTTTAGCTTAGCAGACGCTATCGATACTTCTGAAAACAAATTATATTGCTCCATGAGATGATAATAGTTTGACTGATTGATTTCGTAGTGGCCTAAGTCGTCCAATATCACCATCCTTCATCGAAATCCGGTTACTGATCAATCGTAAGTCTCTTCAGCCTTGTAGACGCAGGACTTTGCTCCCAATCAAACCTTTGTATCTCATTAAAGGAGACAGGTCTGCGCCCAAACACCAAAACCGCACCCTGGGCAGATTCAAAAAAATCTCGTGCGTTCCTTGGCTGTGAACGATGTGAGGACACGATCTTTTCGAATTAAAATTTCCAATTCTGGTAGAAATTGATGAAGCTCATTGATGTGTTCTCATAGGTGCCCGAAACCCTTCCAGCCAGAAGCCTCCGGTTAACGTCCATGTCCAAATCTCCACTCCAAAGAAACGTGTATCCCAAGCCAAAAGCCAGGTTTTGTGACCAGTCGTAGCGGGCACCCAGCCCGAATCGCCACGCTTCTCCCAAAGGCAGATCGGGAGTGCGATCCTCGTCGTCCACAATGGAGCTGTCATAGGCAACGCCGGCCGTCAAAAGCCAGGGAGCTGCCACCCGGTACTGGGCACCGACGGCAAAGGTGGTTGGGGTCAAGTCTACGTTTGATGGTTGGGATCTGGTCCGGTTGGGGATCAAGGAATTAGGGTCCAAAAACCTATGAAATGTCTAATGCAACGAGACAGATTCGCATCCGGGGTAGTTACCAACATAAACTGATAACAAAAGTCAATCGTAGACCTGACGCCAATTGACAATTAGACCCCAATTACCATGCTTATCAATATATCAATACCCGTCCCTCTGATCTCCCTCCACATCCGTTCTGATTTTTTATTGGCCATGTTGCGGTCATTGCCTATCGGGTTCACAGCCAAAGAATTTCCTTGCGGTAATTGAGATCATTCAGCAGCGCATCAGCCGGGCCTTCGTGGAAAACAGCGCCGTTTTCCAGGGCGAAAACCCGATCCGCAAGCGCCAGCACAAGGTCCAGATTGTGCTCAACGATCAAAATTGGCAGCTCCTGCCGTAGTTGATCGAACACGGTGAACAGTTCTTCACAAACAGCCGGCGCAAGGCCTTCGAAGGGTTCATCCAAAAGCAGCAACCGCACATTGCCCGACAAGGTGCGGGCAACGGCCAACATCTGCTGCTCGCCCCCGGATAGGTAGTCGGCTGGACTATTGAAGCGTTCCATCAGTGGTGGGAAGAACTCAAGAATCCGCTCTTCGCTCCAAACCACCCCATCGCTTCCGTCACTGACGCGTGCCAGGCGACCGAGTTCGAGATTCTCGGCTACGGTCATCCCAGCGAACAGGCCCCGCCCCTGGGGGACATAACCAACTCCACTGCGTGCAATATCTGGCGCTGGCAACCCTATAAATTCACGCCCTTCGAACAAGATACTGCCCGACGCGGCAGGCACGAGACCGGCCAGGGTTTTGAGCAGGGTGGATTTGCCCGCCCCATTGCGTCCGAGCAGAGCGACGATTTCACCCTTATTTATATTCAGCGAAGCATCGTTGAGGATATGACTCTTGCCGTAGAAGGTGTTAACCTTGAGAAAGTGCAACATCGTAGGCGTATCCTGCCCCAGTCCGGTTGTGCGCCCGGTAACGGGAGGGATGCCAGAGCCGGTGTAGACCTCCTGAACCCGCTGATCGGCCCGAACTTCTTCAGGGACACCGGACATGAGCACTTCACCCTGATTCATCACGGTCACCTGATGGGAGAATCCGAGCACCCGGTCGATGTCATGCTCGATGATCAGCACCGGGATATCGGACGCGACGGATTTTATCAGGTTGGACACTCGCTCCCGCTCGGCAGCCGCCAGGCCAGCCAGCGGTTCATCCAGCAATAACATCTTCGGTTTCGAGGCAAGGGCAATGCCCAGATCCACCAGTCGCTGACCGCCATAGGACAGATCACCGCCTTTGATGTCTTCGATGCCCTCCAATCCCAGAAACTTCATCAATGCGCTTGTTTGCGCATGGATCTCCGGATAGCTATCTGTATCCCGCCAGGCATTGAAACGGGATGGATACCTGGCTTGTATTGACAGACGAAGATTTTCATAAATTGACAGCTCCTGAAACAAATTCGTGATCTGGAACGAACGAGCGAGGCCCTGTTGGCAGATCTGGTGTGCCGGGAACCCCTGTATCTCACGGCCGCAAAGGCGCACGGCGCCGCCGTCCGGTTGGAAGAGGCCCGAGACCAGGTGGAACAAGGTGGTTTTACCAGCGCCATTCGGGCCGATCAGCGCATGGATCTCCCCGGCTTCAACTGCAAGGTTTGCATCCGTGACGGCCTGGATGCCACCGAAATGCTTCGAGGCGGCGTTGATCTCCAGCACTTTTCCCTGCTTTTTTTGCGGGCGCATGAATGCCGGCAGCTCAAGACCCTCATAGATCCTGCGTTTGCTCATCGCCGCTGCTTCTTCCGGCGCCGGGTGCCACTGCTGCTGGAGCTTTGCCCAAATGCCGACCAGACCGCCGGGCGAGTAAATTACGAAACCGACGAAGGTGATGCCGAACCAGAACATCCAGTTCGTGGTCCAGATTGAGAACATCTCACGGAAGAGAATGAAGAAGAGCACTCCGATGGCGGGACCCAAGAGGTTATACATGCCACCGATCACAACCATCGCCATCAGTTCGCCGGACAGGACGACCGAGATCGATTGTGCCGAGACGATATAATGCTGAAATCCCGTCAGCGCTCCAGCGAGTCCTGTTACCACAGCTGAGAGCATAAACGCCGCCAGCTTGTAATGCTTTTCGGAGTAGCCCTGGAATGTGGCACGCTGCTCGTTCTCGCGGATTGCCACCAGCACGTGCCCGAATGGCGAGCGTACGATGCGCAGCAGCACATACAATACGCCCAGCCCAATCAGTGCGATTAGAACGTAATAGACGTATCCGTTGTCGAGGTTGATTGGTCCTAAGCTGCCACGTTGCAGGCCACCCAGGCCATCCTCGCCGCCGGTCAGATCGGTCCAGCGAAAGGCAACGGTATAGCTGAGGGCTGCCAGCGCCAGGGTCATCAGCGCAAAGTAAACGCCGCGACGACGCAGGATGATGGCTCCTATGACGGCAGACACCGCGGCAACGAGCACCATCGAAAATAGAATCGGCACAATGATCTGATCGTTGAACCAATGCTTCTGGGCAAGCGCGGCGGCATAGGCGCCAAAACCGAACCAGACGGCGTGACCGAAGGAAACGAGCCCCGTGTAGCCGATGAGTATATTGAGCCCCATTGCCGCAATGGTCAGAACGACGACCCCGGTGGCCGTGTTTACGGTCTGGCCGAGCAGGGGCATGGCAAACGGCAGGGCGACCAGGGCGATCACGCCAATCCCCAGGGGTCGATATTTTGAATTAAACAGGATCATCATTCGAATTTTTCTATGCGCTCGCCAAGCAAGCCGCGTGGGAAGAAAAGCAGCACCAGGAACATCAACACGTACATTGACGCTTCGCCGGCTGCCGGCACGAAATGGATTGTGACGCCACGCACCACGCCCACCAGCAGAGCGGCGAGCACCACGCCCCAGAAGCTGCCCAGCCCGCCGATCACGACCACAACAAACGCGACGGTTATGATCTCTGCACCCATTGCCGGATGCACGAGTGCAATCGGGGCGAAGAGCGCGCCGCCCATCGCCGCCATTCCGACTCCCAGTACGACGATGGTTGTCATGTAGGGCTGCAAACGGATTCCCAGGGCGGCAACCATGTCGGGCTGCTGAATGCCAGCGCGCACAACACGGCCGAAGGAAGTCTTGTGAAGCAGAAACCAGATCCCGGTCAGCACAACGGCCACCACGGCCAGCAGGAGCAACCGGTATTTGGAAAACAGGAAATCACCAATGATAACCGGCCCTTTCAGGAGCGCCGGCATGGACGCAGGGATGGGGGCGGCGCCCCAGATCATGCGGATCAATTGCTCGGCTACCATGGCCAGCCCAAAGGTTACGAGCAGGCTCAGGATCGGATCGGACTGATAGAAACGGCGAAGTATGAAGCGTTCGAACAGGATGCCGAGCATGCCCACGGCCACTGGGGTCAATGCAACCCCCCCGGCAAAGCCAAAATAATTTCTGATTTCGATCGAGATATAAGCACCGAATGCGTAAAAGGCGCCATGTGCCAGGTTCACCACGCCACCAACACTAAAGATCAACGAAAGGCCGAGCGCGATAAGCAGGTAATAGCCTCCGAGCACAAGGCCGTTGACCACCTGTTCCAGTAAGAAAACGAATTGCATTATTAATCGTATCGCAGAGAGGAAGGTAAAAGGGACCTCATCCCGGACCACGGCACGAGGTCACCAGACGTAAGGGCCAAAACAGCGCCCTTATTTAAAATCCGTTACAAGTTGCAGGGATTCTGCTCTCGTGTCGGGTAAATGGCCTCAAGGGGTTGATCGGCTCCGGGAACAGCCGGACCCAATTCAAGCAAGTCCCACTTGTCTTTGGCCCTGCCTTTTGGCTTGATCGTGAACGGATAGCCCTCTTGGATAAGCTGGTGATCCCAGGACCGGAAGTAGGCTTCACGATTCTTCAGGATGTCGAACTTCGCGCCTTTCTCGAAATGGGCGATCAGCTTTTCAGAATCGGTGGACTTGGTCTCTTCGATGGCCTGTGCCAACATCTTCAGCGCGATATATTCGATCCACGCATGGTTCTCCGGGGGCTTGCCGTATTTTTTCCAGAAAGCAGCTACAAACGCATAAGAGTTCGGATTGTTGAGCGTGTGGTACCAGACCGTGGGCCAGGTTCCGCTCAGGTTGCCTTCGCCAGCCGCCCAGGCATCGGCCGTATTCAGGTTGAAGCCGACGGTGGGAAAGGGAAGTCCGTATTCGGCATACTGCTTTACGAAATTTGTCACCTGGTTACCGGCCAGATTCAAGCAGACCACGTCGGGTTTGGCCTGCCGTATCTTAAGTAGATACGGGCTGAAGTCGGTCACGTCAGTGGCGACAAGCTCATCTCCGATCAGAGTGGCGTCGTTGGCAGCGAAAAATTCCTTGGCTGCGCGCAGCAGATCGTGACCGAAAATGTAATCCGACGTCAGCGTGTGAAACTTTTTGCCTTTCACCATGTTGTCGCGCAACAGCGCGTTGCCTACGGCGTTGACCATCACGGTGTTGGGAATGTCGGTACAGAACATATAACGGTTACAGCTTTTGCCGCGCAGCGTGTCCGAGCGGGGCCCGAGCGCCATAAACAGTCTTTCGTTGCGGGCCGCCACCTGCGAGATGGCGAGTGCGGAGGCTGAACTGATTTCGCCCATCAACACAGCGGCACCGTCACGCTCAAGAATTCGCTGCGCCTTGGTCGCTGCGGTATCGGGATTGATCGAATCTTCCGACTTTACATCCAGTTTGCGCCCCATGACGCCGCCAGCCGCGTTGATTTCTTCAGCGGCCATCTGAATGCCCATCACGGCCCATCCTCCGAGCGCCCCGAGAAAGCCGGTCATAGGCGTGAGGTGGCCTATCTTGATCGAGTCGGATTTAGCATGCAGTATGGCGGGAAATCCAAGTATGGACCCGACAGCCAATCCAGCACCTAATTTCAGCACGGTTCGTCGGCTCATAGAATTGGTTCGTTGTTCGTGCACCTGTTCTCTTTTTTTCATGATAGCTTCTCCTTTCTATTAAATTTAATAAAAAGTGCCGAAAAAGGATATAGGCCTATCCTGTCCCCTCTCCGTATTCTGTAATTTAATCACTCTGTAAGGTCAGTGCCAATTATCCAGCATGTTCTATCGCTACCGCCTTGGTTCTTCCAGATGACTTCTTGGGGTCGTTCCGAGCTACTCGTCTTCCGGCGGTGTTGTAATCACAAAGAAAGTGATGTCCATACTGCCTGTATTATAGATTGCATGTTCAATACCGGGTGGAATAAAAATGAAATCGCCGGGGCGCACCACCTGTCTCTCTCCATCCAGTTCCATCAATCCCTCTCCCTTCAGAATGTGATAGATCTGTTCCTGCACTTTGTGGGTATGGGGTTCAACATGGGCCATGGGTTGGTAGGTGGAAATGCGGAAATCAACTAGTTTCGATCCTGCAGTTTCATATCACCCCTCTCTCCGAGCTGTAGGCTCTTAGGCTCTACGAGCCGGAAGCCGGGGTGGACCAAAGCCGGGCCCTCTGGACCCGGATCTTTACTTTCTTCTGCATCTACCTCCCACACACTTTGGCCTGGGATGTCCTATATCGTAACCTGGATTCCATAATCTATCGAACCTGAGGTTTCCATGGTTTAGTGATAAGAACTTGCTTTCTTGAAGGTAGTTTATGGCAAAAGAGAGGTTGTTTGTCAACCAGGATGGACGCACGAGTCACGGTGCAACATTCGGGTCAGTCATCCACGGCTCCTGACGCATGCTTAGCCGCTAGATAACCGAACACCATGCCCACCCCGATTTGTGCGCCGGGTCCAGGATATTCGCCGCCGAGTATGCTATGCATGTCATTGCCGCAGGCATACAGCCCTTTTATCGGCTGCTCCGAGCTTTCGAGCACCTGGGCGTTGGTGTTGGTCCGCAGCCCCAGGCTCGTACCCAGGGGCGTGGGAAACACCGCCACCGCACAAAACGGTGGCCGGTCGATCGGACCGAGACAGGGATTCGGCAGATGCCCTGGATCACCGTAGGCTTGATCATACGCATTGCTCCCCTTGCCGAAATCGGTGTCCACCCCGGTGCGGGCAAAATCGTTATGGGTCCTGATGGTCTCTGACAGCCCCTTGCCGTCGACGCCGATCTTTTCCGCCAGCGCCTCCACCGAGTCGGCCGCGTAGAGATATCCGCGAGATATGAAAGGTTTCAAGAAAGGCGTGCGCGGCTTAATCATCCCGATACCGTATTTCCAGACAAAACGGCGGTCGCAGACCAGCCAGGCCGGGATGCTGGGAATGCTGGCATGGGAGCGGTACATTTCCCGTACGAATTTATGGTAGGATGACCCTTCATCACAAAATCGCCGTCCCATGGAATTGACGGCAATCAGTCCGGGCTTCGCTCGATCCAGGACGATATGCGGGAAAACCGCCGTGGATCTGTCCCGGCGTTCGGCGATGGAACTCGGAAACCAGAAGGCGTTGTCCTGACCCGGAGGTCCGAGCGACGCGCCGATCTCCTGTGCCAGCCGCAGGGTATCGCCGGTGCAGCCGTCGCATGCTGCGGTGTATTGTGCTGCCGGTTTGGGGAAATGACGCTCGCGGAGTTCCGGGCTTGCCGGGAAGCCTCCGCCTGCCAGCACGATTCCCTGTCGGGCACGGAGCCGGACCTCGACACCGCCGCGCTGCACCACCGCACCACATACGCGGCCATTTTCCAGGATCAGCTGTGCCGTCCTACTGTTGACCCATATGGCTGCCTCGTGATCAATGAGGTGGTACAGCAGTTTAGCCACCAGTGCATTGCCGAGAACCAACCGTGTCCCTCGCCTGTAACGCAGCCGGTCCAGGATAAAACGGCCGCAGAGTTGCGCGCCCAGGAGAATCGAGTCTAAATTTCTTCCGAGTTTCAGAAGGCGGGCCGCTTCGGCGCGGGTGATCATCATGCCGCCAAAGAGCATGAGCTCCGGGATCGGCCAGCGAACCAGGTCGAAGTCTTTTCCCAGCCGGCGCCCATCAAAGGGCAGGGGCATGAGTGCCCGACCGCCAGTGGTGGCGCCGGAGAGACTCTGTTCATAATCCGGCTGAACGTCGAACATGAGCCACTGGAGATCGATGTGCTCTTCTAGATAAGCGAGCATACCGGGCCCGGCATCGAGGAAAGCCTCTCGCAGGGCTCGATCGGCGCGGTTTCCGATGAGTGCGTCCAGATACGTCAATGCAGCATCCCTGTCGTTGGTTATGCCCATTTTCCGCTGGTAGGAATTATTCGGAATCCAGGTCGATCCGGATGACAGTGCGGAGGTTCCACCAATCTGTGCACTCTTTTCAAGCAGAAGGGTCTTTTTGCCTTCGATGGTCGAAACCAGTGCCGCGGTGAGGCCGCCAAGCCCCGAGCCCAACACGATCGTGTCGAACGTATCTTCCCACGGCAAGGCAGGGGAACCCAAATCCGGTTCTATCTTCAGCGTCATTGCAATCATCTCCTTGTAACCGGGTCCGGTCTGTTTCGCACGGGTGAAAAACTGGCTGTATTGACCAACCGCACCCCTATAATTGACGGCAAGGGGTCTTCTAAAACGGCTTGTGACGACTCGGGTTGTTTAGTCGCAAGGTTATGAATAATTTTTTCCGATAGCCCAAAGGCTATCTGCCTGAGTAGTTACAAACCGGGATACAGGCGGGAAAAAGTTGTAATGCGCTACATTCACAATTTCCGGAAGTGCATCAAACCGGTTGCCGCATTTTAAAATGTACAACTCAAAAGCCCCGCGCGGCTGCGTGAGGCTTATGAAGCGTGGTCCCGCCACAGGATAACGATCCTGAACACGGTAACTTTCCCATTACCCGTTTGAACCAGCATAAAGCGCACAGATCCCTCAGCTCCTAATTTTGCTGCCTAAAATTGTGAAACAGTCTTCTGCTTGGAATAAGAGAACAGACCAATTCTTATTCTCTTAAATTTCGCTTTCCATATGTGGGCTCGCCGTGGGTGAACGGTGGGAGCACCCAGGTGCCGACTGACGGGGCCATGGCCTCGCGGTCTACCACCACATCAATCACATAAGGTTTGTTCGCGCGAAGGGCATGGTTCATCACATCTTTTAAATCGCCGGGTTTTTCGACTCTGGCGCCATCCGCCCCGCAGGCCTTGGCCAGTGCCGCGAAATCAGGGTTGTAAAAATCGCCGGTATCTTTTCGTTTGAAGCTGGTCGCAATCTCGCGCCCGGGCCAGGCACCGTTGGCCTGGTGCCGTATGACATTCCAGCCGTTGTTGTTGAATACAACCCAGACCGCCGGGATGTCATATTCCACGGCCGTACACAAAATGTGGGGGGTCATCATGAAACCGCCATCTCCGCAAATAGAGACACACTTTTTTTCAGGAGCCGCCAGCTTTGCGCCCAACACGCCGCACACGCCAAACCCCATGGCCGCGAAACCCCATGACTGCAAAAACGTGGAAGGTTGGTAGGTTTGATAAAATTGTAAAAACCAGTTGTGGTGTTCCCCGACATCGGAAACCAGGATGGCATCTCTAGGTAACACTTCGCGCATGTCCTTAACCAGCCGTTCCGGCCGAATTGGAACTAGACCGGAGTTGAAATTTTGCTGGTTGAACTCTTCCCAGCCCTTTTTCCAGTTTTCGATTTGATTGATCCAGGCCTGGTTTCTGTCCTCACGCTGTTCGATCTGGCTTTCGGCCAATGTCACCAATTCGGCTAGAAACGCTCTTGCGTCGGCCAGGATGCCCAGCGTCGGCGGATAGTTTCGGGACAGTTCCTCCGGATCGATTTCAACATGGATAAGCTTTGTTGGCGGAATATTAAATGAATAGCCCGGAATCCATGAACTGCTCTGCCGGTCGTCGAATTTCACGCCCAGAGCGAGCAGCACATCGCAGGAGCGGCAGCATTCGTTGGCCATGTATGTTCCGTTTCTTCCGACAGCCCCCAGGCTCAGTCGATGATCCTCGGGCAGGATGCCTTTGCCATTAGCCGTGGTGGCAACCGGGATATTCAGCCGTTCAACCAGACGCTCCAGTTCCGGTGCCAGCCCGGATAAACTGGCACCGTTGCCGGCAATGATGCAGGGCTTTTCGGCACTCTCCATCATTTTTAACACCTTTTCGGTCAATTCCGGGCTGCCCGCCGATTTATAGGTGTTACCGACACGCCAGAGGTGAGGCTCCGGCACCGTCACCTCGGCTTCTTCGGCGAAGCAGTTCAGCGGCACATCGATGTGAACCGGTCCTGTCCTGCCGGTCAGCATCGTTTTAAAGGCCTGTCGCATGGCCAGGGGAATCATGTCTGTGCGTGTCGGCTGAAATGATCTTTTGACATACGGCCGGATCGAGTTGAGGAATTCAGCCTGGAAATGACGGCCGGTCTCCTGGAACGGTGACCGGTTGAACTGAGAGGTCGGCACATTTCCCGTTATCGCGAGAAACGCGGAGGAGTCCATCATAGCCGATGCCAGACCCGTGGTGATATTCGTCGACCCGGGTCCACAAGAGGTAAAGGTGGCCACAGGTTTGTGGGCAATCCTGAAATAGGCATCCGCCATGTGTGCCGCGGCCTGCTCGTGCCGCACGGACACAATCTTGATCTCGTCTTGGCGGTCGTAAAACGCATCAAGCAATCCGATAATGCCGTGTCCGCAGAGTCCGAAAAGATAAGGAACCTTCTCCTTGATTAAATATTCTGCGATAATATCGGCGCCTCTCATCTTTGCCATAAAATCTCTCCTTTAAATTGACCAGAAGTCGGGGAGCATGCGCGTTGTCGCCGGCCAATAGCCGATTAGCGCCTTATCTTATCGTCTCTTCGAGATGGTTCTCTGCATCAACAACCTGTCTTCACGCTTTCAGGACATTTGAAAGGGAAAATCAGGGCAATAAAATTGTTTCAATATTGAAACAATAACGCTTACGCATGAAACAGAAAGTAGTTGTTGCGATCTGTCAAACGACCGCCACGGGCAGTTTTCGGTGCGGCTTTTGGGGCTGGACAAACGGATTGGCCCTAAGCCGTCCGAAGGATTTCATTCCCATATACGACTACATCAATTCAAAGTTAAAAGCAAGTAGCCAATCCACGATAAAGTCGGGCGTTTCCGGCTCACGCATTGGTTATCTTTCCTATGAGACTAACCTTCTATCCAGTCCCCCCAACGGTGACGAAATGTTTCATTCGGCCGCCGGTCGATCAGGGAGATGTCCATGATATCCGCTAACCCGTCAGAAGTCGTTAACTAATACTTGATTAGAAAATAATAAACTGCTATTCAAGGCTAATTTTAATAGCACAGATAATAGTCAAACATCGAGGAGATTATATGAATACGAGTAAAAAAATCGCATTGGTTTTTGGTGGTTCACGAGGCATCGGTGCAGCTTGTGTGCAAACTCTGGCCGGAGCTGGATTTGACGTTGCCTATACTTATGTCGCCAATCCGCCGGATACAGCCCCAAGCACAGGTGAATCCAGATTAGAAGCCTATCGTGTCGAGATAACCGAATCAGCTCAAGTCGCACAAGTGTTCGCGGATGTTTACAAAGATTTCGGCAGTGCCCCACACTGTATCGTGGCCAATGCAGGTATCAATGTTCCGCCTGCTCCCGTTGCGCAGTTTGAGCCCGACAACTTTCGCCGTCTGGTGGAAATAAATATCGTGGGGGCGTTTAACGTCCTGCAAGCGGCAGCTAAACAAGTAGTCGACGGCGGATGCATCATAGCCATTACCACTTCGTTGGTACGCTTTGCTGCACCTGGCCTTGGCCCATATAGTGCGACCAAAGGCGCGGTCGAATGTTTGGTGCGCAGTATGTCCAAAGAGCTCGCTGGCCGTGGCGTGCGGGTAAATGCGGTAGCTCCAGGTCCGGTAGATACCGATCTTTTTCGGGCCGGAAAAAATGAAGAAGCAATCAAACGATCCGCTGCCATGAGCCCATTCAACAGGGTGGGACAGCCGCAGGAAGTGGCAGAAGTGGTGAGTTTTTTAGCCTCAGACAAAGCGTCTTGGGTGCATGGTCAGATCGTGCAGCCTAATGGTGGATTGGTATAAACTTAAATTCTACTCTGCCCGGCCATATATTTCGAAAGAGAACCGCTAATTATCGAACCGTGGAGAATTTAAAATTCCGGGTTTTGCGGACTAGTCTTTGCAAAACCCGAAAATTTTAATTCCTATCAGGTTATCATCTTAATTTTAGACAGTGCATTTAAAACGTTTTCGACCGGTAGCCATAAATTCCTCCTATCAGTGATTAGCGATCAATAGTTGGATAATTAACCCTAACTTTACATAAATTTTTGTCATCCAGCCTGGCCGCTATGCTTGAAGTCGTTGCTTTTTCTGGGCAGATGCTGGATGCTTGATACTTGATGCTGGATAGCTTACAACACACTATCGGTGAATTCCAACAGCATCCAGTATCCAGAAACCAGAATCCAGAATCCAGAATCAGTCAGTACTGGCAATGATTTTTATCGCAGCAGTTAAGTTTGATTTCTAAATTTTATGCACCTACAGGGTTAAGTCTCACCAAAAAGATCGTTTCGATAAATGCTGATATCTGCATACTCAACAAACTCCAAATGATTCCCCTCAGGATCTCTAGCGGTACACAGCCTGACGCCGGGTCTAACTTCTACTGTTCCTTCAGCCGGCAAAACCGGCACCCCGGCTTTTTTTAAACCCGCCACCATTTCATCCAAGGCATTAACAATAAAAGTCAGATAGACAGCTCCCTGACGATCAAGGATATGTGCATCGTCAGAACGTTCATACGGGGGATCGACCGGTCGATTCAACTTGATTCTTTCACCATAATTGGTTTGCAGTCTTACGATTTCATATCCCGAAGGTGTAAATCCGGACAACCGACTTTTTTCCTTGGCTGCCTCAGCAAGACTGACATAAGCGAACCCCAGAACTTTTGTATAAAAGTCGACCATCCTTGTCATATCCCGAACGCAGATGCCGACCTCCAGAGGAGCTGCCATATTAATCGTCATATCATTCTCCATATTTGCAAAAGAAATAAGAATATCTACCGGTTCGGTCCCAGCGACAGGAATCTTGCTCGCCGCCGGATAGGAATTCGCTGTCTTGAACAGCACCCGTTTCTCCCCGGCATCAAGGAAGCACTGCTTGAGAATCCTGGCGGTAATGGAACCAACATCAGGCGGTATTTCTACCACCACCACAGGGCCGATAAGCGTCTGGAGGGAGAGGTTTTCCGTGGTTTCTCCGTCGCTGATAAAATGAGAGGGGGAATCTACGTGCGTACCGGTGTGAACAGTCATCCCGATATACGAAACATTGTTTTTCTCACCTTTTGCCATGCTACGAAATTTCCGTATTTCTACAGGCGGATGCCCCGGCCAAACGGGTATACCCGCAGTGATCGGCAGGGAAATATCGTATATTTTCATTGATGCTCACTTTCTTTTCAGATTTTAGTTAATTGGAGAAACTAAAGACAATTCCAACCCAGATAACCCGCGTCAATTGTTTAATACGTATAACATAACGTTTGCATTATGAAACCATTCGATTAAAAGGCTGGACAGACTGTCAGCCTTTTAATCGTGTGGCTGTTAAACTGAATCAGAAGGGAGAGCGTTGATCCAAATGTAAAATTGCTGTTCGAAGCTCTGTTAATTCCTCGATTGCGTATCTCGGACCTTCCTTGCCTATGCCACTGTCCTTGATTCCTCCAGACGGCATATGGTCAACTCTCCAGCGGCTGGGCCAGTTGATCATTATATTTCCGGACTTAATTTGCCGTATAAATTGCATGGCTAAGTTAATGTTTTCTGTAAAGACACCGGCGGATAGACCGTAATTGGTATCATTTGCTCCCGCAACGGCCTCTTCAAACGTATTGAACTTAATAAAGCCAATTGCAGGACCAAAAAGTTCATCGCTATAGATCGTCATTTCAGGCGTAACATCCGCCACAATAGCAGGTTGGATAAAGTTTCTATCCCGTTGACCGCCGCGGATAATGCGTGCTCCAGACCGGGAGGCCTGAGCAATAGTCTTTTCAACCCGAATGGCATCAGATTCGCGGATGAGCGGACCCATTGTTGTTTTTTCGTCCATGGGATCCCCTAGTACGAATGCATCTAATTTTTTATTCAAGCCCTCGATAATCTCTTCGTAAAGGTTTTCATGGATAAAGGCACGTTGAACTGATACACAGGCTTGGCCGGTCAAGCCGTACCCCCCCGAAACTAGTGCGCTTGCCACCTTTTCCGGATCGGCGTCAGGCATGACGATTACAGGACAGTTGCCGCCAAGTTCCATGGTAACCTTCTTTAAGCCGGCCATTTGACAAATCTTCTGGCCGACCTGGTAACTGCCTGTAAAGGTAATCTTTCGAATTCGTTTGTCTGGACTCAGCATTGCGCCTATTTTTCCTCCGGGCCCTGTCAAGCACTGAATAGCCTCTTCTGGTAAACCGGCATCTAGCAAAACCTGCACTAACATCAAGCCAGATAGAGGCGTGTCTGAAGCCGGTTTAAAGATGACTGAATTACCCCCGGCAATGGCGGAGCCCACCTTATGGCAGGCCAAGTTGACCGGAACGTTGAATGGGGTAATGGCCAGAACCACCCCACATGGCACCCGAAAGGTAAAGCCAAACTTTTTTTCGATATCGGGAATATTCAACGCTGATAGGGATAAGGTTTCACCGTGCATTCGCTTCGCCTCTTCGGCTGCTGAAGTTAAAGTCATAACCGAGCGCCCGATCTCGCCTCGGGCTTCTTTGATGGTCTTTCCATTTTCCAGTGTTATTATTTTGGCGATCTCCTCTTTACGTTCGGCCAGCAATTGGGAAGCCTTGGCGATGATTTCACTACGGCGCCAATAGGGCATTTCCTCCATGACCAACGCCCCGCGTTGGGCGCTGACGATAGCTTTTTCCACCTCGTCGGGACCTGCTATCGGAACTTCATCTACGATCGAACCGTCAAAAGGGTTGTGTACAGGCATGGTTTCTTCTGTATTTTGCCACTTACCAGAGATGTAAAGTTGCATAGTGTTTTTTCTCCTTAAAATTTTGGCTCTTTTCCATACTTCTTTATACGTCGGTTTAGGCATTGGGGCCTCCTTCGGTTTATATAAAGACCGGAGTCTTACAAAATTAACTGTTTAGAGAAGGAAAAACAAGGGATTTAAAAAAATGTCCAATATAATGTCCAAGCAACAGATAAAAAGGTTAAAAAGGGAAAGGAAGAGGAGGGTGAAACGCCTTCCCATCACAATAGAGCAGGGAAAGCCACTGAACATTAGTTAAAAATTCTTGGATTTCTGAAGACGGGCATTTCAGGGTTGATTTGGTGGTGGTCTCGGAAAATGTAAATCCATTTCGGGTTAGCGAAAACCCGTCTCGGGAAAATATTGCCATCTTTTAATCTCAAAAATTTTGTAAAAATCCGAACCGGGCGTTTTATATCGCAGTGTGTGGATTGCGCTTTCAAATCCACCAAAAAATTGAACAGGGATGGTTTGGGTTTGCTGTACAAATCTACAATTCCCGGCCATTGTGGATTGCCCCTGACCAATCCACAATCCTTATCAATTGTGGATTTCGTGCCCTATGTTGCGAGTACACTTAACCTACTGATAGTATAGAAGATATTAACTTGATCGCGATAAATGCGGATTTGTTTATATTTCAATAAGTTAGCGAATAAATTACAGATTTGCAAAATAAGTGGCGACATAAAAATTAGTGTCAGTTGATACCTCTTTTGCTCCGGCCGATGTCCTTTCAGCCTTGGTTTAGAGGCTGTCGAGCCAGGCCAGGATATCTTCTTTGTGGTCCCAATCGATAAGTTCATCCAATTTTGGATCATGCTTAAGAGCTGACTGGGCGTATTGGATAAATTTTTTCTGCACCGCGCGCTTATGAGTCATATCCATATGCAGATAAACCATGGTGGAGTTGATATTTTCATGACCCAGACGGTTTTTGATATCAGTAATGGATTTACCGCAGCAGAGCATATTAACGGCCCGTGAATGTCGGAAGCTGTGGGCAGGATTGATGGATTTAAGGCGTTTGGGCGGAAGGGCGCGGCGAAGATATTTTTGGCACAACCGGTGGATGCCCGATCGTGTTAATGCTTGTCCGCGCTGGTTGATAAAAAGCCGATGGCGATACAACGGTTTTGGAGTGCTGCGATATTTTTGGATATACAGTGTGAGCAGTTCACAGGTTTTAGGCCACAATTTGATCTGGCGGAAGCGGTTTCCTTTGCCTAAAATGGCAAGGGTTTGGTTGCGGTCATCGAAGTAATCCAGATTAAGGGTTGCGACTTCGGTTGCCCGGGCACCGGAGTCAAAGAGCAGATGCAGCAGACAATAATCTCGCAGGCCTTCACTTTTCTTCAAATCAACGACATTGTAGACATCCATAATTTCTTGCGGATACAGGTAACCGATCAGCTTTTTTTGCATGCGTTTTTGAGGGATGTTCAAAATTTGTTGGGCCAGTTGTCGGTGCTGCGGATACATAAACCGGATCATCTTGGCCAGTGATTTGATGGCCACCAGCCGCAGGTTGCGGGTTCGGGCGCTGTTTTTGCGTTTTTCTTCCAGGTGATTGAGAAAGGCGATGATCAGCTCGACTGAGAGATGTTCGATGCGCAATGAGGCGATCTTTATATGGTGATAGTCTGCGGCAAAGGGTAAAAACAGCCGGTAGGCATCGCGATAGGTATGGATAGTCTGTTGACTGCTGCCTTTGATGCGGGGCAGATATTGGACAAAGAACTGATTGAGACAGGTTGACAGTTTCATGGGTCCCGGTTTTGCGTTTTGATAAAATTGACCAACTGGTATCGATGCTCGGCATCCAGCAGCTTGAGATATTTAGCCGTGTGCTTATACTCGCTGTGGCCCAGGTAGGCAGCGAGCACCGGCAGGGCATGTTGGGCGGATTTGCCCTGCGCCTTGATGCGCTTTAAGGTGTTGACTGCGAAGCTGTGTCTCAGGCAATGAGGCGTGGGAGCACCGATATTGGTGTTGCCGATGGTTTGCCTGGGGCACTTGAGGCCGATATCGCCGACCGCCTGGTGAAAGCGCCGGCGGATGAACTCGTCGTAGAAGGGTTTTTCTTTGCTCATCGCCAGCAGATAGGCATTGGCATCAGTGCCCCAAAGCATGCGGCGCACTGCCAAGTAATTGGTAATCTCAGCGGCCACTGCTCTGGGTATGGGAATCAGACGATCTTTTTTAAACTTGGTCTTTTCAATATAAAGCGTGTTGTCGTCGACACGGAAGTGATGCCGCTTAAGCCGCAACGGTTCGTAAATACGCATGCCGCAGCGTGCCAAAAGTAAAATGGCCAGATAGCAGCCCAGATCTTGGAGAAAATATTTTGAGGTTTTGCGCAGGCAGCGACAGACGGCGGCCAGCAACTGTTCGATTTGCGCTGGAGAGAAGATAAATGGAATATAGTTCTCTTCGGGCAGCCAGGGGATATCCCTTAAAGGATTATCCCGGCAGTATTCTATGCGCATCAGGTATTCGAAAAACTTTCTTGTGCAACACAGCAGGCGATTGATAGATTTATTTTGGGTATGCAGATCGGCTTGCAGATTGAGGAAAAATGCCGGTGTCAGATCCTTTTGTTCGGCGTTTTGACTAATCAGGTAACGGTCAACGGTTTTGAGCGCCCAGCGCAAGTTGTCGGTATCATAGCCCAGCTGGTGCCGGTAGGCCATGTAATCTTCAAACTGTTGTGCCAAAAAACTTTCAAAGCGGTTCATCTAAGATCACCTCGCGCATCAAGTCGGTATGGATGTGAAGATATTTGCGGCTGGACTCGATATGGCGATGTCCCAGCATCTCTTTGATCTCATAGATCGAGGCCCCGGAGCTCAACAGGTGCTGGGCATAGGAATGGCGCAGCCAATAAGGCGTTGAGCTCAGTCCGGCGGTGTGCATCGTCTCTTGAATGTAACGGCCCACCAGGCCGGGGACAATTGGCCCATAGGGGGCATGGAAGCTTAAAATAAGATGACGGTCTTGGCTGTTGGGTCGGCCGCCGACCATATAAGCGACAATGGCCTTCAGGGTTTTCTCGGGGATGGGAAGCGTTAGCGGTTGTTTGTTTTTGCGATCCTCGACGTTAACTTGTGCTTTTTTAAAGGCGATATCATCTAAGGTGATGCGGCAGATCTCGCAGGGTCGCAGCCCCAGGGTATAAGCCAGGTGAACCATGACATAGGTACGAAGATCTTTAGGTGAACGAATCGACAGACTGTCAAACAACAGCTGTACCTCGTGAGGACGCAAAAATTTCGGTGGCTTGGCTTTGGCAAATTGAGAGGCGCCGATGAGAAGCGGCGCCAGGTCTTTTTTTAAAATGCCGCGTTGCTGATGCAGGTAGCTTAAAAAGCCGCGCACAATGGATCGGTAGTTGCTGCAGGTGCCCGGCAAAAAGGGCTGGCAAAACTCTGCCATAAACGCATCG
>CALZJV010000143.1 GCA_945787595.1 uncultured Desulfobacterales bacterium | reverse complement strand
AAAAGGATTTTACGAGGTTTCGGGCAGGTGGGCAATGATCATCCCATCGGTCCCAATCAGCGCTATTTTGCTTCGGAATTGCCTCAAAGAACATTCGACGTGGATTGTATTCGTCTGAAACTATTAACCAATAACCAATAACTTCCAATTGGTTTTTAATTCAATTGGAGTAGTACCAAGTGGATGTAAACGAAACACCCAGTTAAGCTATCTTTTTGTGAAGCGCAGCATGAATCCTGTCAAATTGCCTCAAAATATCAAAGTGTTTGAAAACATGTGGATCTCTATGTGTGATGGGTGCCGTTTAGCTGCAAGAGTTTGGATGCCGGAAGATGCCGCAAAAAATCCTGTGCCGGCCATCTTAGAATACCTACCTTATCGCAAGCGTGATGGAACGATTGAGCGCGACGAATTGACTCACCCCTATTTTGCCGCTTACGGTTATGCCTGTGTACGGGTAGACATGCGCGGAAACGGTGATTCCGACGGCCTGATGTTTGACGAATATGCGCAGCAGGAGCAAGATGACGCGCTGGAAGTCATCGCATTTATCGCCTCTCAATCTTGGTGCACCGGACTTGTCGGCATGATGGGTATTAGCTGGGGCGGTTTTAATGCATTGCAGATTGCGGCTCGACGGCCGTCGGCATTGAAGGCGATTGTTTCGATCTGCTCAACCGATGACCGCTATGCAGATGACATCCACTATATGGGTGGTTGTCTTCTTAACTATAACCTGGGGTGGGCAACGACCATGCTTGCATATTCCAGCCGCCCGCCGGACCCCATGATCGTAGGTGAGAATTGGCAAAAGATATGGCTGAAACGTTTGAAGAACCTTCCATTTTTAGCTGAGACATGGCTGAAACACCAAACACGGGACCCATATTGGAAACACGGTTCGATCTGTGAAAATTATTCAGATATCGAGATCCCGGCATTATTGGTCGGTGGATGGGCCGATGGGTATTCAAATGCCATATTTCGAATGGTTGAAAATCTTACCTGTCCGACAAAAGCTGTGATCGGCCCATGGGCCCACAAATATCCACATGTTGCCAAACCCGGACCACAGGTGGGATTTCTACAAGAATGCCTGCGCTGGTGGGACTATTGGTTAAAGAATATTGAGACGGGAATTATTCATGAGCCGACGGTTCGGCTCTATATGCAGGAAAGCCTGCCACCTCAATCCTTCTTTGAAAACGTCTCAGGCCGATGGATCAGTGAGCCTGAATGGCCGCCACAAAATATGGTCCTTAAAACCTATCACTTGGCAAATGGTATCCTGCAGGATACTCCCGGACGTGGCGTGATGACTTTATCTTCCCCTCAAACCGTTGGTAACCGTTGGTGCGCAGGGCGGACGCTGGTTTGCCTTCGGCACTGGTCCCGAGCTTCCTCTGGACCAACACATCGATGATCGGGGGTCATTAACCTTTGTCTCGCAACCATTCAAGGAGCGTACAGAAATTTGTGGTGCTCCGACCTTATCGATTGAAGTGTCTTCGGATCAACCGCACGCATTTTTAGCAGCCAGGTTGTGCGACCTGCGACCTGACAACCAAGCGTCTCGTATTACCTACGGTATTCTTAATCTGACTCACCGTGATGGCCATCAGCACCCAAAACCTTTGGTTGCGGGTCAGATCTATCGGATCAAAATCCAGCTGAATGAGATCGCTTGGGCATTGCCTGCCTCACATCGTTTGTGCCTGTCCCTTTCTAATGCATATTGGCCAATGGTATGGCCTTCGCCACAGAGCAGCAGTCTAACCGTCCATCTCATAAAAAGCCAATTCCATCTGCCCACCCGACCGATACGTCAGGAGAAGCCGATCCGCTTCCCATCAGCCGAGTGTGCACCACCCTTGGATCAGATCATCCTGCGCAATCCAGAATTGGATTGGACTGTTGAGAAGAATGCGTATAACGGTTCGGTCATCACTCGTAACACAGACGACTATGGAGAGCGCATCATCCGCACCCACGGCTTGCAAACGAGTTTAATAGGACGCGAGACATGGCAGATTGGCCCCCATGATCCATTAAGTGCCAGAGCTGATCTTAGCTGGCAAATGTACACCGGTCGGAGCAATTGGCATGTCTCCAGTGATATTCAAACCGCCATGTGGTCTGATGAAAATTGGTTTTATATGACAGCTAATATTCAAGCAAAACATTGCGCTGATGTCGTTTTTAACAAAAGCTGGAACACCAGAACACCTCGCGTTCTCTTGTAGTCCTTTGACCGCATGTTTAATCCAGAGCATGTCCCAATTTTTCAGTTTTTGTTTTTTCCGAAAGTAGGTTAAGCTGAGAGTATGACTGCCCTCCCTAAGCGAAGAAATAAAAAGTATTCGTTGAAAAAAAATAAAAGCTGGGCTCGACGCTTGACTGCAGGAATCATTCGTATACTGCTGGGATTTGTTATCATCAGTATTCTCCTCGTTTTGACGCTGCGCTGGATCAACCCGCCTACCAGCATGATGATGACCATCCAGCGTTGCCAAGCGGTTATGAATCATCGAGAAGATTTTCACATCGATTATCGCTGGGTAAATTGGGGACAGATCGCATTGCATTTGCCCTTGGCGTTCATCGCCTCAGAAGACCAAAAATTCCCAATTCATCACGGATTCGATTTTGAGTCCATTACAGATGCAATGAAGACTCGTATGAACGGCGGTCGCCTGCGCGGTGCTTCCACCATAACCCAGCAAGTGGCCAAAAATCTTTTTCTTTGGCCGGGGAAATCCCTTTTACGTAAAGGAATTGAGGCGTATTTTACAGCTCTTATCGAGATTTTCTGGAGTAAGCGACGAATTCTGGAAGTTTATATGAACATTGCCGAGTTTGGCGACGGGATTTTCGGCGTAGAGGCTGCCTGCCAAAGATATTTTAGAAAACCAGCCGGCAACATTCACTTGTGGGGGGCCGCACGATTGGCGGCAGTATTACCCGCTCCAAAGGCAAGGAACCCCAAACGTCCGTCTGCCTATGTGTATAAACGTGCTCAATGGATCCAACGTCAGATAGACCGGATGGGAGGCAAACAGATATTGGACAAAATCAAATCTTAAGGAATCACTGTAATTTTCATGGCAAGTAATCTTCGCGAACCGGTGAGAAGACCTCTATTAACACCGAATCCTCCAGTGCCTCGGCCGAATGCTCGACATTGCCTGGAAAGCACCAGCTGTCGCCGGTTTCCACATCCACAACCTTTCCGTCGACATTGAAGCGCAGCTTGCCGGAGAACATAAATCCGGTCTGTTCATGGGGATGGGAATGCGCAGGGATTGCGGAGCCCTTCGCTATTTTAAATTGGCCCATCAGGGTCTTATCACCGTGAACCAGGGTCGTTAAATTAACTCCTTCCAAAAGTTGTCGGGACTCAGCGGAATCTTTTTTGCAAAACATGTTATCTCTCCCTTCGATTTTATAATGATCATTTACCCCTTTATAGATAAGTTCATTATTGTTTAGACCTGGATTCACCGCCCGCTTCGCTCGAGTCGCAGAGATCGCTATGGAGCTTTTCTTTTAACTTTCTGCTGAGCCCCGCTAAAGTGAAGCGGGATGACAACAAGGGCAGAAAGTTAAAAACGCATGCCCTTCGGGTAATAGCATGATGTGCTATTTTCAATCTGTCACGCATAAACAATTCCTTACCTTTGAGGCGGATTGTCATTTATGTTTGCCGGAGGCCGACCGTTTAGAATATTTTTCAATGAATCGGTCATCCCCACCAATATTGCGGGGCCTCTTAACGGCAAACATAAAATAAATATTCTCTGTGCACTTTGCGGCTCGGCGGTGAAAAGAGCTTTTAATTTCAATAAAAAAGGCACAAGAAGTTATTGCCGCATTAGAAATAACCGCTTAAAGCAGGCCGCGGTAATTGCCGCCGTCGACCAATACATTCTGGCCCGTAATATGGCGAGCCTGTACGCTGGCCAAGAAGGCAGCGGCAGCCCCGAAATCAGATGGGTCACCAATGGTATTGCTGGGATTCGCCGACATCATCTCCTTGACTATCTCTTCTGGCGATTTATTCTCCCGGCCGGCGCGGTACTGCGTCAGCTGATCAATTCGCGATGTTTTATGGGTGCCCGGAAGCAATGCATTAACGGTTATGCCATCGGGTGCCAATTCGGTTGCAATCGTTTTTAAAAAACCCGTCAGCCCGGCGCGTGCCATATTGGATAACAGCAGACTGCCGATGGGCTGTTTGACCGCAATCGAGGTGATGGCAATAATCCGGCCCCAGCCTTTTGTCTTCATGGCCGGTGTTACGCCGTGAATCAGATGTACGGCACTCATTAAGTTGAGATTGAGGGCCTTTTCGTATTCCTCCAGGGCGGTGCTGGCGAATGTTCCCGGCGAAGGACCGCCGGCATTGGTCACCAGAATTTGCGGTTCTCCCAGAGATTGTCTAACCTTATCAAGCAGGCGGTTGATATCATCAGCCTTGCTCACATCGGCACCAAATCCCAAAACTTCCGATCCGGTTTTGGTTGAAATTTCTTCGGCTGCCTGTTTTGTTGCGGCTCCGTCACGGGAGCAGATCGCTACGCGACATTTTTCTGCGGCCAGCTGTTCAGCGCAGCCTCGTCCCAACCCCCGGCTTGCCGCAGTCACCAGGGCAACTTTACCATTTATCCCAAGATTCATTTTTGCACCTCCTTGGTCATCAAAGGTAAACATGATTTCGCTGGTGTCCAACCTAAAATGACCTTCAACAGATTAGGCCAAGATATAGATTTACTGATTTCTTCTAACATTGAAAACCTGGTTCTCTGGGCCAGGATTCTTTGCTCACGGCTGCAGGAAATTATCAGAAGACAAGATGATTGAATTCCAACTCGATTTGAGTTAAGATCGGCGCCTAAACCTAGCGGTGGAATCTTTGGCGGCCGCATCCGCTTGCCGGGGATTGTCACGACATCGGCAATGACGCTGTAATATTGATCACCACTTGCCGCGATGGGATACGCACCCGAACAGGATCAAATCCCGATGCATCGCCATTAATGGATCCGGACACTTAAATGAATAGCACCTCCGAAAAATATACCAATTATTATAAACTGCTTGGAATAGATGCCAAGGCTGACCGGCAAACCATAAAGCAGGCCTATCTGGCGAAGATCAAAGAATGGCATCCGGATATAAATCCAAACCGTGCTGAGGAAGCAGAAGAAAAAACCAAAGTCCTGAATCAGGCCTACCACACACTGCGGGATCCCGAACAACGCAAAAATTATGATCGAATGCTTCGCTATACCGAAGGGAAAGATTTCAACGAGTATATTAATGATGAGGCCATCCGGAAAAAACTCGATAAAGCTTATCCGGCCTTAAAAACAGCGCTAAAAAATGTGCGGGTACTTTATGCGCTCTTTAAAGACACGCTAAACGGAAAATATAAATTGCCACCCGCCAGTGTGGCTATAATCGGCGGCGGATTGCTTTATTTCATTCTGCCGGCAGATTTAATTCCTGATTTCATCCCGGTAGTCGGCTATTTAGATGATCTGGCCGTTTTAAGAACCATTGTTAATTCTTTGAAGAATGAAATTAATGATTATAATATTTGGAAGGAAAAATAAAACCATCCTGTTATCCCCTGCCCATGCAAAAACACGCCATCCTCAGCCAAATTGCCATAAATGACTAAATATGGTGTCAAACCTTAATGGTGAATATCTTTGACATAGCAAGCGATATTGGCGAGGGCCCATTTATGGGATTGGAAGTGAATGAATTTTATTGTAATCCACGACATCATTATGTATGTATTTTGCGGATCGGGTGGGGATTTTAGCAACCACTGAAATTTAGCCTGAAAAAATTCAAATTAAAAAGGAGGAGAAAAATGCGATACAATTTAATTAAGATCTTAATCGGCATGTTGTCATTGACATTGTTCGTATTCTCAAGCGTGTCAATGTCATTTGCAGAGGATGAAATACTGATTGGTGGCGCTTTGAGTCTCACCGGTGTTCAGGCACCTTTGGATGAACCCGGTCTTAAAGGCGCCCAGGTTGCCGTCAAATACCTCAATGAACATGGCGGCATTCTCGGGAAAAAGGTTAAATTCGTGAATATCGACGGCAAAAGTGATCCGGTCACGGTCGGTAACGCCGCCGTAGAACTAATCGACCAGGGAGCCAAGCTTGTGGTGGCGCCGTGCGATTTTGATTTCGGCGGTCCCGCCAGCCGTGAAGCCCAGAAAGTCGGGCTTGTCGGTATTTCCACCTGTGCTTCCGATCCCCTGTATAGCTCATGGTCGCTGGGCGACAAACAGTTTACATTGTCCATGTGGAACACCACCATGGGGGCAGTCGGCGCAGAGTATGCGTTTAAGGAACGTGGTTGGAAGACGGCCTACGTCGTTACCGATCAGTTCATCGCTTATACCAAAAGCCTCAGCAAATATTTCCTAGCCCATTTTAATGCCATCGGCGGCAAGGTGCTTGCTGAGGAAACTTATACCCAGGGTGACCAGGACTTTTCGGCCCAGTTGTCACGCCTTAGAGCCATTAAACCCCAGCCGGATGTGATTTTCATTTCATCCTATATGCCGGATCTGGGCACCATTATTCGTTCGATCCGTGAAGTCGGAATCACCTCACCCATTATGGGCGGTGATTCTTACGACGACCCGGGTCTGTTTGAGGCGCTGGGCCAGAAGTTCGGAAACGACCTGTATTTTGTTACCCATACCTGGATGGGGCCTGAGGCGCACCCGGACATGGGGAAATTTATCGAGGCCTACAAAGCCTACCACGGCAACGCCCCTGACACCTCATTTGTCGCCACGGGATGGGATACCATCATGCTGATGGCGCAGGCCGCGGAGAAAGCCGGCTCTTTTGATGGTGCGGCCATTGCCAAAGTCCTCGAGAACAATGAATTCAATCTTTTAACCGGCAAATTGTCCTATCGCTCGGCGAAAAATGGACATGCTCCTGACAAGGCTGCCGTACTTATTAGCCTGACGCAGGGCAAACCGTCATTTATAGGCTGGCGTCGTCCGGAGAATCCACCGGCCCCCTGACCCGGATCCGCCGGAGGCGGAGAATTGAAAATTGAAGATTGCAAATTGAATATTTGTAGAGGTCGCTTTGCTCCGTCTTTTTTAGAATCGGAAGAATACCTTAAATATTCAATATTCAATCGAAAATATTCAATTATTATAAAATAGTGAAAATATCCCGATTCAATTATTTGCACAACAAGCACAAAAATAATTTTTAAGGATCTAAAAGGGTAGTCAAAAGGGACCGCAACGGTCCCTTCTCTTTTAAACCCGAAAATTTAATTGGCACCTTAATTCTTCTGCGTACTTTAGCTTTGGCGTTGGCTATGAATATTGGGTCTACCCCCTCCTTATGCTTAGGGATTCCATCGAGCCACGCTTTTTAGAGCTGATATTTGATTTCATATTAAACATCTTTTAGCGGGTAAGCGACCCGCTATTCCTTGGGGTTTTGGAAATTATGGCGGATTTGCAGCTTTCAGCAAAGGACATCTCGGTTGATTTTTCAGGTTTGCGGGCGCTTGACAGCGTAAACCTTGATGTTGAAGTCGGCGAGATCGTCGGTCTGATCGGCCCGAACGGATCCGGCAAAACGACTCTGATCAATGTCATTACCGGTCAGGTGAAGCCGGTTTCAGGATGCGTCAGTATCAATGGTGAGGATATAACCCGCCTGCTGCCCCGGAAAATCGCCTTAAAAGGGATTACCCGTTCCTTTCAAATCGTGCGCTTGTTCGAAAATTTGACGGTTATTCGAAATGTTGAGACCACTGCGCTGGCCAAAGGTGCCTCACGCAAAGAAGCCACCAAACTGGCTGTTACCTTGCTGAAAGAATTTAATCTGAGAGAATTTGCCGACCAACTGGCCGGGACACTCAGCTATGGTGATAAACGCAAAGTAGAGATTGTCCGGGCGCTGGCCGGGGAACCTCACTTTTTGCTGCTGGATGAACCGGCCGCGGGTATGAATGAAGCTGAAAGCAAGGCATTGCTAAATATTCTCTCGAATTTGCCTGCCCGCAAAAAACTGGGAATGTTGATTATCGATCATGATATGACCCTCATCATGCGCCTTTGTCATCGCCTGCACGTGCTGTCATCCGGTAAAACCATCGGCGAGGGCGATGTTGACATTGTCAGGAAATTACCTGCAGTTATCGAGGCGTACTTGGGGTCCAGCCCGGCGAAAGAGGTGGCTCATGCTTAAGGTAGAAAACCTGAAAGTCCGATACGGCGCGGTCACAGCTGTCAAAGGTGTTTGCTTGGAGGTCTTGGAAGGTGAGATGGTCAGTCTGCTAGGGGCGAATGGCTCCGGCAAAACCACCACCATGATGGCTATAGCCGGTGCACTCAAGGCCGTATCCGGAAAGGTTACCTTCAATGGAGAGGATATCACCGCACTTTCTCCTGAAAGGGTGCTGCGCAAAGGGATCGCCATGGTGCCGGAGACGCGGGAGGTTTTCCCGGATCTAACCGTACGCGAAAATCTTATTATGGGTGGTTTTATTCATCGCAGGAACCGTCAACAAAGCTATGAGGACCTGGAACAAATGCTGGATCTCTTCCCGGTATTGCGTGACCGCAAAACCCAGCAAAGCGGAACACTTTCCGGGGGTGAACAGCAGCAGTTGGTGATTGCCCGTGCGATGATGTCAAGACCGAGACTGCTCCTACTGGATGAACCCTCCCTTGGATTGGCGCCGGCTATAGTCCATCACATTTACGAATTCATCAACAAATTGAGGACTACCGGCCTGACGATTTTACTGGTGGAACAAAACGCAATGATGGCGCTGCAAAATGCTGATAGGGCGTATGTAATGTCCCTTGGCAAGATTGCCAAAAAGGGTAGGGCGGCAGAGATTGCATCATCTTCTGATCTGGAAGCACTTTACTTGGGCGGTTAGCCCCGGGTTGAACGGTTCAACGTTCCCGGTTGAATATTCCCAACCGGCGCATCATATAGGGATTTCACCATTTTAGCGGTAGCGGCGATTACACCCAAAAGGATTCGCATTAATGGCTACTGGTACTTTACTTCAGTTTGTTCTTGACGTCCTGAGCCTTGGAAGCCTTTATGCATTAATGGCCTTAGGTCTAGTGATCGTTTACGGCATATTGAAATTGGTAAATTTTGCATACGGTGAACTGGTAATGGTTGCCGGCTATACCCTTTATCTGTTAAACGCCACACCGTTTCCCTGGTTGGCGATGGCCCTTGTCGCTATCCTCATGGCGATTGCGACCGGTATGATGACTGAGTTTGTCGCTTTCAGACCGGTACGGGCTAAATCGGTAACGGCTGTGCTGATAACATCATTTGCATTCAGCACGCTGTTGCAAAATGCAGCTCTGCTTTTCATTTCACCGCGCGCGCGCAATGTGCCTTTGCCAGATATTTTTACCCGTTCCGTTGAGATTTTAGATGTCATCATCCCCATTCGAAACCTCATCACCATTGCGTGTGCATTGCTGATGCTGTTCGTTTTCTCCTTTGCATTGAAACGCACGGTTTTAGGCCTGGCGTTGCGAGCCGCAGCCTCTCAATTCAGGATGGCACGCATGGTCGGTATCCCCGCAAACATGATAATCAGCCTTGCATTTGCTATCAGTGGTTTGTTTGCCGGGGTTGTCGCCATTCTCTGGTTGGGCCGAATCGGTTCGGTTGTGCCCGGGATCGGCCTTGAACCCCTGCTGGTAGCCTTTATTGCAACGGTCATCGGCGGTATGCGAAGTCTTGTGGGGGCGGTGGTCGGAGGCTATCTGCTGGCCTTGATTGATGTAAGTTTAAACTACTGTTTGTCACAGCACCTGCTCCATTTCAGGGATGCCTTTACCTTTACCTTTGTTATATTGATTCTTCTATTCCGTCCATCGGGCTTAATCAAAGGTCGCGAAACAGGCCTGCGCTCATAGAAAGACCCTACACGATGCTTAACAAACAGAATATATGCACCATATGCCTGCTCATTTTGCCCATCATCGTCCTGGTCGTTATTGCAGAGGTGATTGATATCCGATTGTTCAGCCGCATTGCAACGATTCTTCTGATCAACTTGATTCTGGTACTCGGGTTGCAGATATTCACCGGAAATTCCGGGATCCTTTCCTTTGCGCATATTGGTTTTATGGGGGTCGGGGCTTATACCACCGCTGTGTTGACCATGCCCGTTCAAATGAAGTCAATGGCGCTGCCGGATCTCTACCTGGTTTTAAAATCTGTGGAAATTGATCCGATACTGGGCATTCTGGCAGGCGGTGCCGTCGCTGCCATTGTGGCATCCATTATTTCATACCCGCTGATGCGGTTGTCGGATGCCGCCGCCGTCATTACCTCTTTTGCGGTGCTGGTGATTATGCATACGGTTATGGTGCATTGGAGCGCGGTAACGAACGGACCCAGAACCCTTTTCGGCATTGTCAATGCAACCGATCTGAAGACATCCGCTGCCGCCGCAAGCATTGCGGTGGTGACGGCCCTCTGGTTTAAAGAGTCACGTACCGGCATTCTTTTGCGGGCAACCCGGGACGATGAAGTCGCCTCCGGGGCCATTGGGGCGGATATTACAACGCTGCGCTGGAAGGCCTTTATCCTAAGTGCGCTTTACGCGGGTATCGGCGGCGGGCTGTGGGCCCACTTCATTACCTCTTTTTCTCCGAATGCCTTCTATCTGCGCGAAACCTTTGTCATACTGGGTATGCTCGTTATCGGCGGTGCTGCCACGGTATCGGGAGCCGTTTTCGGCACATTTGCGGTGACAGCCGCTTTCGAAGGACTCAGATCGTTCGAAAATACGATCAATGCCGCCCAAATCCTGTCGAGACCGGTGGTGGGCTTGACAGAGATTATCCTGGCCTGTGCCATGATCGGGATATTAATTCTAAAACCCGGCGGCATCATCCAAACTAGTGAGATCGGAGAAATTACGTGGCGGGAAAATAGAATAGGTAAAACATCAGATTGATTACATGACGAGAAGAACTCAAAGCCAAAATTCTGAAAGGAGCCAAAACATGTCTTGGAAAACCATGTATCGTTCTTTCTACTACCAGGGGGCACCTGAACCCGATGATATCATCTTAAATGCAGCCGAAACTGCACTGCTGGTGATCGATATCCAGAATAAATACATGCAAATTCCGGAAGATCCCGCAGAAAGCAAGCGCTGGGCGCCTTTTATCGAGCGCATGAATTCTATTGTCATCCCCAACACGGTCTCGCTGATCGAAACCTGCCGTAAAAAAAATGTCGAGGTAATCTTCGCCCGCATCGCCTGTTTAAAAGTAGACGGTCGCGACCGTTCGCTCAGCCAGAAGAAACCCGGCTGGAACTATTTGCTGATGCCCAAGAATACCGAGGAATCGCAACTGGTCCCTGAACTCGTTCCCAAAAATGACGAAATCGTTGTCACCAAGACGACCGACAGCGCACTGACGGGCACCAATCTGCGCCTCGTTTTGGCCAACATGGGAATAAAAAATGTCATTGCTGCAGGAATCTTTACGGACCAATGCGTATCATCAACGGTCCGCAGCTTGGCGGATGAAAGCTTCAATGTGATTGTGGTTGAAGACTGCTGCGCAGCCGGCTCCCACGAGCTTCACCAAAAAGAACTCGAGATCATCAATATGATTTACTGTCACGCTGCCTCTTTAGCCGAAACGATTACATTTTTGCAGTAAGTGATCATTGGCGGCTTTTAATCCCAGCAGCGGATTTCGCAGAGAAGGCGACAGGTCCAGCCAAAAGCCGATGGCCTCAATTGAAAAGACCTGATCGGAGAAAAATATATTTGACTTATAGGGCTTTTATAATGTAGTCAGAATTGATTTCACCTTAAAAAAAGCGGGTACCTAACAGCCCCGGGTAAACATGCTCCGGCAAATTTTAAACAAACCCGGTTAAGCCTATCCCGGCGAAATCAGCTCTTTTCCTGCTAAGGGAGTAACCAGATGATTGAGTTCATATATCAAACTCTTACAAAATTCGGCTATGCCCACCCACTTCATCCGACCCTCACCCATGTGCCCATCGGAATGGTTATGGGGGCCTTTCTCTTTGTGCTGATAGCTTTGATTTTTCGCAAGACAAATTTGGCACAATCCGCCAGGCACTGTTCTGTTCTGGCATTGATTGCCGCTATACCGACGGCACTTTTAGGAATTATGGACTGGCAGCATTTCTATGGGGGAGCATTTCTGTTTCCGATCAAGATGAAACTTGTTTTGGCCGCTATTTTGGTTATTTTTCTGATTCTTGCCGTTATTTTTGGGTTTTTTGGCGAAGCGTTTTCGAAGATCGTCATTTCACTGTACCTGCTTTGTCTGGTGACCGTTATCGGACTGGGATATTTTGGTGGCGAACTGGTTTACGGCACCAAAACGCCTGCAGCGGAGGTATCGGAAGGTCCGGCGGCCGAAGGCGCCATGGTTTTCAAACAGAACTGCTCCGCCTGCCACCTTACCGACAGTACGGAAACTAAAATCGGTCCGGGATTAAAGGGTGTATTCAAAGGCGATAAATTCCCGGTAAGCGGCCTTACGGTTTCCGGGGATAACTTCCGCAAGCAGTTACAAACGCCTTTAGGGAAAATGCCGCCTTTCGGGCACCTGCCGCCGGAGCAGGTGGAGGCCTTGATTGCATATCTCAAAACACTTTAAAGGAATAAAAATGTATTCAGAATTAACGTCACGCATATGGAATTGGATGAAATTAGCCCTTGTCGGTTTGATAGTATCCTGGATCTTGTTTATATCTCCATCGTGGGCCCAAACCTATGTATCCGGCAAGGTAATCACCTCAGACGGGATGGTGGTTTCCAGTGGAGCGGTGGCCCTGGAGAAGGGCGAATTGCACAACAATGCCTTCTTAGCCGGAGGTGCCATCGGTTCGGATGGTACCTTTAAAATTCCACTGCCCTCCGGCGGCCCCTGGGGACTGCATGTATACAGTGAAAAGTATATATATTTTCCGCTGCAGATACAAATCACGGAAGGCGCAGATAATGACATTCCTGTTATTTTACCGGTTGACGGGACGACAACCGATGATCCCAAGATTTCCAATATCCAGTTTAAGAAATTATCGGACCAGGTTTTTCAGATCGCCATGCGGGTGGACGATCCAAATAATAACCTTGGACCGCAGATGCTGGCCGTCGATACCAAACGCTTTAAATCCTACCGTCTGGTGCCAAAGGACGGCGATTTAAAAGACATGAAAGCCGATTTTCCAATCGGTGACTTAAAAGATTGGCTTTTTGTCGTTGCCGATCATCAGTGCAGCAACGGTCCTATTTTAAATGGATTAGGCCAATCGGTTTTCAAACCGGCGGTTGCGCACTCGGAGACCTTGAGCTGTGAAGTGCCCGGCATCTGGAAATCCAATTTTGATAAAGTCTACCAATTTTCCCAAACAGCAGCGGGCGTGTTTGCCGGGGAGCAGTTCGAAGGTAATCTGCGTATCGATAAAATGGAGCAGAAAGGCGATATATTGTCAATCGCTTTTCGTTTAGATGGCAAGGACGGCAGCGCTGAACTCAAATTGCACTGTCAAGAGAATCTAGTCCGTCTCAAGGGCACTTTCAAATTCCCTGATCGATCCGGCGACTGGGTTTTTGCCAAACTTAAAAATGTCAAAGCTGCTTTATCGGGCCAAAAGCTCTTTGCGGCGAACTGCTCCGCGTGTCATTTTACCGATTCCAATGATAAAAAAGTGGGACCGGGGTTAAAGGGATTATTCAAAAGCCCCAAACTGCCTAACTCCGGCTTGCCGGTGACCGATGAGAATGTCAGGGAGCGAATTGCCAACGGTGGCGATAAAATGCCGCCGTTTAAGCATTTGAAAGAAGGGGAGCTTAAGGCAATCGTTGATTATTTAAAAACCTTATGATGATGATTGAGCTCAATTCGAAATGCATCCGGAAAATTTTGCTTGCGGGTGCATTCTTTTTATTAGCCTCGATAGCTGTTTCAATCCATTCAATGGCGGCCGAGATTTTTCTCTCACCGCCCGGACTAAGGCTCATTCGAGATCCGTCCCTTGTGATCCCGGCTGATTTTAATTACTCGAATCGGTTGATAAGGCTTCCGGCGTATCGTGATTCTTTAAGAGACCCGGCCAGCGGTTGGTCGGTTAAATTTGTCGATACCCGCCGGTTTGCGAGCAACCAGAGTGCCTGGATCTTTTTCCGAAATTCAGATTTGCGACGATCCGTATTAAAGCGAAGGGAAGGGGACCAAGGCGCTTTCCGCTTCTGGCCTGTCGGGACCACCATTATCATTGAAATCTACAAGGGGAATGCATTTCAGAAAGAAAATGATAAATTGATTGAAATCGCTGCGATGTCAAAAATAAAAGCGGATAATGATCCATTTTTTAAAGCATTCCATCCAGTAAACTGGACCTATGCCAAATTTAATCCGGATGGGAATCTCTCCATTACTTCTGCAAAAGTGCACGAATGCCATCAATGTCACAGCATTGCATTTCATTTGACAGGAGACCTGATTTTCACCCATTTTCCATAATTCTCGGATCTCGTTGAATAGTTTACTGGTTGAATGGTTGATTAGGTAAATTATAGTCATAATTTGAGAATGTTACGATAGTTGAAACATGAAGTGTCCAATTATTTTGCAAATATGGGATAAATCCATATTTACAATCACTTAACCAATCAACTAATCAACCAATCAACGATATCTGAATTTTAGGCAATTTAGATCAATTTAGGCATTCGTTTTTTCCGGGGACTATATGCCTCTTCCTCCACCAGACGGCAATAAAATAGGATTTTATCATATCCTGCCATGGCTTCATTTCTCGGGGGCTCTGCTCATCGTTGTTTTCAACGCACTTTTTTCGGCGGTTCAAAGCCCTCTGGGCCAAGAAATTTCAGCCGGCGAAAGCCCGGGCTTTGCATGGTTCCGGAACAATATCACCATATGCATGGGATTGGGCTTGGTTTATCTGATTCTGGTGTGTTGGATACAACTCCGGCAGATGCGGCAATCATCATTGGTGGATAACAAATTGTTGCCATTTTTAATTTGCCTTGAATTGCTCGGTGTGGCCGCCATTGCGCTGCTGCTTTTTTTCCAACAGACAGACCTTCTGTCTTGGGGATATACCGTCCTGTTGATATCGATTCTTATTCAGGGGGTTATCGCCTTTGGGCGTCCTGATTTACCTGACTTTTATCATCAATCGCTGATGACACAAAAGCCCGCGGCAAATGCGAGACTCTTTTTTATTTTGCTGTTTATTTTCGGTGGCGGGATTTCTATTCTTGACCCTTCCTGGCATCGATTGGCAGATCAAATCGTGCTGGATACAAATTTTGAGAATCTCCTGAGATATGTTTTCCCCTCGGTATTGTCCGGGACCACCAGTGTTTGGCTTGGAATCGGCATGCTCGTCATTTTAATCGGTTTCAACCGCCTGCGTTATAAGTTAGATGGGACCCAAGCCTTTAAATGGTTAGGATATTTTCCGACATTTTTTTCTTTAGTCGCGGTTTTTACGGCTTTCCTTTTCCTTACTCTTTTCTATGCAATATCCTGGCAGATCGATAAGCTGCATTTAGAAGCCACGGTGTGGCAGCTAATTATTTTTTTTAGTGTGTCAGGCGGAATCTTATTTTCTAGTGTTTTTTACAGAATTATCCCTCATTTAACCCAATCTCAACCCAGCAGTCTGATTGGTATCGTTTCGCTGACCTTTGGGGCCGCCATTATTTTTCCGATTACCTGGCTTTTAACATTTCGGCGAAAAACAAAAACGTGCTGGGTATTGCTTTTGATTGCCACTTTTGGCGCATGTGTATTCATCGGCTATGTGGTTTTATTCGGGGATCTTTTTAATCCCTGGTTTACGACTTTTTCCTATCTCAAGGGGGCAATATTAAACATTATATCTGTGGTAGCTGCCGGAACAGCGCTGTTGCTGACCGAATCGTTTTTTTCTCTAAAGGCCGAGGCACCCTCTAATTTTCGCCGGCTGGGGCTTACCCTGGCAATTGCAGCAGCGCTTGGTTTTTTGCCATTTTATGCCCTCGGAAAATATCCTGAAGTTAAGGCCGTCGTGCTTCAATTCAACGAACTCACACGGGTGAATACTACATTCGCCAGAGAGTTTGCTGACGCCCTGGGAATTGATAAATGGATTCGTCTCGGGCAACGTCCGGCACAAAACAACAGCCCCCATCCATGGCCTCAGCCCTGGAGACTGAGCAAATCCCATCCATCACTTTTGCCTGATGATTTTAATTTGCTGGTCATTGTCGTGGATGCCTTACGGGGAGATGCCTTTCATTCCGCCGGTTATCATCGTAACCTGACACCTTTTCTGGACCGCTGGGCCAGAGAGGAAGCGATATCTTTCCGGCAGGCATACAGTCAGGGCGGTGGATCTTTTGCCGCTTTTCCTTTCCTGGTGGCCGGCAGAAGCCGTTTTGATCTTTACGGACAGGGTTTATATCAGCAAAATCTATATTTTAAAATCGCACAGGCTGAAGGAATCGAACATTACATGTTGATGAAGGAATTCGGCCCGCGAGACATCTTTCCACCGGATTTACCGGTTATCGAACTGGCCATTTCGCGTGCCGTCAGTGATCGGCGCTCGGCAACGGCAGATGAAGTCTTTACATCTGCCCGAAATGCAATCGGGGCACTCCCTGCGGGTGAACGTTTTCTTTGCTTTTTGCATCTTATGGACGTTCACAATGATCTGTGGAAGAAAGAAGACGGGATGGATTTTGGCGGTTCTCCGCGGGATTTATACGACAATAATTTGTCATATATTGACCGGGCGACCAGCCGATTTGTCAGCTGGCTGAAAGCAGAAGGAATATATGATCGAACCGTTATTCTATTTACTTCCGATCATGGCGAGCAATTCTGGGAACACGGTGCCAGTCTCCACGGGCATACCGTATACGAGGAAGAAATTCGAATCCCGCTAATCCTGGTTTCTCACGGTATTCGAAAAAGATTTGAAGATGTGCCCTCAATCGCCGCCGACATGGCGCCGACCACTGCTGATCTTGCCGGTTATTCGATCAACCCGCCTTATGATGACCCTTATATGGGTATTTCGCTTGTCCCCCTTATCCTGGGTAAAGAGCGGCAACGGTATCTTGAAAGGGATGTGGCTGGGAGGGCTTCATTCAAGCGGCGCTATTTTCTGTATCGCAATTGGGAGTGGAAATTGATTTATTTTGCCGAGCTGGATCTGGTGCAGCTGTTTAATGTGGTAAAAGACCCATCGGAGAGATATAACTTGCTCGCGGAAGAACCGGAGTTAGCCGCCGAACTGGAGCAAGAGTTACTTGAATACCTAAAAACAGTAGAAGGGAAATCCTATCGGTCGACACTTTCCAAACGATAGAAAGGTCGATCAAGTCCTCTTTTCTAATTGATCTCGGAACGGATTATCAGGATATTAAAAGCTACAAAAAACCAAATATCTGTGAAAATCTGTGTCCTAATTTAACTCGAGCACTATTTTTTGAATGCCATCGAAGTCAAAATCATCAGCTAATCGGATTAATTCGTCACAGAAAGGTGCCATGGCATCGAATTCGGACTTCAATTCTTCGGCGATTGATTTAATTTGGATCACATCCCCCATTTCAGCAGCCGCTTTGATGTGATCGGCAATCTCTTTTAACCGTTCTAACGGAACTTCTGCCAGCCATTCAGTTGATGGTTCAATAATTTTTTCTTCAGCCGGCGGCCCCAAGGTTTGAACCGCCTGCAGCGATTGATTGATGGCCTTCTCTAATTCCAGGAATTTCTGATTCAACAGATCATTGGAGGGCGTTTCCTTCTGATCACCTTTAACGAGCTTTTCCATTTCCACTGCTGCAGCCTGAAGGTCTATGGCTTCCAAATTGCCGGATAGTCCTTTAAGATTATGGACCAGGCTGCGGGCCTGTTCAAAATTTTTTAGATCTAATGCCTGGCGAACTTGACTGGCTGTCTCGGTATATTTTGTGCCAAAATCCACCAGCAGCTTGCGGTAAAGCCGTTTGTTGCCCATCAAGCGCGACAGACCAGACGCCAGATCAAATCCCTGCAATGATTCCGGCAGTTGATCTTCATCCGGCACTGCCTGATCCGGTTCAGGAATTTCGTCAAGTGCTTGCGGATTTTGGATGGCAGCCCGCTCTGCAACCGGCTTGATCCACTTTTGCAAGGTGGCAAACAGCTGATCCGTATCAATGGGCTTGGTGACATGATCGTTCATCCCGGCTTCCATACTCTTTGCTTCATCGCCGGCCATGGCATGCGCTGTCATGGCGATGATAGGAACGCCTTTGAATGCGGAATGCGGAATGCGGAATGCGGAATTTGTATTTCGGAATCTGTCGTCTGACTTCTGCATGCTCTCCGTAGCCTTTTCGGCGAAGGAGGGTCCTCTGATCGCTGCATTGAGCTTTGAGCTTTGAGCTTTCAGCCCTCTTTCCGAATTCCGCATTCCGACTTCCCCATTCCCTATTCTCTCTTCCCACTCGCGTATTTTGCGAGTTGCCGTGTATCCATCCATCACCGGCATTTGAATGTCCATGAGGATGGCATCATATTGGTGTTGCATGGCAGCGTCGAGGCCTTGCTGGCCATCATTGGCTACCGTAACGTTGAGTCCCGCAGCTTGCAGAATCTCCATTGCCACCTGCTGGTTGATTTCATTATCCTCTACTAAAAGGACCTGAGCCCCTTGAATGTCCTTCAAATCTTCACTTTTTTCTTTTCTTTCTGAAATCCGAGAGATTTGCTGGATGCCCTCTCCAAACGCTTGCCTAATCGTGTCAAAAAGAACCGATGGACCGATAGGTTTGATCAGAAAACCGTCCAGCCCTATTTGTTCGGCCTGTTGCCTGATTTCCTCGCGACTGTAAGCGGTCACCAGGATAATGGCTGGAATCTTATTGAGGGCCTGGTGGTGTTTGATACGCTCGGATGTCTGAATGCCATCCATTCCCGGCATCTTCCAGTCCATAATTACGAGTTCAAACGGTTTATCCTTGTCGGCCCGCTCAACCTCTTCCAGACCGTCTTCACCGGAGGCCGCCAGCATGACTTCAAAGGAAAACGATTCCAATATATCCTGCAGGATGTTCCTGGAAGTGGCGCTGTCATCCACCACCAGGACCTTCATACCTCGCAAGTCCGACGATGGCACGAGACGTTTTTTAACTTTCCCCTTTGCCAGACCAAAGTTGGCTGTAAAGCTAAACGTCGTGCCCTGCCCAGGCTCGCTTTCGACCCAAATCTCACCGTCCATCATATTCACCAGGCGTTTGCTGATGGTAAGGCCTAATCCGGTGCCGCCGTACTTTCGCGTGGTCGAGGTGTCGGCCTGAGAAAACGCCTGGAATAGCTTTGCGCGCTGTTCCTCGGTCATGCCAATGCCCGTATCTTGCATTGAAAACTGAAGGGTAACTTTATCATCCGAACTTTCTATTATTTTGGTCGTGAGCACAATCTCACCTTGCTCGGTGAATTTCACCGCGTTATTACCCACATTGACCAGGATTTGATTGAGCCTTAACGGGTCTCCGACCAGGAAGTTGGGTACCCGGGAATCGAGGTAGAACAAAACTTCCAGGTTCTCCTTTTCCTGCGCCTTGACACTGATCACATTGGCGACGTTATCCAGGGTCACCGACAGATCGAACTCCACGGTTTCCATATCCAGCTTGCCGGCTTCGATTTTGGAGAAATCCAGAATGTCGTTAATGATCCCCAGAAGAGAATTGGCTGAAGATTGAATTTTGTTCAAATAATCGTGCTGTTTGGGTGTCAGCTCGGTTTTAAGCGCCAGGTGGGCCATCCCGATAACCGCATTCATCGGCGTGCGGATCTCGTGACTCATGTTCGCCAGGAAGTCGGACTTAGCCTGGTTGGCGGTGTCCGCCGCCTGTATGGCCTGTTTCAACTGTACAGTTCGTTCTTGAACGGTGTGCTCAAGGTTGTCACGGTGGTTTTGGAGCTCGATGTTCTTGTCCTGAACCTCGGCCATGAGTTCATCACGGCTCTTTTGCTGGAGAACGGCCCGTGCCCGGGCGATGACGTCCCGGCTTGGCGCTGCTTTATGCAAGCGTTTGTATAGGTTTACCACGCGAGTTCCGTCAGACCGGTGCCTCTTTTGAATCTTATCAAAAAAATAGCCAAGCTGTTTTGAGGGCTGATCGAGATCGCCGTTTTCAACAGTCAACACAAGCATTGATTGGTTGTTGTCATTATCCATATGCACGCTGATGACTGGAGACGCGTTTTTCCATGGCAGTGAGCGGCATATTTGGGAGGTGGCGGTCGCAAGCCGTATGGGTATTAGGCTGTCGTCGGCAAACAGTTCGGCAACCAGGCGGATCTTGTTTCGCGCTTCTATGAAAGATTGGGAATGCGTAATTTGAATGTTGCCTATGATTATCATCGACCATACCTCATCGCCATGCATGTGGCGTCATCGTATGGTTTTCCAAAACTATCCACAATTTTGCGGGCAATGGCCGATGCGCTGTGATAAATGATCTGGGGATATTGTTCGACATCAAAGTGATCGCTGACGCCGTCGGTATACAGCAAAATGGTGCCGGATTCGTTCAATGGGGCAGTCTGCACGGCAGGCGTCCGAAAGCGGCTTCCGATGATGCCATCGGCTGAGATCAACCGGGTCGCCTGGGAGCCGAAGGTCCGCAAAACTGTATTTCCGACACCGGCATAGCGCATTTCCCGGGTGACCCTATCCACCACACAAAGCCCGGCGGCCGCGCCGATGGTTCCCTTTAGTGCTGAATGAAGCCGGTGCATGGTGTCGAGCACATCGCTGCTCCAGCCATTACGCAAAAATCGTTCAGCCTGGTTGGCTACGGCATTTGCTTGCGGTCCATGACCCAGAGCGTCTACGATAGCTAAGAAAAGAATTTCGTCACGTTGCTCGATAACGACCGTATCACCGCTCACCCGTTCACCCAAACAGGGACGGGCGAACGATGCAACGTCTAGGTCACCGATATTTAGCTTACGTTTGGTTTGCATGTTCCGATTCGAAAGCTTTGGGTCACAGCCATTTCCGGATGGTCACCGTCGTTCTTTTACCCGGTTCCGAGGTAAGCTCGAATTCATCCATCATTCGTTTGACACCGGGCAGCCCCAGCCCGAGCGTGCCGCCGGAACTGTAATGGTCTGCCATCGCTTTTTGAATATCCTCAATACCGGGGCCTCTGTCCCGGGCAATCACTTCCATGCCCACTCGGCTTCCGGCAATGATCCGATCCATTAGAATTTCTCCGCGACCGGCGTATTTGATGATATTGTTAGCCAATTCAGAGACTGCGGTCGCAATCATTTGACAAATATTCTCATCAAACCCGATTGCTATCGCGGCTTTCCTTGCTTCCATAACAGACCAGGCAATGCCGGTTTCATTCCTGACCGGGATCCGAATTTGATTCATGTCCATCGTCTAATAATTCCGCAGCCTTATTACATAAATTCATAAATACAATAACGTAAAACTTAAGGAATGGATTCTATAAAAAAAAAGAATATCAGACAGGATTTACAGGATCATCTGGATATAAGGGCCTTCGGCCAAAGGGTCCCTCGCCGCAGGCGAAAAAAATCTTTACCCCGCCTGCCCAGTTAAACGCGGAGCCTGTTTAACCGGGGTTAAATTTCGAAGAACAGCCTGCCCAATGAAATCTCTGTTGCATTTATTTCATCGGGGCGCAGCGTATTTAACTAGGGCAATTAATCCTGTAAATCCTGCCTGCCCAATGGAATCTTTTTATCCCATTCCATCGGGGTCCAAAAAAGAAATTAAATATTGAATCCATCCAGCAGTTGAAAGGCATCATCAAGATTCAACACGGCATTGACACCCTCCGGATCAGCGCCTAAATCGATCAGCGCTGATACCACACCCGGCTTGAGGCCGGATAGGATCGGCCGTGCTCCCATAACTTCCGCCATCTCCATCGTACTGCGCAACCCATTGAAATCGTCCATGTCCAGGATATCAATTCCGGACACGTCCAGGATTACACCGGTTGCTCTGGATTTTTGCACGCACGCCAACAGATCGTTTCGAAGCTGCCGTAGCACTTCAGGAGTGAGGTCGATTTGGATCGAAGCCACTACACAGCCGCGAACAACCTGCAATGGAATGCGCTGAACACTGGAAGCTGTCATATCTTCAGCGATCCCCTCCGAAATTCAGGCCCAGCCGTTGGAAAGCGTCCACCAAGGCATCCTGCATGGTCGCCGTGGTCTTCACCCTGCCGACGTCGATGCCCAACTCGACCATGGTCTGGGCGATGGCAGGCGAAAGGCCGGAGATAGTGCATTCACACCCCATCAACCGGGTTGCTTTGGTCACCTTTATCAGGTAGTTGGCCACGGCGGTATCGACAACGGCCACCCCGCTGATGTCCATGATAAAGGCCCGGGACTGGGTCTGCGAAATCTTTGTCAATGTTGCATTCATAATCTCCTGCGCGCGTTTGGAATCGACGATGCCTACAATCGGTAAAAAGAGCACGCCTTGCCATATCTGCGTCACCGGGGTGGACATTTCCATCAGCGACCGGCTTTGCGCCGCCATGGCTTCATTGGTAATGCGAGAGTATGTTTCCACCACCAGGCTGGTATCCAGATGTATCAGCTTAGAGACCGCTCGCATTGCCGCCACGTAATCCTCCAGGGACAGACTGTCGTCATACAAATCCTCGGTAAACAGCTTCAGGGACCTATGCATGGATGCAAAATAAATCGTCAGTGGCAGCCCAATGCGGGCATGCGTTTCTCCGATTTTATATCGTTTCTCAAGATAATCATCATTGAGCTCAGGTCGAAAAAATTCCTCCCAATAACCGCGAGACATTTTCTGCACGTAAGTAAGGGTTTCCTGATCAGGGAAAAACTCTTCAAACTCAGGTTGTTTTCTTAACCAGTCGTAAAACAGGCTCACAAATTCGTCCAATTTCGGAACGATAATGTCGCCGAATGAATGAATTTTCTGAGTGTCGTCGGCGCTGATTGAATAGAGTTCCAGCAGTGTCGTCAACCTGGAAACGCTCTTTTTATCCGATATTGCCGTTAATTTAGCGTTCATTGTTGTTACACCTCAATCCATATTTGATTTCTCTCTACATTCAGAAAAATTGTGATACCAACCAGAATCCTTTTTGGCGTGCGCCAAAAGTTGAGATCACCCGCTATCGTAACATGCTGAAAATTTAATATTTATAAGGGGTATCACAAAATTTAAGGTGATGTCAATGTCCCTGGGAAAACGGTTATAATGAGAGTTTTAATGAAAACCCAGGGATGAGTGGCTCAATGGAGAAATATTTTATAACATTAAAGAGGCAAAGGTTGTCATCGAGAATTGACGAAAAGAGTACAATGCCGTCAGACCGCACAACAGTCTTGACTATCGGCCACCGGCACCCGAGGCTATTCAACCTTTGACCTTTGAACCCTTTTGGTTTACATAGGTTAGAAAAAATATGCCCCAGATTCTAACTTAACCAGTGGTACAAAATCTGGGGGCAGCACGACACATCGCCCACACGCTCAACATTTCCTGCGCGGGCGATCAGACTATATGGCGATATGATCTGCAATCCAAGACTCAGGTGGCGGCCTTGCTCGACGAACAGCGAAAGGTCATGTGCCAGAACGAAGGTGGACAGAGGGCAAACTATGGCTCGGGAGATAGTCGGGGGGCGGCGTGAAGACGAGCCCGCAGTGGCTGTTTGTCGGCGGATTCTTGGAAAATGAGCGGGTTTTTCTCCCCGCAAACCTACGGTGAAAAGGAGCAACGAGTATGAGCGAAGCGAAGACGACGACGATGGCTCTATCAGACCTGTCGGCTGTCTATCAGGCACTCAACAGGGTGCAGGCGATTATCGAGTTCGAGCTCGACGGGACGGTGATCAGCGCCAACGAGAACTTCCTCCGGATGTTCGGATACGACCTCGACGAGATCGTCGGGAAGCACCACCGGATCTTCTGTGACCCCAGATACGCGGAGTCGCCGGAGTACGGCGCATTTTGGCGCAAGCTCGGCCGAGGTGAGTACGATGCTGCGGAGTTCAAGCGGCTGGCAAAGGGGGGCGAGGAGATTTGGCTGCGAGCCTCCTACAACCCGGTCTTCGACAAGGACGGCAAGCCGGTCAAGGTCGTGAAGTTCGCGACGAACGTGACCGCATCCAAGCTGCAGACGGCTGAGTACGAAGGAAAGGTCGAAGCCATCAACCGGGCGCAAGCCGTGATCGAGTTGGAGCTCGACGGGACGGTGATCAGCGCCAACGAGAACTTCCTCCGGATTTTCGGATACGACCTCGACGAGATCGTCGGGAAGCACCACCGGATATTCTGCAATCCCGGCTACGCGAAATCACCGCAATACGCCGAGTTTTGGCATAAGCTCGGCCGGGGCGAGTACCACGCCGCGGAGTTCAAGCGGCTGGCGAAGGGGGGTAGGGAGATCTGGCTCCAGGCGTCCTACAACCCGATCTTCGACATGAACGGCCAGCCGGTCAAGGTCGTGAAGTTCGCGATGGACGTCACCGCGGTCAAGCTGCAGACCGCTGAGTTCGAAGGGAAGGTCCAAGCCATCAACCGGTCGCAGGCCGTGATCGAGTTCAAGCTCGACGGCACGGTGATCAGCGCGAACGAGAATTTTCTCCGCATCTTCGGCTATGACCTCGACGAGATCGTCGGGAAGCACCACCGGATATTCTGCGATCCCGGCTACGCGGAGTCGCCGGAGTATGCCGAGTTCTGGCATAAGCTCGGCCGGGGCGAGTACGACGCCGACGAGTTCAAGCGAATCCACAAGGATGGGACCGAGGTTTGGCTGCAGGCGTCCTACAATCCGATCTTCGATATGGACGGCAGGCCCTTCAAGATCGTGAAATTCGCGTCGGACATCACCCAGGTGGTTGAGGCCAGGAGTCTCGCTCTGCTGGAGATGTCCACGCCAGTGACAAAGATCTGGGACGGCGTTCTGTTTGCGCCCATCGTAGGTATCGTGGATTCGAGGCGCTCCCACGACATCATGAACAAGGCATTATCAAGCATCGTCGATCATATGCTCGACATCGGAGGCGTCGCCATGGTCGATACCGCAGTCGCGAACCATCTAATCAAGATCGCGAAGGCGGCCGTCCTGATGGGCTGCAAGACCATAATCTCGGGCATCTCTCCGGCAATCGCGCAGACCATCACCGAGCTCGGTATCGATCTCGGTTCGATCCAAACAACGTCGACGATCGAGTCCGCCCTCCGGGAGGCCGTTACCAGGGCCGACTCAAGTGGTCGGACCACTGGCGCCTGACGCTACCGCAAGATTATTGATTAATTTCATGAGCCTCAACCCTCTCTGCAATATATTTTACCCGGTCGATCCGGTTATTGTCTAGAACCATGTCTCCAACACCGATTATGATCGGGTTGCTCCCGACAACGTTCAGGAGGTTTTCGACAAAATCCTCAAATACATGCCGTTCTGTGCGCTCTTCCAGCAGGCTGGAGGGAATTCCACCCCAGATCAGCGGACCGTTGCGCCACTTTTCCCAGGCCTCTTCGAATAGCAACTCAGTCAGCGGTTGTGGGGTAAAGGATTCACACACATCAAGCCCGGACTCGGGCATCAGTTCCACGAGGGGTTTCATATTCCCGTCAGTATGACTGCCTACTTTTTTGCCTTGGGCGTGAAGTATTTGTGTATACTTTTGGTATTGCGGCAGACAGTAATGCTTGAACAGATCCGGGTTTGTCATCATACCATCCAGGTTGTCACCAAATTCTACAAAGGGTAATTCCGTTTCGGCTAGCCTAGTGAGGATGTCCACCATCTGCTGATCAAGCAGGTGGATCAGCCTGTCAAGTTTATCCCGACTGTCGTACAACGCTTGAAACAAGCTCATTTCACCTAAGTACTCCAGAAGGGCCTGCTGAAAAGGGATTCGATGAATGCAGGGGACCACAAATCCATGTGAGCCTAGTTCTCTTTCCTCAACTTTGAACTCCTCATACAAGGGTACAAATTCCGCCCGCTCCAAAATGTGTTCAATGGTCTGGAAATCGCCAGGTTCTTTGATTAGATGCGTTGTGAGGTAAGGCTCCATGCCACTCAGCGAAATCATGCTCTCGGCAAATACATAGCTCACACTCACACTGCCGACAGGGGTTTTGTATTCAACCAGGCTGTTTCCCGGTTTGTTGCGTGGGATTACGTCGGGCGAGTACTGGGCCGGGAAATAGCGGACATCCGGATCAGTCTCTCGATAAATCAAGTCCTCTTCAAAGAAGATACGCATGTCCACACCGCGTAGCTTTAGCGCATAGGGAATCGAAAATTTTTCTCGGCCAATCCCAACAGTTTTGTGCACTTCGTCAAGTGACATACCCGCATACTCTGGCGGTATAATCCCCTTGGCCTGCATGCCCTTGTACCAGATCTCGATTCGGTCGATAAAAGGAAGACGATCTGGCAACTTGCGATCTAGCACGGCCAGAACACGCTCTTTCATTGTCCATCTATTTGGCGCATTAACCATATTCATTTTCATAAACCTTTCCAGCTAAATTTTTAGTCCGATATTATAGTAAGCCTTTAGCCTTCAAATTAAATCGCTTAAACTTTGAAAAAAAGATATTTCAACGGCACCAAAAACATGTAGTATGTGGCCAGGATTGTGCCGCGAATGGTTCCCGTCACTTTGGATTTACCAATACGCCTGTGGTAATTAATCGGCACGCTTTGAATCCGCAAGCCCTTGCGGGCAGCTTTGACCACCATCTCCACCGGCCATCCATAGGTCATCTGTTCCATTCTCAGATCGAATAAGGTTTGAGATTTGATGGCCCGAAACGATCCGATATCGGTTATATTTGCGCCATAAAGCAGCCGCAGGATTGACACGATAAGGCGGTTTCCCAGACGACCATGGAGCGGCATGGCGCCTTTTTCCAGGACCCCTTCAATGCGGCTGCCGATCACCAGATCCGCCCGGTTGTCTAATACAGGGCCGGCGACAATATCCAGCTGACGCGGATCATCGCTGCGATCGCCGTCCAAAAAAACAAGCACATCGGCGTCGGCAGTGGCCTTTGCGCCTGCCAGACAGGCAGAGCCATATCCGGGCCGAGGCTCAAAAACAACTCTGGCCCCGGCTAAAGCCGCCTTTTTGGCTGTTTCATCGGTGGAGCCGTTATCGACAACAACGATATCGTGGACTCGATCCTTGGGGACGGCCCCGATCACTTCACCAATGGCCTGCTCCTCATTGAAGGCAGGAATGACGACAGATAGTTTCACTGCAGACCTCGTTATTTCGTTTACAATTGGACCCTATTATTTGGACAAAAGCACTACATCCGTCATCGACCCAGATGCTGGATGCTTGATACTGGATACTCGATGCTCGATACTGGATGCTCGATGCTCGATACTGGATGCTCGATACTGGATGCTCGATACTGGATACTGGCTGCTGGAAAGAGGAGCCAATTTAGGCCATCATGGCCATTGCCTATTATAATGGCGTCGGCTCGCTCTTCTTCCATTTATAAAATCGACAGAACACCTCGTTAATCCAGTATCGAGCATCCAGCAACGAGTATCCCGAGTGCCCAATTTTCGTACGATCGCTTTATCTAAAAGAAATTGTCGCCATTTTTCAGCAATGGATTACGTATTCTGTAATACGAGCTGACTGGGTTTTTCAACGCGGAACGTTGAACCCTGAACCTCTCAACCTAAACCTTAATAACCATCCTGCTACCAGAAGCGCAAACAGGGGCAAGTATTCGATCAGCAGAATCCATGTGGACATTATTCCCTGTGGTGAAGTATATTTTAAATAGGACAGGGTCACGGTGCATGTGAAGATCAGCCAGGCAGGGTTGGGATACATTACCAGAAATGGTATTATCAAAATAACATACCAGGGGTGAAGCGAAGCCGGCATCAAGATCATCAAAAACCCCACCAGGATATATGCATACCGTATGACGTCAATGTCCTTTTTGTCTTTTAATAAAACAACCAGCCCGGCGATCGCCAGAGCCAAGATAAACATTAAAGACAGCAGGTAGTAATTCAGTCCCGGGATCAGCCGCATCAAAAGATACTTTAAGCCTAAATTGAAGCTTTCATAAGGATTTTTTAGATACACAGGTAAAAATCCCGATATTTTAGCGCCGGCACTCAAAAAAGGTAGATAGAGCAACAAAATCGTTGCCAAAAACGTAATGATGCCTTTAATTCGGTATCCGCGGTTTAAGAAGGCCGCAAGCAATACAGCCGGATACAGTTTAACCGCTGCCGAAAGGGCCAACATTATAATACCCGGTAATTTTTTATGGATAGAGAATAAATACAGCGCTGTGGCCAACAAAAAAACCGTTAGCCCTTCGAGATGGCCGCTATAGGCAATTTCAAATATGACCAGGGGGTTCCAGGCATAGACAATGATCCTAGAGGCTTTAAATCCGTAAACTCGAAGCAAGGCGGTCAGCACCAGCAAGGTCGCTATATCAAAAAACACCATGATACCCTTGTAGGCAGTAACGCTGTCGCCCACTAGAATATGAAAAATACGGAAGAAGACCTGGGCGCCGGCCGGATAGACGGTTCGATAGTCTTTGCGGTTGATGTTCGGGAAAATCTGATCATCCCGCAGGTTTGCCAGTTCATCGGCTTGCGGTGGGTAGCGGAAAGGATTAAACCCGTTTTGTTGCACGCGTCCATCCCAGATATAGCGATACATGTCTTTAGAGAGCACTGCCGGATCCGGCGGGATCAGGCAAAACCTGAAAATAATCGCTAAAAATATAATGATAGCGGTCAACACCCAAGGTTTTTCTTCCTTGGGCATCAAAATTATAACGAGATATACACCGGTCAAATAAAGGACGCTCAAAGCCAGGAACATGATGACATAAAGCTCAATGGCCGCTAGCCCTGAAAATACCGGGAGGAGATCAGAAATTTTGAAATTGATTAAATAGATCACCGCAGACAGGCTTCCCAATCCAACGATACCGGCCATAACCGCACGGGAGCTAAAGCTGTTTTTACTTCTATGATTGGGTCTTGCCATATACGTGTAAGAGTTTACCCCAATGTTGCATAAACAACATGGCAAAGATTAGCGAATGGACCGTCTTTATAACCAATAGCCTATTGAGCACCTCATTTTCCGCAGATCCATCTTGGTACTGAAGCACTCCGATTTTTGCAACGATAGGGTTTGGGCTAAATCACCATGGCGTAAACCATGCCGGATTCATTCCATACCGTTACCGGCACAATTTTTTTAATACTATAAAGTCTTATCCCTGAATTGCAATCTTTAAAATGGAATATCAGCTTGCATCCCCGGGCAACAGGTGCGGAATGGTTTTTATTGCCTCGTTTTTCATGGCAGTCCCAGTCTACGGGATGCAGCTTACTAATAAGTTCATTTTTATTTAGACACATTTGACTTATATTCGAAAGCTGAAATAACTAAGGTTGCTTATGATTTATATACTTTCACCGCCCGCTGCGCTCGAGTCGCCGAGGACGCGGAGTTGATTTGGCTTTTCACTTTCTGCTGAGAGTCCCCACTGAGGCTGGATAACCATTCGATTATTATGATTTAAAGGTTGGCCTCCAGAAAGTGAAAAAAATACAGCCCTTCGGGCAAAATCGCATTCATTGCATCTTTTAACGGTCCTCTAATTGCAAGTTTCAAGTAGATACAGCACGGAGTGCTTGCAGATTTTCATTTGCCGGTAACCTGTCCTGCCATAGCCTGAGCGACGGCAAGTCACCGGCAAATGAAAAATATAAGGGCTCTGCGCTCTTTGCGACTCTGCGGTGAATACGACATTTAAATCGTAGCAAACTATGTCTAAACAATTATTGCCGCGTTACTAAGATATCGATATCAAAACCGCAGCGACCCTGTTGCCGCCAAGAAGGTGTTGGACCTGATGCCGGTTTATGTGTAAAGCAAAACCGCCTTTTTGATTTTGCTGAAATCCGGATGGACCCCAATCAATCAAAATGTGATCGAAAATTGATTTTAACTTGACCTTTGGATCTAAAATGTCGTATCAAAAAATATCCAACGGAACTCTATCTCAATTCTTTACAGTTGCAATTGACACGGAAACGCTATTCTGTTCGAAGCTGAGCTCATTTTCATCATCTGTTTCCTTTTCGCCTCGATTAGATCCTGTTTGCGAATTGATTATACCTAGATCTGAACTGAAACTTCAAAGGCATTTTAATATTAAATATGGGGCCTGCTATGATAAAGAATGCATGCGAAGATAGCGAAGATAAGGGCGGAACACGTTCAGGAAATGATAGGCGTCAGGATAGATCATCCGTCAGCCTGAATCGCAGATCCGGAGAGGACCGCAGATCGGGTTCTGACCGCCGAACAATGGATGGTCAGCGCAGGTTTTTCGAACGCAGAGATGTTTTTAGAAAATATTCAGGATCAACCTAATGAATAAATAAGCTGAACCATCTCATCTAAAAAGTTAACATCCATCAAAATTTCATACGTTTTAAAAGCCTGAGCGGCTCGGATCGCTTTATCAACCGACATGGATAAGGGAGGAAGAATTATGCGATCTGGCAAGGGTTTGCTTGAAGATATCGATACTTGTCGTGTTAATTTCGGAGAATTAGCCATCTGGTGGCTCGGCCAGCACAGTTTTATCGTCAAAGCCGGTGAGTCGATTATCTATCTTGACCCCTTTTTGTCTGCCAAGCCGGAGCGTAATGTTGCACCGTTTTTAACTCCAGAGATCATCACCCATGCGGATTACATCACCGGGAGTCATGATCACGAAGATCATATCGATCGGCCCATCTGGCCGATTTTGGCGCAAGCCTCCATCAAGGCAAAATTTATTCTGCCCGAAATGGTGAAATCTAGTTTCAGCGGTGTACTGCCGGATTCCCGACTGATCGGTCTTACCGACGGCCGGACCGTTGAGTTGGATGAAGTTAAAGTTACCGGAATTGCCGCGGCGCATGAATTTTTGGATCGTGATGACGCCAGTGGTAATTACCCGTATTTGGGTTTTGTAATTGAAGCCAACGGCTGCACTTTCTATCATTCCGGCGACACTTGCATCTATGAAGGTTTAGTCACCAAGTTAAAACAGTGGCAATTGGATGTTGTCTTTCTGCCGATTAACGGCCGTGATGCCAAGCGGCTGGCCAGCGGCTGTATCGGTAATATGACCTACCAGGAGGCAGTTGATCTTGCCGGGGCACTCGCCCCTGGGCTGAGCATACCGGCCCATTTTGATATGTTCCCGAACAATATGGCTGATCCCAGGGACTTTGCGGACTACATGCAGGTCAAATACCCGGCGCTTAACTATCACGTTTGTGATTATGCGGCTTGTTTTGTCTACCGTGGTCAAGGATAAGTTTTGTCCCCATTTTGCACGATGTCGATGGTCGGTTTTAGCAATACGGCAAGAGAGATGGCAGAAAAGTCGTTGAATAGTTGACTGGTTGATTCAGTTTAAAGGACATGCAGTGACAAGACAACCTCTTTACAGTCAGGTTGAAAGCCATAGCTGTGACAATGCATAAGCTTTCCGCATGACATCAGTCACATAAGGCCGCCAAAAGCCGAAGTAAGCGCCCCAATGACTGGTCAGAGCTTTGTCAAGGTTCTTTTTAATATTACCAAGGTTAAGCGGTTCAGCCCGCCCTGGCCCCCGGCTCGTAGATCCTACGGCTCGGAAGGAGTGCTATCGATTTAAATTGAAAAGACAGAGCGAAGCGATACAACAAATCTTCAATCGTCAATCGTCAATATTCAATTCCGGCTTGTCCGGGTTGGGTATTACAGACCCAGGCGGATTGGCGTCTAAACCTTAGCCGTCCGGTTAATTCTACCTTCCATTTTTAGCCGGTAAACTGCATCCGGTGTTCGCAATTCTTTGCCCTTTATCATCTTCTTTATCGCCGGGGTTACCCGATCATAGATTTTGTATAACCCATCCATCAGTTCGACCTCTGAGATCTCTTGCCAATCTTCCTTATCAGGAAATTTGAATTCATAGCGAGGCATTGTAATCATAAGTCACCTCCTCTTTGAAAGTTTAGTTAAAACAATTCATGTTTATTCAATTATTCTGCATAATCAATGCCAGAAAAGGTTTAGTGAAATTTTATGCCGTAATTTTTCTTAATAATCTAATATTAATAGACATTGTCATCATAGACTTGATGCTCAATCGAGACGACAGGCCGGAATCAGAGAGGATCTGCAAACTTAATATACATCATCATGTCAACTTGATTTACAAATCCAACATGGTTTCTCTCCTTTTGGTTTAGATTTGACATTTAAAAAAATATTGAATAACTGCTAAATGTTTACGCTTGGTAGCCCTAAAAAATGTATGATATTCTAAACTTATCATTATAGATTTCGATAATTATCGAATTACATAGAATGGCAAGTTACCTTAACCCAAGGACGAATCTCCAAATTACTACAATGTAGTGCTTTTTTCTAATTTCTTGACAATGACGACAAATTCAAGTAGATATGTAGAAAAATAATTAACCAACCATCTCATGTTGCCCAGAAGCGTAACGCTGATTGTCCTCTCATTCGACTATTGATCTCATTCGGAATTCTGAGCTGAGTCTCATCTGAAACCGAAATTCAGCTACTATTAACTACATTTAAAAATCAGTACCTTCACCCTTAACTTTCGTGGAGAAAGCCATGACAAAGGGTTTCCAGAAGATGCCGATGTGAAAGCCTCTCGGGGTGGCTTATACCCTTTAGAGGCTTTTTCTGCCACTTATCAGCACCTCGCATGAAATAACATCTCATCGCTTCATTTACACTAAACAAGCAGATTCGTATTAACCAACAGAGAAAGGAGGTTGAGATGCAAGCCAGAGTATTGACCATAAGCCTAATGGTAGGTGTTTTTGCTTTTATGGGACTGCTAAATTCGACCGCTTTTTCAGGTGATCACAAGGAAATAGCGAAATATTACGAAAGCTGTATTTTCAGAGAAATTAAAAAATGCGACTTAAAGTTGGTTTTATTTAGCAAATCAAAGTCTAAAAATCTTCAAGATTATGCCAAGATGGAAGCCCAAAAGGCCGAATTTTTCAAGGCAGAGAAGGACATGTTGGTTAAAGAAATGATAGAAACGCAGCTTGATCCTAAGCATTACAAAATCGAGTTGTTTTTAAATAGCCGATTTCAAGAATGGAATAGATATAAGAATTAAACGAAAAGATTTTAGTTTTGCTAACTTTTCTTCATTTTAACGTGCATAGAGGCTATAAGTCGTAAGGCTCTGGGCAGTGAATTTGCACCTCCCTGCGATACCCCTATGCAAAAAATTAAAATTAGTCTCATTTCTCAATGATGCAACTTTCTGCTATTTATCATACAAATCGGCAGACCCTTCAGCTATAAGATAATATTGAGATATCCACGATAAAGCCCCGAGAGTAGATTACCCCTTAACAAGCCAAAAACAACATACCTAAAACAATGGATTACCCAAGCACAAGAACAACAAAACCGCACAACTAAGGCATTACAACGAGTCTCAGAATGCTTTTTGAAATGAACAAACCCACATGTGGCTGTAGGTTTTTACGTTACATTGTGAATGGATACCGCACTGTCACCGCAGTTTGGCAATGTGTGATTTGGAGATTTAATGGTGACTGAGGTAATCCTGTAGGTAACTTTAAAATTGTGGTTGATCTCCCTCAGAGTTTGATGATATCGACATTGTAGTGGATCTAATTGTGTTCTCAGTATATTCAATTGGGTGGATTTTTCCCAGATAGTGCCAATATGACAGAAATACTTCCGCACACTCAATAGGCCCACCATCAGCGCAATTTGACAATGAGATTTGCATACGGTTTAATAACCAAAAGAGATAGGGAGACTAATGCTTAAGACAATTCCGCCACGATTTGCATCAAACACATTCTTAGGTTTTCCTCTTTGCACGGAGCTGGATTCTTTAGAGGCCGACGTTGCTATCCTCGGTATCCCTTATGGCGACCCGTATAGCATGGACGAAGTCACTAATGATCAGACAAACGCGCCTTTGGCTGTACGCCTTGAATCCGCTCGACTTAGCAGGGGCCTGGATCATTGGGATTTTGATTTGGGAGGACCTTTGTTCAGTGGACACGACATTCGAGTTGTCGACTGTGGAGACGTACCGGGTGATCCTGCTGATATCAGGGACCACTATCGCACCGCAGAAAAAGCTGTAAAGACTATCTTGGACCGGAGAGCCCTTCCGGTTATCATCGGCGGAGACCATGGTGTTCCCATACCTGTATTCCGTGCGCTCGATGGTCGCGGCCCCATAACGCTTGTTCATATTGATGCGCACATTGATTGGCGCGACGAGGTCAAAGGAGTTCGCGAAGGATATAGTAGCCCCATCCGCCGTGCTTCCGAACTTTCCCATATCGACCGCATCTTTCAAATTGGGATGCGAGGCCAAGGCAGTGCTCGTGCAAAGGAAGTAGAGGATGCGCTCTCTTATGGGGTGGAAATCATCACAGCCTATGAAGTCCACGAAAAAGGTATGGATTCTGTCCTCGACCGGATTGCGGCCAATGAGCGATATTACCTTACCATCGACGCTGACGGACTTGACCCGACGGTAATGCCAGCAGTTGCAGCACCAGCTGCGGGTGGGCTGCTGTTTCACCAAGTTCGAAGATTGATCCATGGTCTTGTGCAGAAGGGCCGATTGTTGGGTTTGGACATCGTCGAGATCACGCCAAAGAGAGACCTCAATGGCATATCTTCTCTAACAGCGGGGCAGTTGATCCTCAATTTCATTGGCGCCACGGTTCGGGCGGGCTACTTCAGCTGATCGCTGAGAAATTTATCACCAGCCTGGTGTGAAGCCCTGAATCGATTACAGATTTACCCGGAGCCTCCAACAGTGCCCTGTATTCCGGCTCTTCATCCACACAGTAGCCACATATTACCAACCCACAGTTCGGAGACCTAATCGTTGTTCGGGGTAGCGAAGTCGTTGACCGCTGGCCGGTGTTTTCCCAGGGGGCATAAGATAAATATATCTTGACGCACTATGCTTCATTTGCAATAGTCAATTTTTTTAAACGACCTATTTTCTAAAAGGATTTAGCAATGAACGATTTCTGGAAATTTCCATACCCCTCTCAACGGATGCCTGTTTTGGCGCGCAACGTGGTCGCTACCTCCCAGCCGCTGGCCGCCCAGGCTGGATTACGAATGCTGCTCAAAGGCGGAAACGCGGCGGACGCAGTGCTTGCCACAGCAATAACGCTCACTGTTGTCGAACCGACCAGCAACGGAATTGGCAGTGACGCCTTTGCCCTGGTCTGGGACGGTCAAAAGCTTCACGGTATAAACGGTTCGGGGCGGTCTCCAAAAGCGTGGTCACTTGAGCGTTTTGCCGGGTTAGATAAAATGCCGACCTTCGGTTGGGACGCAATAACTGTTCCGGGTGCGGTGGATGCCTGGGTGCAGCTTTCCCGAAAATTCGGCAAATTACCCTTTAAGGATAAGCGCTGGGCAAACGCCGCGCAAATCTACCGGAGTTTTGCGGATTTTGGCAAGACGTTTTTGCGCGATGGGCGGGCGCCCCGACCCGGCGAATTGTTTTGTTGTCCCGACCAGGCACAAACGTTGCAGACGATAGCCGCAAGCAAAGGAGAATCATTTTATCGCGGTGATCTGGCGGAGCGAATTGCCTATTGTGCAAAATCAAATGGCGGTGCCTTGACGCTTGAAGATCTCGCAACCCACCGCAGCGAATGGGAGGAACCAATTGCAATCGATTACCGCGGCGTATGTCTGCATGAAATCCGCCCAAACGGTCAGGGGTTGGCCGCCCTTATCGCCCTTGGCCTTTTACGGGAATTTGATATCGACAGGTATGCGGTTGACTCGGCCGATACTATCCATCTGCAAATCGAGGCTATGAAGATTGCTTTGGCCGAGGCCTACCAACACGTTGCCGACCGCGACGACATGACAATCGCCCCTGAAAAATTTATAGCCAAGAACTTTTTAGCTGGGCGGGCTCGGGAAATTCGGATGGATCAAGCCGCACAGCCTGGCTCGAAGATCCCGCTGGATCACGGAACTGTCTACTTGACGGCCGCTGACGAAAAGGGAATGATGGTTTCCTTCATTCAGTCCAACTATATGGGATTCGGCTCAGGCGTTGTGATACCCGATACGGGAATCAGTCTACAAAATCGCGGCTGCGGATTTGTTCTAAGGAAAGGTCACCCGAACTGTGTTGGTGGCGGCAAACGCCCCTATCATACCATCATTCCGGGTTTTGTGACCCGGAATAAACAGGCACTGATGAGCTTCGGGGTCATGGGCGGCAACATGCAAGCCCAGGGGCACGTCCAGATGATGGTGCGCATCTTTGACTATGTCCAAAATCCTCAGGCGGCCTGCGATGCACCCCGTTGGTATGTCGATGAAAATTTTCACATTGCCCTGGAGCCCGGATTTTCGCCCCGGGTCGTCGATGAACTCAAACATCGCGGTCATGCTTTCATCGAAAATCCGCCGGATCATCTGTTTGGGGGCGCACAGCTGATCTATTGCCTGGAAAATGGCTACTGTACAGCATCTGATCTCAGGAAAGACGGGCAGGCAATCGGTTATTAAAGCCCTGTATCGGGGTGTAATTTAAAGCTGTTGGTTCAAATTTCAGCGGATAGGCTGACACTTGACGCCTTATATGAAACTACATTGCCAAAGTTTCTTCTACGATCAGACTGGACGCTCGCGGCCAGAAGCGGTGCTCGTGTGAAACTCCGCATAGCCGAAACAGTGAACAGATTGAACGTTGAATATTGATGACGCTAAGCTTTATCGATTTTAAAACAAGCGAACCGCATAATCCTCCAGGGGCGGACAAGTTCCAAAGAGTAGATTCGCTCGCGTAGCGCAGGCGCTTGCGCCGCATGTTGCTCAGTCTTTTTTTAAAATTGACATAATACATTATTCGATGTTGGACGTTCAATGTTCGATGTTCGATGTTCATTTTTTAGTTAACCCCTTATATGAAACTTGATTCAATTAGACTGGTCGTCGCTTTTCAGGCCAGCGGCGGCGTTGAAACCTGAGTACCAGTTTCCAATTTTCATGTAATCCCGCGACAGTTAAAGAGTCACAGCTGTTTTTCCAAGCTAAATGACGAAGTCTGAATTCCCGTGTCTCCTGTGATGTTTTTAATGTGGCTCTCGGGCTGGGGGTCCAGTTCGTCAGAGTGACTTAAACATAATCGAGAAGTACCGGCATTACGCGAAATCACGCCGGACCACTTTGTGGCCTGCAGTCAAGTGTAAAGAATGAAGGAAGAAATTAAAAGACGCATTTTTTTACTACCATTCGTTTATGCAACGATCATAAAAATCCAAGACTCTGACAGATGAACCCTAAAAATTGGGTCGCTTATCTGGTTCGATGTTCTGACAAATCTCTGTACTGCGGCATCAGCAATGATTTAAAGAACCGGCTAATCGAACACAATTCGGGCAAGGGTGCCAAGTATACAAGGTCCCGCAGACCGGTTGAGCTGGTGGGTGTCAGCTCCGGGCTAACAAAAAGCGACGCACTCAAACTGGAATACAGAATCAAACAATTACCGGCGGACAGAAAAATAGCCGAACTAAAAAGGAAGGAGATGACAGTTAAACAGGAACTGGCGGCGCTGCAAAAAGAATTCAAGACGTTAAGCAAAAAAGTGGAAAAGCTGACAAAAGCGGTTGAAAAAACCGAGACGACCCAATCCAAGGCAGTCAAAGCTAAAACAGTGAAAAAAGCACCTGGCAAAAAGAAAGCCCCGGAAAAAGAGAAAGCGGCGGCAGCAAAATCCAAGGCAAGCGGGGCTAAAAAAACGACTGCGAAAAAGAAGGTGAGGTAAAAAAAATCAGTTCATATGAATCATATATTTTATATCAGACAGGATAAACTGGATTATCAGGATAAAATTCACCTTCGGTGAGGAGAAGAATTTCAGGGTAACAAAGAATCTTCTTTCTTATTTACATCTCTAAACTTCCCCTGTATGATAAAACCAATTAATTGCGCTCCTTTAGCCCTTAAGGGAGGATCAACATGGTTTATTTGAAACAAAATC
>CALZJV010000142.1 GCA_945787595.1 uncultured Desulfobacterales bacterium | reverse complement strand
CTAGTTTCCATCCATAAATGGTCTTTTTGCCCAATCTCGGCGTCAATCGGCGCGTTTGTTTGTGCGACGTAGCCAGCTACGTCTCCGCACAAACGCTTGGTTTCCTTGACCTTGGACAAAAATCCGCATTTCTGGATTGGAAACACGACTGAGTGCCCAAACTGATTATAACCGATTTATGGACGGGCACTATCTAACAACGTGTTACAGGGGAAGTTTCATCACCTCACGCTAAGCCCAAGTAAGTAGCCTTGGAGTTGATTTAACCCATGCATCACCAGCCGGCGTTACCCTGACAGTGACACCAAATCGACCTGAATAGTCACACTTTAAATTGCAGCCGTAAAGGTATTTTCCGTCACCCTTATCCTCTACAACCTTCATTGGTTCAATACGGCTTGCGGATAATTTTTCCAGTGATTCCAGTTGGCCGTAGTAGAGCTCGACATCGACTTCATCCGGCCTGAACTCGCCAAGGGTTACTTCCGATGTCACACGAAAATTATCGCCAACGCGATATGGCCCTGAAGTATCTCTTGTCGGTGATTTTACCTCGATATCTTTCCACAGAGCACGAAGGCGATTACTTTGGGAAGCCAGTCTTTTGGCTTCCTCGGCTTCTTCAGCCAGCAAAGCGTCCCAGCGTCTGGCCGCCGGGACATAATATCGTTTTTCATAGTCAGATACCATGCGCAAACTGCAAAAGAACTCCATGGCCATTTTCATAGAGGCCTTCATCTTTTTTAACCAGCAGACAGGCAGATTGCCGTTTTTACGATCGTAAAAGCAGGGGATGACTTCGTTTTCCAGCACGTTGTAAAGGGCCTGGCTCTCAACGGTATCCTGATAGCCATGATCTTTGTATTCCTCACCGTTGCCGATCCGCCAGCCCCTGTCTTCCGAATATCCTTCACACCACCAACCATCTAGAACACTGACATTCAGCACCCCGTTAATGGCAGCTTTCATACCGGAGGTTCCGCAGGCTTCAAGGGGCCGACGGGGGGTATTGAGCCATGCATCCGCGCCCTGCAGCAGATGACGCGCCAGATGCATGTCGTAGTCTTCCAGGAAAATGATCTTGTCGCGCACCTCCGGTTTGCTTGCAAACTGGAAAAGTTGCTTGATAAGTTCTTTACCTTCGTTGTCCCTGGGGTGGGCCTTTCCTGCAAAGATAAATTGAACCGGATATTCAGTATTATTGATGATCGATTCCAGACGTTTCGGGTCTTGCAAGAGTAGATTGGCCCGTTTGTAGGTGGCAAAACGCCGGGAGAATGCTATGGTCAATGTGTCCTGGTCGAGCGCCGATTCGACGGCTTCAAGAACTTTGCGGGGAGCATTGCGCCTCTCATACTGTTCAACCAACCGCTTTCGGCAGGTACGCACCAGACGGGAACGATTGGATTCGTGGCCGCGCCACAGCTCTTCATCGTAGATTTCTCCAATGCGTTTGATGTTTTCAGGTTTACGGGAACCTAGAAACCAGTCGGGTCCCAAATAACGATCGAACAGAAAGGCAAATTCCTGGGAAATAAACGATGGTATGTGGATTCCGTTGGTGACATGAGATATGGGTACCTCTTCCTCGGTTCGTTGGGGCCAGACAAAGGACCACATTCGTCGCGCCACGGCTCCATGCAACCTGCTGACCCCGTTACAATAGGCAGACAGATGTAATGCCAGAATAAACATCGATAGCGGTGCGTCGATATTTGACCCCTGCGGTTGCCCCCACGATAAAATTTCGTCCATCGAGACGCCCAGTTTTTCCTCAAAAGGCTTTAAATAAGGTTTTACAAGCTCGACCGCAAATTCCTCATGTCCGGCTGCAACCGGGGTGTGGGTTGTAAACACCGTAGTCCGGGGTATAATTTCAAGTGTTGATTTGAGATCGAGTCCACTATCGGCCATGGTTTGAGCCATCCGCTGCAGACCGGCAAACGCGCAATGTCCTTCATTCATATGAAGAACCTTGACTTTGAATTCCATGGCCGCAAGCGCTTTCATACCTCCGATTCCCAACAGCATTTCCTGAGCCAGACGAACTTTATTATCACCCGCGTACAACCGGGATGTGATTTCACGGGAGCCGGGTGTATTGTCCAGCATATTTGTGTCCAGCAGGTAGAGAGGAATCCGGCCGACCATGATTTTCCAAATAATAGCATGGATCGGACCTTCGGGACCCGGAATTGAAATTGTTAAATCATTCCCCGAAACATCCTTTATCCGTTCAACCGGCAGGTCGTAAATATCGGTTTGTGGATATTTCTCTTGTTGCCAGCCGTCCTGATCAAGATACTGTCGAAAATATCCCTGACGATACATGAGTCCTATTCCGATTAAAGGCGTTGCCAAATTTGACGCTGCCTTCAAATGATCGCCGGCTAAGATACCAAGGCCGCCGGCAAAAAGTGGCAGGCTTTCATGCAAGCCAAACTCCATGGAAAAATAGGCAATGATATCCTCGGCTTCGAAGATAGATTCGTCTCGATTTACCGGATCACTGACCAAGCTTTGGAACTGCTCTTTTACCCCTTCAAGATGGGCAAGATAGCCGTCATCTTTTGCCAGCTGTTCAAAGCGATTCTGAGGAATTTTTGCCAGAAAATCGATGGGATTGCGTCCGGATTCCACCCACAGCGGCGGGTCAATGCGCCGAAAAAGCTCAATGGCATCTTTTTTCCAGCACCACCACATATTACGTGACAGCGCTTCAAGAAAGGCAAGGTTTGGCGGTATATTTGGGTATATTTGATATATTTGGAAATTTTTCATATGTTCAGAATTCCTGTAGCCGGATTTAAATTGATAAAGCGGGTAACAGCATGTCCGCCAGTAGATGGTTGCATATATGGAAATTAAACTAGAAAGATATGGATTAAAACATAAAAAATCAATACGGTTCCGCAACCAACTTTTCCAGCTTAAGCCAAACCCGAAGCAGTTCGCTTACCCCCCACGCTTGTGCATCGCAGCCGCGGGCGGTGTGAGGAAAGTCTCCATCCAGGATTTCCGGTATATGACCCAAACAGCCCCGACTCAGCAATCGTACCCCACTGCCTAGCCAGGCCATAGCGGTTTCACTGCTTTTTTCACCGTAGGTTGAGGCCCATGCTTCACAAAAGGAAGGAAACGGCCAGGTCCAAGCTGTGCCATTGTGATATGCGGGTTTGCGGCGTGTATCCTCATCGCCGGTGTATTTCCCCCGATAGGGATGATGGGGATCGTTGACAATATTTCCCTGGTGAACGATTTCTATCGGATGAACCACCGGTCTATCAGCCAGACTTCGGATGGCGCCCGGCACTAAAAGTTCTTCACAGGCTGCAAGAATGTCGTGGCAAATGCGCTCGTCGTTGACAGTGCCTAAGGTAATGGTCAGAAGTTGGTTCGGCCGCAGGGCGTCATCCGGCGTCGCCCTGGCGGCCGACTCTCCGTCAGAGGCATGCAAACAGTCCGAGAGATATGCCAGGTCCTTTTGCCGGAAGAGATTCAAAATGGAGGCTTGAACTTTTGTGGATAGATGTTGCCAATTTTGCTGATTTTCAGGACTGTCCGTCCTTGCCAACAAGCTAAGGCCGGCATACCATAACGCTTGAATCTCAATGGGGTATCCCTGACGCGGGGTGCCGGCCGGATAATCGGTATCCATCCATGTAAAATGGGCCGGACTGAATACAAGGCCGGATTCGGGGTCCACCCGGATACCGTTGGCGGTTCCGGTCAGATAGGATCGGCCGATGGACAATATAATCTGGCGAATGGTGCGTCCGGCGCAGTCCACCTCCAGCAAATCACTGCCGTTATCAGCACGAATCAAATCATCACATGCCAGAATGAACCAAAGCGGGGCATCGCTGGTGTCCCGGTTGGCGGCATCATTTCCCCGGATCATGTTCGGAAGCGTTCCCTGCTCTTCAAAGCGGCCGAATTGTTTCAGAATAGCCAGAGCTTCCTGTGTTTTTCCTGCAGCGATCATACCGCGCGTAAAAATCAAAGCATCCCGCCCCCAGTCCAGAAACCAAGGATACCCGGCAATAACCGATTTCAGCTCACCCCGGCGCACGACAAAATCTTCCAGGGCATGGGTTAGGATTTCCAGCGGCTTCTTCGAAACCTCGTTGCTGGATTCAAATGAACCGGTCGATGTTTGGCTTAAAGAGATCATTTCCAAAGCATCGGAATCGTTGATTCCGTTGATTTCCGCAGATAATGTGACCTGTTGGTCTCCTTTTAAAAAAATAGAAAAATATCCGGGACTGAACAAATCGGAATGCGGATCAAGCCCGCGTTCGGCATCAATGTCTCTGTAGACCATATACTGCCATTCCGGTTCACGGACAAAATCACCATCGGAGATTTGCACACGAAGGTGATGTTTGGAATCCGGCATAAATGTAAATTCCCGTTTTTTACAGCTCACATTCTGCGGCCATCGGTTTTCCGGGCCGGTATAGGCTTTGGTGGTATCATGAAAATTACGACTCTCGATGTCCGGTCTCAGTATAAGCTGGACCGTCTTGGCATCCTCCAGCCGGTCGGCGATATCCCCGGCAGACTGACGGGAAAATGTCAATTTCACGGCATTCTCACCGGCTGTCATTTTTAGCCCCAGGGTAATTAAAACGTTTTCCCCCTGGCCGGTGGGGATATGGTAGCGCCAGTGTCCACGGCTGAATTCATCCAGAGCGAAATTTTCCAAGCAGTTGGTGTCCATTGCCTGGGAGTAACCCTGGTATACAAGCCAGGCCCGGCATCGGGTGAACATGATCCAGCGATCCTCGGGAAATTCAGCATTGATGTTGCCCGCCAGCAGGCTGTCGTAGCGACTGGTCAGTTTTGTCCAGCATACCGGTATTCGCATCATGGCGCCGCGTCCATTGGTATTCAGAAAACTTAAATCTTCTCTCAGCAATTCGGGCCGCTTAAAAATCCTTTTTACACCGACATCTGCCGGTTTTGACAGCGCCAAAAGGGGTGCCTCTCCATGCTGTACCCTGTCAGGTAAATATACGGACAGTTTCAGGGTGTAAGTTCCGGCGCTTTTGGGCGGATCAAACGGTGTAAATAAAACAAAATAAGACCCGCTTTCTTTTTTAAGACTCTCTTCAGCGACCACCGTCCGGTGGCCGTCGAAAAGGCGTGCGCGAAAGGCGCAGTCGGCCTGAACGATCAACAAATGCCCGGGTGGTATCATGACTTCGCGCTGCAGATCCCGCGGCCATTGCCAGGTAATGACTTTGGTTTCACGGCTGAACGGATTGACGTCTTTACAGAAAGCCACCGGATTTTCTTTTAATCGCTGTGCCACCTGATCCGTCCCGGCAGTTTCTAAATCCCAGGTTGGGTGATAAAATGCGAACACTTCAAATGCTTTGGCTCGCAGTCGTTGGTTTTCAATTTGTCGGGGAACTTGAAAGGGTTGATCGGACGATTTTTGCGCGGATAGCAAGTTTTTGTCCTCGCAAAGACATAACACCTGTCCGGGGTCCAGCAAATAGCGGTACTGACTATCAGATGGTGTGGCGCTTACCGCGGCATCGGAAAGAAGATCGATAAAATCCGGACCATTCATTCCTGCGGCTGCCGGGTTCCATGAAGCCAGAGTCTGATTTTCATCATCTAGATTGACAACTACCAGCAGCTTCTTGTCCGTCGGTATATGGCGGCGCAGCAATACTAACTGGTTACCGCCATTTTCCTGGAGCATTTTCACCTCGGTATCAGTGAAAAACGCCGGATGCGCCCTCAATAAATGAGTTATCCGTCGGATGTGATCCACCTGGTTGATCTGTGCACCCCAGTTCAGCGAAGCACTGTTGTGAACATTGATCTTTTCGGTGGCATACCACTCCACCCCGTTGGCAAACCCAAATGACCCCTGTTGAGACGAAAGCGCACACAAGGCCGTGCGCATGCGGGCGTAGCGTTTTGAACGGGATGCCAGGCGAGGATTGTCATGGGTTTCCGCAAAATTGACCGTAATGCCGTCGCTTTTTGAGATGTCGAAGGCCTCGGGCAGGTAGTTTTCAATTTGCCCACGCTCATAATTTTGAAACAACTCTGAATAGGCCCAGTTTAGATTGGCAGTGTTTAACAGGTCCCGGGTCACTGAAATTTTTCCGCCAAGACCCTCAAGTAAAAATGTCGTATCCGGATACTGCTCCCGAACTTTGGCAATCATGTATTTCCAGGCCATGACCGGAATCATATAGCCGGCATCGCAGCGAAAACCGTCCACCCCGCGGTTGCACCAAATCAGAAAAACATCCGCCATGTACTTCCAGAGATCTTTGTGACCGTAATCCAGTTTGGTCAAATCTTCCCAGTCTATACCCCATGCACCGGGGACTTCAATCTTGCCCTCGGGGCTGCGTGCCAGCCACTGGGGATGGGATTCGTGAAGGCTGGCGGCCCAACCCGTATGATTAATAGCGATATCAATAAATATTCTGGCGTTGCGTTGATGAACCGCGTCCACTAGTTCAATGAACTGTTCCAGGGGTGTGGCGCGGGGGTCGAACTGCGCCAGGGCCGGATCGACGGCGGTAAAACTTAAAGCTGCGTAGGGACTGCCGAATCTCCCCATGCGGCCGTAGGTTGTGGGGGTGGGATGAATCGGTAAAAGCATTAGAATCCGGCACCCCAAATCACCGATGATAAAATCGAGTTTATTTATCAAATCTCGAAACGTTCCGGATGGTGGTATGACGGTATAACCGCTTTCGTCAAGTTCACCAATGATCTCTTTTCTGGCGTTGGTAAGGGTTGCGGAGCCAGCCATGTTTGGACCGAATTGCCGCACAAAGGCATTGTAAATAATGTTTGCGCAGCAGGCGTCGGCCGAGTCCACGTTGATCACGGTATTGGGTCCCTGAGGCCAGCTGGGACTCTTCTCATTTTCCTGCAAAAAGAAACACTTGGCCTCAAAGTGGCCACTTTCACATAAAGGCAATGTGACCTTAAAGGACTGCGGGTCAATGCGTTTCATGGGAATGTCAAACCAGGCTCTACCCAAAGGGGTTTCATCCTGTTCGACTTGCCGAAAAATTTCGCTTCTGATGACCTTGGCCCGTCCAATATTCGTGCGCACCCAGGCTGTTCCGTCTTGGGGATCAGGCAAAACAAGGGTGAATTCCACCGTATCTCCGCAAAACTTCACCATTCGCCTTCCCGGGACCGGGTTTTGAATCAGCTGCTTTTTTTGAACCATGGTACTAAATTACAAAAATTGTTTAAAATTTGCAAAGACTTTTGCAAATTTTCTTGAAAAAAAGCAATAATATAAGTATAAGATATTTAAGAAAATATTCGGTTAGATGATCCGCCGTCATTTACCGATTTTCTGACACACTATTTCCAATGTCCCAACATTTCAGGAACCCCTCAATTTTTGCAGGTATGAGACCATGAACCATCGTATTTTGCGCTTGCTGTTACTTTCCGTTATCCTATGTTTTTTGTTTCCGTTTTCAGTTAAGTCTCAATCCAGTGATACTGGAGAATCCAAGGTGTTCGCCAGTAAGATCGCTCTGGTTCGGGCGGTTATGTGTGAAGATATACAGGAACTCATTCCCCAAAATCCGACCACCGTTTTTTCAATCGAAAGACGAAAAGCTATTTGTTTTACCTCGTTTGATCCGGTACCGGAAAAAACCATTGTTTACCATCAGTGGTTTCACCGGGATCAGAATAGTGCCAAAATAAAATTGACACTCAAACCACCTCGCTGGTCGACTTACAGCAGTATTCAGTTCCGCGAAAAAGATATCGGACCCTGGCGGGTGGAGATCACCGATTCCAAGGGACACATTTTTCAAGTATTGAGATTCAGCATTACGGAATAGCAGAACATGGACAGGTTTATCTACCTGATTTTGAGCCTTAGATGGCAGGATATCATCGATATCAGCCTGGTCAGTTATATTCTTTTCAGGTTTTATGTCCTGTTCAGGGGAACCAACGCCTTTCGCGTGCTGATCGGTATGACCATCCTATGGTTTTTTCAGCAAATCGCGGTTTCCATGGGATTGATCGTAACCAGCTGGGTGGTCCAGGGAGTCGTTACCCTGGGGGCTTTCATCATTATTGTGATTTTCCGCAATGAAATTCGTACCGTTCTGCTGGCACGCAATTTAAAATTCATTTTTTGGGGGAGTTCATCGAAAACCGTTGCCAGCACCATCGAAATTATTGTTCAGAGCGTTCTCGACATGGCCCGGCGAAATTGTGGCGCTTTGATCGTACTACCAGGCAAAGAAGATCTGGAAGAGGTGATCCAAAAAGGAATTCCCTGGGAAGGGGGAATTTCAAAAGAAATGATTTTAAGTATATTCTGGCCTGATAATCCGGTCCATGATGGTGCCACCATTATTCGTGGAAACCAAATTACTCAGGTCTCAGCCATTCTTCCCCTGTCACGTCGAGATGATCTGCCTTCCTATTACGGCACGCGTCACAGGGCGGCCCTGGGATTGGCTGAGGCCACCGATGCCCTGATAGTTGCCGTCTCCGAGGAAAGAGGGGATGTGGTGGCTGCGCATGATTCTCAGTTGAAGGTGATCAAACAAAGGCGGCGGCTTGAACAGATTTTAAGGCAACACATGGGGGTTGCCGCTAAAAAAAGCCGCGAGTTGATAAAAGAAAGGCTGATGGTTACCACGGCGGCCATATTTTCAATCATATTTGTTACCGGGGTATGGTTCAGTGTTTCCAGAGGGGTTGACACCCTGGCTACCCATGAAATTCCGGTGGTATATATGAATCGGGATCCTGCCATGGAAATCGTCCGAACGTCCGGCAACACCGTCAGCCTTGAATTGGAAGGCTCGGTTGCCTTGATAAAATCCATTAGACCTGACCAGATTCAAGTAAAGCTGGATTTGAGTAAATCCAAGGTAGGACCGAACTCCTTTACGATTACTCGTGAAACCATTTCCCTGCCGCCCGGAATTATTTTAAAAGGTGTAACCCCCCATGTGGTGGACGTGGATCTTGACGTACTCATTAAAAAAGAATTGCCGGTCCAAATTGATTGGGTCGGAAAATTACCGAATCGTTTTATCCTTACAGATGCCACCATTATACCAAAATCAGTTGAGATCATCGGTGGAAAGCGAATGCTTGAAAAAATGCTGACGATATACACGGAAAAGGTGCCCCTTAATAACCTGGAGCGCAAGGGTATCATTACGGCCAATCTGGCGCTTAACCCGGCCTCTTTAAAAATAGCTCCGAACTCGAAAGAAAAGGTGACCATCAGGTATGCTACCAAATTGAGGGGTCAGTGAGGGTGAATTCACTTAAAGCCCATTTGGATATCCTTAATCAATGGCATGACATCTTGCCGGTACCTGTCATCGTTGATTGCTAAATATATATTTGCCTTTAACCATCCGATAGGATCTCCGATGGTTGCAACCGTGCTTCCTTCCCATGGCGGTGCAATGACTGTTTTTCCCGCGTCAATTAATCTGGCAACTGCATCCGTTAGCCAAACCTCACCCTCTTTTCCCGTGATTTTTTTTGACAATTCTTCGACAACTTCCGGCCCTAACACAAATCTACAGGAATTTGCCATCAGAGAAGGTGCTTTATCTAAATCGGGCTTTTCCAATAAAAACTTTGCATGATATGGAATTGAAGTTTCTTTGTCATTATAATAATCATAGCTGCCATGTTTATTTATCTCACTTTTGGGTACTTCTCTAACCGACATCACCGCAGTAGGTTCAAATTCGTAATAATAATGCAGCATCTGCTCTATCACAGTTGGTTTTGTGGGATCAGTACGTATGATGATGTCATCTCCCCACATTCCAATAAAATGCTCACCTTCAGTAAAATCTCTCGCAAGAATAAAGGGTGTACCATTGCCATAGGGATCAGATTCCTGCTGTTCTATAATTGTAATTTCTGCTTTTTCAGTTAAACGAATCACACTATCCATCAACTGCGCTTTGCCAATTTTTTTTAGATATTTAAACAATGTATTATCTATTTCCAAATATCTCTTAATGATCTCAAAACCTTCTCTCGCAACAATCGCAATATCTGAAATGCCGGATTCGATAGCCTCTTCCATCACCCATTGAAGTTGGGGTTTATGCATGACCGGCACCATTTCCTTCTGATATGCGCTTGATACAGGAAGAAATCTTGTCCCCCGGCCGGAGGCGGTTATAACTGCTTTCGTCACCTTCATTTTATTTTGTTTCTATAAATCAAGGTCCTGATCGATAACAGTTTTCTCCCTGATAATGGCTTGAAACGGCTGAGTGTTTTTTATGGTCACCGAGCCTTTAATTATGACGTCCTTCTCAAATAACACGTCGCCTTCGATGCTTAATGAGTAGCAATCCACTAGAGACGGAATCCCGTTGGCAAACCGTTTGTCAAGATCGTCTATTTTTCCATAAAATTTGGGGTCGAGTTTTATTCTTATTGTTTCCTGTTTTTGTTTTATCTTTCTTTCCGGGTTCATCCGCAAAATTTTTTTCTCTGTAAATACGAAACAATCAGAACGCATCGCCAACAGGTCGTTGCAAGTTTTTACCGGGAAAAAGCGTGATCGTGGCACCCTAACAGCAGCAGATTTTGCAAAAAGGGAGATGGCGGCACCCATTGCGGTTTCAAACTGAAATACCGCTGGACTATTTTCATCTCTGGGGTCGAGGGTTTTAGAATTAAGAATCAATGGCAGCAGTATTTTGTTATCCTTTTTAAATATCTGATTTAAGGAATTTAAATTGATCCAGATACTGTTGGTATTGAAATATCTATAGGGGCCGATTTTTTGAAATGCCACGATTTCCTCTTTAGGACACTGAGAGGCTTCCCGCAAAATAAATCGACCGTTTTTTTTGAGTTTGGCAAGATGTCCGCCCTTAACATCCGACAGTGTTTTTTCTGCCACTTCCATCATAAATGGAATTTCCTTTTTGGCAAAGTAACCTAAAAGGGGCGCATCCATTCGAGCACCCAGGTTGTCTGAGTTAGAAATAAAGGCGTACTGGATATTTTCAGCCAAAAGTTTTTGTAACATTCCGGAGGTGTAAAGGGCCGTATAAACATCACCGTGGCCGGGGGGATTCCATTCCAATTTTGGATTTGGTGGCCAGTAGGCGGGCTCAAAGTTCTCCTGCAATACTTTAGGGTATTGGTTCTGGTGAAAGCTTTGCGGCTTAAGAGGTGAATTAATTTTATCCAGGGCCGCCAGGGTATCTTCCTGAGTACTGAAACTGTTCATAAAAAGCAGGTTCACATGACTACTTTCAGCCTGCTTCATAATTATTTCTAGAAAAGATTGGCCATCTTTAACCGCCAGCAAAGATTTTGGACCTGTCAACCCCATACTTGTACCCAGCCCACCGTTTAAAACAATTCGAACTGCATTTTTATATGCGCTCTCTCCTTGCTCTTGATAAATGTCTAGATTGCCAAGCTCTTGAATTTCGTCCAGTTCAACAGGTTGAATATCCCTGTCATATATCAGGCCGGTTTCAGAACCGGCACGGATTTGTTTATAATAGTGGGCAAAGGTATCGATTATCAGAGGCGGGAGACCCTCAGATTGCATTTTGGAGATAAATGCTGCTAAATAGTCTGTCTTCTCAGAATTTTTCATTTTATCGGTTACCGGTTGCTAATTATTATTTTCTGGTTACCGTTCGCAGGCTTCCGATCTCTGTGATCTGTCTTCCGTTTTAAACTACCTTCACAATCCACCCCATCGGATCTTCAGCCTGGCCGTATTGGATATCGGTAATGGCGTTGTAATATTTTTGGGCGACAGGACCGGTTTGGTTGTCGTTTATGGTGATCACCTGGTCGCCATATTTAATCTGGCCGACCGGAGAGATGACGGCTGCGGTACCCGCCCCGAAAATGTTTGGCGAGTTCAATAACCGACATGCGGGTAATGCCCGGCAGGATGCTGCCATTTAACTCAGGGGTGATAATTTCATCATCGATGACGAAAAAAATATTCATGGACCCCACTTCTTCAAGATATTTCTGCTCCACGCCGTCTAGCCACAGCACCTGGGTGTAACCGGCTTCATGGGCGTGCTCGCCCGCCAAAAGACTGGCGGCATAATTTCCGGGAGTTTTGGCTTCCCCTACACCGCCCCGCACGGCCCGCACATAGTCCGAAGCAACCAGGATTTTTACCGGGTTGAAACCTTCCGGATAGTAAGCTCCCACTGGTGAAAATATGATAAAGAAGCGATAGGTATGAGAAGCGCGTACCCCCAAAAAAGGATCCATGGCAATGATGGTGGGACGGATATACAGCGAGGTTTCCGGTGCGCCGGGGACCCAGTCTTTTTCTGCAGCGATCAGTTGTTTCATGGCATCCAGGATAAAAGCTTCATCAACCTCAGGGATGCACAGGCGACGGCAGGAGCGATTCAGCCGTTTCAGGTTTTCCAGCGGCCGGAACAGCTGGATACGGCCGGATTCCGTCCGATATGCCTTGAGTCCTTCAAAAACACCCTGGCCGTAGTGCAGAAACATGGTGGCCGGATCCATTTCAATAGAGGCGTAAGGTTCTATGCGGGGTGAATGCCATCCTTTATCGGGAGCATAGTCCATGTTGAACATGTAATCGGTAAAAATCGTCCCGAATCCAAGGCTGGCATCATCCGGTTTTGATTTTAATTTCTCGCTGGTTGTCATTGCTATGTCCATTGCTTCCTCCTTAAGTGATCGGTTCCAGGTTCAGGGTTCAAGCCAGCCCTGGCGCGTCGGGATGCGGCTAAGAGTTTATTTTCGCATTCTATGGACTTGGCTTTCTATCACCACATCTTAATATGCCAGGTCTGGGCCAGGGGTTCAAAGGTTATAAAATGCTGATATCCGTAACTTTATACTCCATTGTTTGGATTGGCCTCTTTCACCCATTGGGTGAAACATGGAATTCGACCCGATTGACGCGTAATACTATTGTTAGAGACCAGTTAGGGCACTTTAACTGGGAACCCCTGGCCCAGACCTGATTTCAATAAGTTGTATCCATGGCATATGTTTTTAATAGCAGTGGGTTGATCTCCTTGATAACGGCCGTCGCACCAGGGCGGGCGTGAACCTTGAACCACTCAACCCAGGTTACAATATAATTCGCTTTTATTAACCCGATATAGTATATTTTGCCGATAAATCAAGGATTAAGTTCCCGAAGTTTCAAATGCGGCAATTATTATTTAGACATTTTCTATTGCGATTTAATTTTCTAATCACCGCAGAGCCGCAGAGTGCGCAGAGAATAATTGTTTTATGTTTACCGTTGAGAGGACGGCAAACATAAAGGACAATCCGCCCTAAACACAAGAAATTACTTATGCGTGAAGGAGTGAAAGTCGCAGACGATGCTATTGTTCGAAGGGCATGTGTTTTTAACTTTCTGCCCTTGTTCACATCCCGCTGTTTTTTAGCGGGGCTCAGCAGAAAGTTAAAAGAAAAGTTTCTCTGCGTTCTCCCACCGGGGCGTAGGCCATTCCCTATGGGCCGGAGGCTGCGACTCGAGCGAAGCGGGCGGTGAAGCCATCTTTTATTGACATCATTGGGCAGTTTGGATATTTACAACGCTTCAATTATGTAATTAGTTTCCATCCATAAATGGTTTTTTTGCCCAATCTCGGCGTCAATCGGCACGCTTGTTTGTGCGACGTAGCCAGCTACGTCTCCGCACAACCGCTTGATTTCCTTGACCTTGGACAAAAATCCGCATTTCTGGATTGGAAACACTATCTGGTACCCAAACCGATTTTAACCGATTTATGGATGGGCACTAATTATTCAAAGGAAGGAAATTTGAATGGATAAACCTGAAATAATGGCCAATATAGAGCCGGTAAGGCTTGGCCCCGACAGTAAGTTTCAATTTAAATGCCATAAAGGCGTAAAATGTTTCAACCAGTGTTGCAGAGATATCAACATTATCCTGACCCCTTATGACATCATAAAATTAAAAACCCGTTTGGGACTTTCATCGGAGGAATTTCTGGCGCTTTATACCGAGCCGCATATTCTAGAAAAAACCGATATGCCGGTTGTGACGCTAAAACTTTTAAATGAAGATGAGTCCGACTCCGACCGAAAAGCATGTCCTTTTGTGCGGGAAGATGGCTGCCTGGTTTACGAGGACCGGCCGACAACCTGTCGCTATTATCCCCTGGGTGTTGCATCTTTGAGTCACAAAGAAGATTCTGATGAAGATGAATTTTATTTTTTTGTACATGAGCCCCATTGCCTTGGCTTTGAAGAGGAAAAGACCTGGACGGTTTCGCAATGGCGTAATGATCAAGGGGTGGATGTGCACGATGAAATCAATGCCGAATGGACGGATCTACTGGTAAGAAAGCGCTCGTTTCCACCGAACATGCAATTAACCGAACAAACTAAGAAAATGTTCTTTTTAGCCAGCTACAATATTGATAAGTTTCGGGAATTTGTTTTAAAAAGCTCATTTTTAAACCGCTATTCAGTTGACGACGCCACCCTGGAGAAGATCAAAGTCGATGAAATTGATTTGCTGAAATTCGGGCTCAAGTGGTTAAAATGGCTTTTGTTTAAAGAGGGGGAAATTGAATTGAAGATTGAAGATTGAATATTTAGGGATTCGCTGCGCTCTGCCAATTAAATCAATAAAAATCAATCGTTCGTCCTTGAGGCTCTCGACAAGTAGAATTCCTTACCTCTACATTCGATAGTCGCTTTTTAATACTCGCGTGAACATTATAAAAGTTTCTTTTTCGATCAGACTGGACGCTTGCGGCCAGAGGCGGCGCTTATATGAAACATTGCTAATAACCTGAATTCCAAACCTGTTTCGGTCATTGAATATTGAAATTTGTGATTTATTTGAAATTTGGCGCTTGAGATTTGAGATTTTTAATGCCTTAGTTTCTTTTTTGACCAAACTGACCGCTTCGGTGGCCAACGGCAGCGCTGACACCTGAACACAGAGACCTGCGAAATTCGCTTCTGATATAATTGCTGCCCCAACGATTTCGCTTCTTGCAAGCACAGAAACTTAATAATTCTCGTAATACAACCCCTCCCAATTTTCCGGATTTTCTAAACGCTGCCCGATGTCGACATTGAAAAAATCTGCTACAGGTTGCAGGATATCGGGGGCGTTTGCGTGAACCTTGCGGGCTGCTTCGAGAACCACATTCACGCCATTTTGGGTCAGTTTACCCAGCGGCGGCCGGCATCCGCCGGCGGGCATTCCCAAAATCGACATTAACGCCTTATAGGCTACCGGGTTTCTGGCTCGGCAGACGACATCCCCGAAAGGGGTTTTTTCGGTGGTTTTAACCGTAACCAGGCTAAAGAGAGGTTCCAGGTTCAGCATCAATGTTTTGGCTTCAGTCTGACTTCCCTGGTTGAGAAGCTGAACCATCTCGGTAACGGCCTTCGGCGCCACGTTGGAGGCGACGGAGATCACCCCGGCGGCATTAATCGCGGGGTCGGTCATCATTTCATAGGTCATACCATCATCGCCGGACAGGATGGTAAATTGCGGGCCGCAGCATTCACGGGTTCGCCGCATGTTATCCGGATCCGCCGTAGCTTCCTTAACGGCGCAGACATTGGGGTGTGACTTGTAGAGTAGAGCAAGATCTTCCGGCAACATTTGCGCGCCGGTTCGGCCCGGTATGATATATGGTATTACCTTTATATCCGGAAAAGCCGCGGCAATCGGTGCGACATATTCGCGCCGAATTTCAAGGGAACTCGGGCCATTGTAATAGGGATCCACCAGTAAAACGGCGTCGGCACCAACCTTAACGGCATGTTTGGTGCCTGAAAGGGATTCTGCGGTGTTGTTACTGCCGGTGCCGGCAATGCAAATGCATTGATTTTTTGTATTGTCCGCAACCACTTCAACTACCTGGTTATGTTCACCCCAATTCAACACCGGACTTTCACCGGTGGTCCCGACGGCCAGTATGCCTGTGATCCCGTTTTGGATCTGATAGACCACAAGTTTTTCTAACCCTTCATAATCAACGGCGCCATCTTCTTTATACGGTGTCGTAATTGCTGTGTAGCATCCTGAATTCATGATCGTCCCCCAAACTTGTAACTAAATGTTGTTTTCCATTAGAAAACAATGTATATATCACGTTTTTTTATAACAGATGAGACGGTAAATAAAAGGCCTTATGATGTCAAGTAAAAAGATCGTTTTTGACAAAAGCATATTCCTTGAACGCTGAATATTCTTAACTTGAATGCATATTTTAAAGCTTTAAATAAGGAACGCAACAGTTCAGCCACTAAGACACCAAGTCACAAAGAAAAGATACTAATTTCAAAACAATTTTGTAAGTAATTTTGAATTATCTGAGCATCTTAGTGCCTTTGTGGCAAAACGATTACAAAGGAACTTATATCATGACGAAAGCCAAAAACGCGGAAGAATATATTGCGCAACAGCGATCATCCATCGCCCGAAATCCGGATTGCGGAAATTCTCATTATAATCTGGCGGTTGCACTCATGGGCCAGCAAAAGTTTGATGAAGCTGAAAAGGAGCTATACGAAGCCCTTAATTGCAGCGATAACATGGCCGAAGCTTATGTGCTGCTCGGGGGGATTGCGTTGCATCACGGCGACCTGGAGGGCTGTTTGAAAAACAACAAAATGGCTGTCAAGGTTAGGCCGGGTTTTTCGGAAGGTTACGGAAACATCGGGTTTGTCGAGCTGCAAAGAGGGAACATTGATGAGGCCATTAAGAATTTAGAAAGGGCAACCCAATTTAACTTTAGATACATTCAGGCATTTGCCAATTTGGCCAATGCCTATTTAATGAAGGGCCTCATTGAAGACAGTATTAAAACCAGTCTAAAGGCAATTCAACTCAATGCGGACTTTGCGCCGGCCCACAATAACCTGGCCATCGCTTATCTGGAAAAAGGGGAGTGTGATCTGGCGATTGAACATGCTGATAAAGCGCTGAAACTGGGATATGATATGGCCCCTGAGATACTGAGCGAGATCAATGGGCACAGAAAACAGAAGACGGATGACAGATGACAGAGAGCAGAGGACGAAGAACAGATGACAGAGTACAGAAGACAGATGACGGATATTGATGAAAAATATGCTTATTTTTCAATCACTTACTTCCTGTTTTCTGTCTTCTGATTTCTGACCTCTGACGTCTGTCATCTGACGTCTAAAAAAGCCATGCCTTATACACCGCAATTTTACTATTTTATTTCCCCCGCTGAAACACCTGTAAGCCAAAACAGTGCTCTCTGGCGGCAGCCCCTGCCTTTGTCACGTCATTTCTCAAAGAAACATGCCGCCATCTCCATCTGCCTTGGAGAATATTTTCATGCCGTTCGAACCTTCTTTGAAAGCGATGGCTATAAGATTCTTTGCCGGGCACTTACCCGGAGCCTGCAGCAGGATATAAAACCGCAGGACATCCGCGAAATCCGGATTGGCCTCGAAAAGCACGGGGAATTCTACCATCCGGCGCGCATAGAAGTGCTTGCCCGTCATCAAAAGATTTCTTTTGTACTTAATGTGGCAGTGTCTGAGACAGGCATCGAGACCATTAAAAAGGAATATCATTGTTTATCAAAGCTGTACGATGAATATCCTCTTTGCTTTTTGCCGGAAGTATACGGATTCGGTGAAGTTGAGTTTGCGGGAGATCGTAAAATCCGGATGTTTTTGGGTCAATGGTTTGAAGGCTACAACGAATTTCATATTGCCAGAGACCCCTCAGACAACAATAACAAAATTCTGGTCTGGGATGACATACGGAATCGCTTTTACCTGTCCTTGGAACAAACGGCCGATCTTTACCGACAGGCTGCAAGAATTTTAACCTATTATTATAACGTCGAATCCTTTGAGCAGATCTTTTCCTGGCACCATGCTGCCGGTGATTTTGTCGTCAAAATTGAATACGGTGAGCTTGATCTAAAGTTGATTAGCGTACGAGGCTACACGCCTCTTTTGGATAATTTATCCGATCTTAATAACGACGAAAAGGATGTTGAGTTGATATTGCAGGCCTTGTTGATCTTCTTCTTAAATCTTTCCATCCGCATGCGATTGGATCGTTTTGAGGGTGTCGGAGATATTATCTGGGCCAATCGGCTGGCCGTGAAAAGCACTCTGGCTGGATTTTTAGAAGGCCTGGCCCAAAAGCCGCATTTTGCATTTATGCCTGATTCCATCGACGAATGCTTTCGTTATTATCTGTCGGTCTGCACAAAAGAAGATTTGTATGAGCTGAGCAAAGCCGCAATCCATACCTTTAATCGGCAAGCCCCCGAGGTCCGGGTCGTTAAGCAGCATTTAAAAGAGCATATTGAGGAGTTGACACGGGTTATCGGGCAGGTGCTTTGATAATAAATATTTTACGGAACTATGACCAATAAAAATCTAATTTTAAGGTTGTCAGGAGTTCTTGAAAGTCTCGGCCTTGGAGTACTGGAGCGATGGAGTATTGGAGTGTTGAAAAACAAGACGTCAATCCTTTCGTCATTACTCCAATACTCCAGTACTCCAATACTCCGGAATTAATCGAAATTGAAAGCTACCACGATGGATTACCTACTTTTGGATTATAGAGCTACAACATCTGGTGTTTCTTTCTATTGTGATCCGCTAGATAAGGTGAGTTTTGCAATCTTTAATTTTTTTAACCTGTTAACTGACGAAATCGTGGTTTTTTATTGACAAGAACAGAGATAAATTTTATATCTGCCCCTTGATTGAAAAAATGGGAATTTTTGCAATAATATTGAGTATTAAATTCATACTAAAAAGGTCGAGAGGAGGTGACATCGGCAATACCCTAAATTAACTAAATGGAGGTAAATAATGGCAAAACACGAAACCCCTTTGTTGGACCAGCTTGAAAGCGGGCCGTGGCCGAGCTTTGTGTCTGATCTCAAGCAACAGGCCGAAGTGAGGGCAAAAAATGAAGCCAACGTAGAATTCCAGATTCCCCAGGATGTCGTTGAAGATCTTATCGGGATTCTGGAACTATCATTCAAGCATGGCCGCACCCATTGGAAGCACGGCGGTATCGTCGGCGTATTCGGTTACGGCGGCGGTGTTATCGGCCGCTATTGCGATCAGCCGGAAAAGTTTCCGGGCGTGGCGCACTTCCACACCATGCGTGTCAACCAGCCCAGCGGAAAATTTTACACCGCCGAATACCTGCGCCAGCTATGTGATCTGTGGGATTTTCGGGGCAGTGGTATCACCAACATGCACGGATCCACCGGCGACATCATATTTCTTGGAACCACCACCCCCCAGCTGGAAGAAATTTTTTATGAAATGACCCATACCTACAACCAGGATCTGGGCGGATCCGGTTCCAACCTGCGGACGCCTTCCGACTGTATCGGTGCGGCCCGCTGCGAATATGCCTGCTATGATACCCACGCCCTTTGCTACCATCTGACCCAGGAGTACCAGGACGAGCTACACCGGCCGGCATTTCCCTATAAATTTAAATTCAAGTTCGACGGGTGCCCGAACTGCTGTGTGGCATCCATCGCCCGGGCGGACATGTCTTATATCGGAACCTGGAGAGACGATATCCCCGTCGATCAGGAAGCGGTTCAGGCTTATATCGGCGGTGAGCTGCCGCCCAATGGTGGTGCCCATTCCGGTCGTGACTGGGGTCCCTTTGACATCCAAAAAGAGGTTATCGATCTTTGCCCCACCAAATGCATGTGGATGGAAGACAACAAACTGATGATTGATAACAAGGAATGCAACCGCTGCATGCACTGCATCAATGTCATGCCCAGAGCCCTGAGAATTGGAGAGGACAGAGGTCTTTCCATTCTGGTCGGCGCCAAAGCCCCGATTCTCGACGGTGCCCAGATGGGCTCCATGCTGGTTCCCTTTGTCAAGGCCGAGGAACCCTATGATGAGATCAAAGAGATCATTGAGGGCATTTGGGATTGGTGGATGGAAGAAGGTAAGAACCGGGAGCGTCTCGGTGAGCTCATGAAGCGTCAGGGCTTCCAGAGGTTACTCGAGGCGACCGGTCTAAAGCCCGATCCACGGATGGTTTCCGAACCCAGATCCAACCCCTACATTTTCTGGAAGGAAGAGGAAGTCGAGGGTGGTTGGACGCGTGACATCAACGAATTCAGAAAACATCATCAGAGATAAGGGGGACAAAACATGGCATTTGTATCATCAGGTTACAATCCTGACAAACCGATGGAAAACCGTATCTCGGATATCGGTCCGAGGAAATTCGACGAATTTTATCCGCCGGTAATTGCTAAGAATAAAGGCACCTGGCTGTACCACCAATATATCCAACCCGGCGTTTACTACCATACGGCAAAATCCGGCGACAAGGTTTTCACGGTCAGGGTCGGCGGTGCCCGGCTTATGAGCACCAGCCACATCCGTGAAATTTGCGAAATCGCCGAAAAGCATTGCGACGGTTACATGCGCTTCACCACCCGCAACAACATCGAATTTTTGGTGGACAGTGAAGACAAAGTCAAACCACTGGTGGAAGACCTCGAAAGCCGCAAGTTTGCGGGCGGCAGCTATAAATTTCCGGTGGGCGGCACCGGCGCCGGAATTACCAACATCGTGCATACCCAAGGCTGGATCCACTGCCACACCCCGGCCACGGATGCATCCGGCCCGGTGAAGGCAGCCATGGATGTGCTCTTTGATGATTTCAAGGATCACAGATTGCCGGCACATTTACGGGTCTCTCTGGCCTGCTGTCTGAACATGTGCGGAGCGGTTCATTGCTCGGACATCGCCATTTTGGGGTATCACCGCAAACCACCGCTGCTGGACCATGAATATCTGGACAAGATGTGCGAGGTTCCGCTGGCGATTGCAGCCTGCCCGACGGCGGCCATCAGGCCGGCCAAGGTCGAATTTGAAGGGCAGAAAGTCAACAGCGTGGCCGTCAAGGAAGATCGCTGCATGTTTTGCGGCAACTGCTACACCATGTGCCCGTCCATGCCCTTGGCAGACACCGAAGGCGATGGAATCGTCATCATGGCCGGTGGCAAAGTGTCCAACCGGATCAGCCCGCCGAAGTTTTCCAAGGTGGTGGTGGCCTTTATTCCCAACGAAGCACCGCGCTGGCCCCAGACCACTGCAACCATCAAGCAAATAATTGAGGCCTATGCCAAAGATGCCAACAAATACGAGCGTCTGGGCGAATGGGCGGAGCGAATTGGATGGGAGCGGTTTTTTGAAAAATGTGAGCTGGAATTTACCCATCATCTGATTGATGATTTCCGTGATCCGGCCTACTTTACCTGGCGCCAGACCACGCAATTTAAATTCTAAATATTTAAAAAAACAGGCGGGGGACGCTCTCGTAGCTCCTCCGCCGACCGTCACCCAAAAGAGGTTATTCTATGGAATACGAGGAAGCGAAACAGAAAATTGTTGAGGGATTACAAAAAAAGCAGAAATCAAAATCCAAGTTTTATTTTAACGATTTATCCAAAATTCTCGAATTAAAACCGCGGGAGGCCAAAAAGCTGATAAATAGATTGGTGACAGAAGAAGTTTTAGAGTACTGGTCCAGCGGCAGTACATCAATGTACGGTCTCAAAGGTACCGGCAAACAAGCGGGTGCAGAACACGAAGGCTAGCCACTATTTTTCCACCCAGGCCGTTTTAAATTTATTTTTGAACAGGAATCAATGCAGCCAGATGGAATGGAAATTCCCAGAATAATCATTGCCGCCCTGCGCGGCGGTTCGGGAAAGACCATACTATCCATCGGAATCATTGCTGCCCTGAGCAAGCTTGGCAAATCCATATCTCCTTTCAAAAAAGGTCCGGATTATATTGATGCGGGCTGGCTGGCCCTTGCGGCCGACCGACCCTGTTATAATCTGGACTCTTTTCTTTTAAGTCAAAAAGACAATCTTCAGTCATTTCTTCATCATTCTACAGATTGCAGTCTCTCGATAATCGAGGGCAACCGGGGTCTATTTGACGGCATCGATCTCGAGGGCAGCACCAGTACGGCGGAGCTTGCCAAACTGCTCCAGTGTCCGGTGGTGTTGTGTGTTGATTGCACCAAAATCACCCGCACGATGGCTGCGGTGGTGATGGGGTGTTCTTTGTTTGATCCGGATGTTATGGTCAAAGCTGTGATACTAAACCGGGTTGCCAACCGGCGGCACGAAAAAAAATTACGCGACAGTATCGAGCATTACTGTGGTATTCCGGTGCTTGGCGCCATTCCCAAGCTCGATCAACAGCATTTCCCCGAACGCCATCTGGGGTTGGTACCCACGCCTGAACACGATTGGGCCACTGACGCCATTGAAGAGATCGCAAAAATTGCTGAACAGCATCTCGACCTGAATGCCATTTTGAAAATTTCCCAACAAGCGCCTGCGCTGATGGCAGAAGACAGAAGACAGAAGGCAGAGGACAGAGGACAGAGGCCAGATGGCAGAGGCCAGAGATCAGAAGACAGAGATCTGAATTGGGACCTGGGAATGGAATTGAATGCGGAAGGGGGAATGCGGAATGCGGAAACTAAAAATCCGAGGCTAGAAAGCCAATCCCTTTATCGAGAATCGAGAATCCAGCATCGAGTATCTAGTATTAAGCCCAAAGGGACCCGCGACCAGGGGCCAGCGGCCAGCAACCTGCGGCCAACATCCGGTATCGTGACTTCGTCCCCCAGAATTGGCATCATCCGAGATTCCGCCTTTCAGTTTTATTATCCGGAGAATATCGATGCACTCTCCGACGGGGGCGCCGAAGTCATTTTTATCAGTCCACTAAAGGACCGGGAACTGGTTGAACTGGATGCTCTTTACATCGGCGGCGGCTTTCCCGAAACCCATGCCGAACAATTAGCAGAGAATATAAGCTTCAATCAACAATTAAAGGCGATGGCCGATGACGGTTTTCCCATTTACGCAGAATGTGGTGGTTTGATGTATCTGGGAGAGAAGCTGGTTTTGGAGGGCAACACCCATCACATGGTCGGGGTCCTTCCCCTGGCATTTGATTTTTATAAAAAACCTCAGGGCCATGGATACACCATCGTTACTGTCGAGGGTGAAAATCCTTACTACGATATTGGTACCGAGATCAGAGGGCATGAGTTTCATTACTCACGGGTGTCGCAATTAGCCGGCGGTGAGAATGATCTTGTTTTTCATATGAAACGGGGCGTGGGTATCAATAAAGATCGAGATGGAATTGTATATAAGAATGTCCTGGCCACCTACACTCATGTGCATGCCCTTGGTACCCCCGGCTGGGCCGGGGCATTGATCCGCAATGCAGCCAAATTTAAAAATTCCCGGAAATGATTGCTTGCGACAGGCAGACGAAAAAACAATCTTCAGCGATGTGATCGCAACGATTGCATCATCGACCACTAAAATAACACCTTTAGCTCTGGAAAAACTAATATGTGAAAGGTACGGGTTAAATAAAAAGAAAATCAAAACCGTGATCAGAGACTTAGTTTTTTCCGGGGAGCTCACCTACACCTATGAATTCGGCAGCACGTTTCTGGAACGATCCTTCACCAAACCCGTTCGTATATCAAGGCACGTGGTGCTCACCCCCCCCGATCATCCCTACCGGACCAAACCAAAAGATGTGTTGGTACAATTAAAACCGGGTGCCTCCTTCGGTATCGGAAGGCATCCCAGCACCCGGTTGGCGATCAAAGCAATTGAATTTGTGCTCCTGGGCGATCAGGCCATTGATACGCGAAAAGACAGTACTGTGCTGGATATTGGGACAGGCACGGGTGTGTTGATTCTCACCGCTGTGCTGGGCGGTATGGATGGTGCGCGCGTGGAAGCGGCCGCAAACGTAAAAATCAACGGACTTGAAGATCGGATCATGATATCTGGACAATCTTTGGAAACTCTTGACCAACAGTTTAAAATGGTTTTGGCAAATTTGCGCTATCCCAGCCTGAAAAAGCTGGTTTCCCGGCTGACTGAGGTAACCGATAACAGAGGAACCCTCATTCTGTCGGGTATAAAGAACGGTGAAGTGGATGATTTGCTGGAAGTTTTCGCCAAAACCTATTTTAAATGTTCTTGGACAGACAATGAGCTCGGCTGGGCGGGCGTTGTTTTGCAAAAAAAAGGCTAAGCATCATGAAAATGCTTAGCCTTTTTAAATTTTACCGGTTATGATTTATATTTCTATTTTTTCTTTTTCGGATGGCACTTGGCGCAGGTAGTCGGAGCTTTCTTTTTAGGTTTGTATTTTTTATTGTAATTTTTGTGGCAAACCCTGCAATTTTCGTGCAGCGCCTCGGCATGATATTCTAAAATTTTGGAATTAAGCTCTTCTTCAGAGATTTTCTTGGCCTTAAAATCTTTTTTTAAAGCTTTCTTATCTTTTTTGGGTATTTCAGCTGCTATTTTGTGGCACTCGATGCACTTTTGAACCTCGTCACCCTCTTTCAAATTGGATAGCGGTTTATTGTCTTCATCGTGGTGACACTCACCGCAACCATTTTTATAATACTCCGGATATTCCTTGGCATAATCATCCTGGTGTTTCTTATGTTCAAAATGAACGACTCCCTTTTTATGCTTTTTATAGGCCGGATCCTTTAGTTCGATCACATCCGGTAC
>CALZJV010000141.1 GCA_945787595.1 uncultured Desulfobacterales bacterium | reverse complement strand
CAACGTGCCGAAGTGGCGGAACTGGTAGACGCGCTAGGTTCAGGGTCTAGTGGGCGTATGCCTGTGCGAGTTCGAGTCTCGCCTTCGGCACCACAATGAATTCAATAGGTTACGCTGTATTGCGTGACCTTTTTTTATTTAGGATTTCCCTTTCTGAATTAAATATGGCCTTAAATTCGCTTATTTTATTTAGCCGCTTAAAATCACTGGGAATATAACCACTTAATTCAAAAATAAAACCCCCAAATTAACGGAGGTCTTTTGATTTACCGCGATTGCGACACCACGCCATTCACTGGTCGTATTGGAAGATGGTCCCATCAAGTCCCTGTCCGAATTGAAAGACCGGGTGATATGAAAGAGGTAGTGGAAGAAGACAGAGAAGAAAAACCATAGCTTAACCTACCCCAAATTTTGTCTTGACTTTGGAGGGAACTTCAGTTAGGCTCTGCCTCGTTTTCTCCACCGCCTGCTTTACCGCAAAGGCTATCACGGCGACCAGGTTTTTTGCAAAGATTTTGGCATGAAAATCTTGATAGACCGATAAAGGTGATTTGCCGGTGAAGTTTCCCAGTACCATCCGGCACTTGACGGCCTTGTAATTTTCCTCAACCACCCACCGGCTGTGATATAGGTCTGCAAAGATCTTGATGGGGTAACACCGGGTATCTACCAGGGAGGTAAATAAAATCTGGACTTTTCCATAAACCAAACCAGGTCAGTGGGCTGGGGTGTTGTCAAAGTAGTTGACCAGATGTTGATTCAATTCGGAGAAGGCCTCGGGGCCCGGCTGCACCGGGTTGCAATACATCCTGTCTTGTTGGGCGCGAAGCTTAATCGAACACCGATTATTGTACCGTTTTTCCATCGGTAAGGTCAAAACCCGCTGGTGTATAAGCGCACCAGCATGGTGCTTTGAATGGGAGATTCCATAAAAAAGGAGGGGGAAACGTGAAATTTCGGAAATTGGGATCTGAGCTTGAAGTTTCGGCCATGGGACTCGGTTGCATGGGTATGTCGACAGCGTATGGCAAGCCCAACGATGATCGATCGATTGCTACCATCCATCATGCCGTCGACAAGGGCATTAATTTTATAGACACCTCGGATGCTTACGCCAACGGTGTGAATGAAGAACTGGTCGGCCGCGCCATTGAGGACCGGCGGGACCGCGTCATACTGGCAACCAAATTCGGAAATATTCGGCTGCCCGATGGCAAAAAGACGATCAGCGGCAAGCCCGAATACGTTGCCGAAGCTTGTGAAAAAAGTCTGAAACGACTCAAAACCGACCGAATCGATTTATACTACATCCATCGGATCGACCCGGACACCCCCATCGAGGAGACCGTTGGGGCCATGAGCCGCTTGGTCGAAGCCGGCAAGATCCGTTATCTCGGGCTTTCCGAAGCCGGTATGGACACCCTTCGCCGGGCCCATGCCACCCATCCCATCGCAGCCCTGCAGACTGAATACTCCCTGTGGTCCCGTGATGCGGAGAGCGAATTCCTGCCGGTTTGCCGAGAGCTCGGAATCGGTTATGTGGCCTATGCCCCGCTCGGCCGGGGATTTCTGACGGCAACCATAAATAAACCGGAGGATCTAATCGAAACAGATCGTCGGCATGATCATCCGCGGTTCAAACCGGAAAACCTCAAACAAAATCTCACCCTGCTCCAATCGCTTACGGCCGTAGCCGCCGATAACGGGTGCAGCCCTGCTCAAGCCGCACTGGCCTGGGTGCTGGCCCAAGGGGATGATATCGTGCCGATTCCGGGAACCAAACGGATCGAATATCTAGACGAAAATATCGTTGCCTTGGATGTTTCATTGACTGCAGCACAGATGGCCACGCTGATGGAAGCGTTTAAACTGGGTGCAACCTCCGGAACCCGGTATCCCGCAGGAGGGATGAAGCGTCTCGGGTTATAGAGACGGACAACGTCGGGCGGGCCGCACCGAAGATGCGGCCCCTTCTTATTTGGAATCAGTTGTCGAATCTTAACAATAACGGTCAATAATTATTAAAATTTTGACTCGGTTTATCGTAATGGACTGAAGAAACTTAACGCAGCGGTTCCATAGCGACGGAAGAAAAGAATGAAAAAAATTAAAGTTAAAAACCCCATCGTCGAACTCGACGGCGATGAAATGGCACGCGTGATGTGGCGGTGGATCAAGGAGATGCTGATCCTGCCGTATCTAGATGTTGACCTGAAATATTTCGACTTCCACATTAAACATCGTGACGACACCGAAAATCGCGTCGTCTACGACGCCGCCGAGGTGATCAAGAAGTACAGGGTCGCGGTCAAATGCGCCGCCATCAACCCCGACAATGAACGCGTGACGGAATTCGGTCTCAAGAAAGCCTGGAAATCACCCAACGCGGTCACCCGCAATCTCATCGGCGGCACCCTTTTCCGCTGCCCCATCGTTTTTTCCAATATTCCCAGAAGGGTGCCCGGATGGACCCAGTCGATCGACATCGCCCGCCATGCATTCGGTGGATTGCACAGCGCGACCGACATGCCGATACCGAAGGCCGGTAAAGTGTTTATCAAGTATGTTCCCGAAGATGGCAGTGATCCCAAGGAACTGGAGGTCTGCGACCTGGAGGGGGCCGGTGTCGCCCTGGGTATGTTCAATACCACGGAATCGGTCCGCGGGTTTGCCAGGTCCTGCCTGAACCACGGTCTCCAACAGGGGTATCCGGTGTATCTTGGAACCAAAAATACGGCCATCGAGCACTACGACGGACTTTTCAAAGACATTTTTCAGCAAGTATACGATACCGATTTCAGGAATCTTTTCGAGGAGAAAGGTCTGGTTTACGAACACCGCATGGTGGACGAACTGGCGGCGTTTGCCATCAAATCCGCAGGTGGGTTTGTCTGGGCGTGTAAAAACTACGACGGAGACGTCTTTTCGGACATGGTGGCCGCCGGTTTTGGCTCCCTTGCATTGATGTCGTCCCTGCTCCTGACCCCCGACGGCAACACTGTTCTCACCGAAGCGTCCCACGGTACGGTCACCCGGCACTACCGGGAGCACCAGGCCGGCCGCGAAACGTCCACCAATCCGGTGGGGCTATTGTACGCCTGGGCTCGTGCCCTCTATTACCGGGGTATGTTCGACAATACGCCCGCTGTGCGAGAGTTTGCTGAGACACTGGAACAGGCCTGCGCTGACACGGTCGAGGGCGGGCTGATGACCAAGGACCTGGCGACCCTGATAGGGGTCGATTCCTGGCTTACCACCCGGCAGTTCCTGACGGAGATAAAATCAACGCTTGATAAAAAGCTATAGAGGGAAAAACTGTCCAAATGATTGAGAATGAAAGAATGAATCCTTTCCCCACCGCGGATGCGGAAGGCTGTGTATCCCGAAACGTGAAGCGCATCGCACATGTCGACCTGCCGGGCGGCGCCCAAATCGTTTCCCGCAATGGCGTTATTTTTATCGGTCACATGTCCCCGCCCTTGGGGACCTCGATCATGGATGTCAGTGATCCCCAAAATCCATCTCTGCTGAATACCCTGGAATTGCCCGACGACCAATCCCACTCGCACAAGGTCGTGGTTTGCGGAGATCTCATGCTCATAAACAACCAGCGCGACCGACGGAAATTTTATCGAAAGGGCGAAAATCTTTTCGGCATCCGCAAAGCGCTCACTCAGCAACTGGGCAGATCTGCGACGGATACCGAACTGGCCAACAAACTGGGGGTCAACGCAAAAGACCTCGAGCTGCTTCTTGAAGGGATCAACCGGGGTTATCAGACCGGCGGGTTTCGCATCTTCGATATCAGTACCCCTGCCAATCCCAGACAGATCGGCTTCCAGCACACCGGCGGCGACGGTGCGCACGGATTCGATTTCGACGGGCGCTACGCTTATGTATCCACCGAAGTGCAAGGGTTTCGCGGCAACATCCTGGAAAATTACGACCTCTCCGATCCTGAAAATCCCCAAGCGGTTTCGCAATGGCACCTGCCCGGTCAGGAGGCTCCAGACAGCAGGGTGACGAGTCCCATCGGCGGAAACTGGATCCATCATGCGCTGCGCGTCAATGACACCCTCTGGGCGGCTGGCTGCCAGGCAGGGGTCTTTGCCATCGACATTTCAGACATCTCGAATCCGGTGACCCTGGGTTCTTACAACTACCACCCTCCGTTTATAGAACCGACACACACGGCAATGGCGCTCCCGCAAAAGTTTCGGGAACGCGATCTGGCGCTGGTGATAGACGAGGAACACGGAAACCACCCCAGAGGCCAGCCCCATGCAGCGCTTTGGGTCTTTGATGTGACGAAGCCGGGGGCCATGAAACCGCTGTCGGTTTTCGAGGTCAGCGAATTGGAATCTCCCTGGAGCAGAAGCGGCCAAAGCTTCGGCGCCAGCCAGATTGTCGAACATCCTACCGGCGACCTGGTTTTCGCAACATGGTTTGCCGGAGGGCTGCGCATCGTCGATATTTCAAATCCGACAACACCGACCGAGGTCGGATGTTTCATTCCTCCGCCGGCCGCCGGCTTCCGTGCACCGCAGAGTATGGACGCCGAGGTGGACGACAGGGGAATCATTTACCTGTTAGACAAGAACCACGGTCTGGATATCCTGGAATTGACGTTATAGACCGACAGCCATGGTCGCTAACAACCTTGCGGGATATTCGGGCGAAGCACTTTTTAGTGCTTTGGCAATAACCAAACGATCAAAGGAGATAAACTCATGGGAAAAAAAATTTCTAGTCTTTCCCGGCGTAGCTTTCTGAAAGGTACCGCGGCAGCTATCGGATTAGGTTCAGTTTCGGCATTTCCGTTCAGCAATGCCTTTGCCGCCGATTTTCCTGCTCACGACCTGGACGTGGTGGTGCCGACCCGCGCGGGCGGTGGCGCCGACCGAGCCCTGCGTGCATATGCAGGGGTATGGAAAAAATATATCAAGGCCGACATCAAGCCCAGTTTCTTTCCGGGTGCGGGCGGTCAGGTCGGATATCAAATATACCTGGGAAAGAAAACCCCGGATTGCCATAATTTGCTGTTCGGCAACATGGGCCCCGAAACTATCATGTATGTACTTCAGAAACCGGAATACAAATTCCCGGGGGATTACGTCTATTTTACCCGAGTGGATGTGGAACCATGTGCCATATGGGTCCGTGCGGACAGCCCCTTTAAAACCATTGAAGACCTGGTTGAGGAAAGCAAAAAACGGGTCATTAATATGTCGGTCAGCCGCATGCCGCATCCGGCCTCCATCGGGGCCTTGGCCCTGGCCGAAGCCACCGGAGCCAAATTCAATCTGATCCCTTACGGCGGAGGCAATCCTACGGTTGTCGCCGTTATGACCGGAGAAGTGGAAGCCAGCTCCTTCCCCATGGCCGGACCGGTTTCCATGAAAGAGCAGGTTCGTATCCTCGGTCTGTTTTCACATAAAAATCCGATTCCGGAACGGTCCAATAAGGCCCCTGCGGTCAACGATGTCTTTGGAACCAAGATTCCCGATCTGCCGTCGTCACGCGCGTTCGGCCTCCACACCGAAGCCATTAAAAAATATCCGGAACGGTTCGAAATTCTCAAAGAGAGCATTAAAAAGGTCTTTCCCGATCCGGAATACAAGGCTGCGTGGGAGAAAACCGGTCGTCCCTGGGAGTTCATCTCATACGGCGACCAGGCCGTGTGCATGGAATATGCCCAGAACATGATAGACTTGGCCAATCGCTATCATGACCTTCTGTCGGCAAAGAAAGCTCCGAAAAAGAAAAAGTAATGTGTCAGGGCAAATAAGTGACAAAAAAGGCCTTAATGAAAGCATGTACCGTTGATAGAAACGGTACATGCTTTTAAAAAAAGGACAGTCGGCTTCACCTTTTTTAAATTTTAAACTGCAATAACAGATTATGAACAATAAAACAGATTCAATCCAAAAACAAAAAAAGGCAAAGGGGGATGATCTCGTCTTCCCGATCATCGCTTTGTGCTTTGCCATTTATTATATTTCCACCATCATCGACCTCTCATGGGAAGCCCAGATAAATGGTTTTTTGATTGGAACGGCTCTGATCGCACTGGTAATTTTGTTCCTGATCAAGACAGGGATAGAAGTGAAACGGGGTGAGGCTTCCCTGAAATTTGAGGCCTTGGCCGCCTCCCGCCGCGTTCAGTGGTCCCGATTCGGCATCCTTTTACTGACCATCGCTTATGCCTGGGTCATCGAGTGGGCCGGATTTACGTTGACCACTTTCGGGTTCCTGATAGGAGGCATGATCATTCTCGGCGTCAGATCGCGGGTGAAGCTTATCGGCATCTCACTCATTCTTTCATTAACGGGGTATTTCTTTTTTATTACGCTTCTTGACACCCGATTTCCCCCAGGTCCCTTCGAGCGGCTTGTTGAATCGATTTTAAACTAATGGAATTCAATGCAGAATTCTTAGCACAACTTTTCTTAACGTCCCTCGGCCACTGGTATGTCATCATTCCGGCCATTATCATCGGCCTGGTCATCGGCGCCGTTCCCGGCCTGGGGCCGGCCAATACCCTTATTATTCTGCTGCCCTTCACAATGGCCCTCGATATCAATACGGCCCTGGCATTTATGGTGGCGCTTTATTGTTCGGCACGCATGGGTGCGGGGATTCCGGCTATTCTGGTTAACATTCCCGGAACCGCCGGCGCTGCCGCAACCCCCTTTGACGGCTACCCCATGTCAAAAAAAGGCAAGGGCCAGCAGGCCTTGACCCTGAGCTTTGTGGCTTCGGCGTTCGGCGGGTTGATCGCCTCTGTTTTTTCCATCTTCACCCTGCCGCTCTTGTCCCGCATCGGTTTCTATTTTCATAGCGTCGAAATGGTTGTGGTTATGCTCTTCGGCCTGACGCTGATCGCGGTTGTGTCGTCGGGCAACACATTGAAGGGGCTTATCGCCGGACTGTTCGGCCTCCTTGTGGGTGCCATCGGTCCGGACTATATCTACGCCGCCCCGCGAGCAGCCTTCGGTTTTCTCGAACTCTATGACGGGGTTCCCGTGGTGGCCGCCCTTATCGGTATCTTTGCCATTTCAGAAGCCTTTTTGATGCTCGAGGTAAAAACGATTGTATCGGAATCCGGAAAGCTTCGGATGGCCGATCGGTCACGATGGGCCGATACCATCGAAGGCGTCAAGATGTCCGTCCAAAGATGGTGGCATATCGTATGGACGAGTTTCATCGGCCTCGGCATCGGTGTGATCCCCGGCGCCGGCGCTCCCATTGCCGCCTTTGTCGCTTATCAGCAGTCCCGGCTCTTCTCCAAGACTCCTGAACTTTACGGCACCGGTCATCCGGAAGGGATCCTGGCGCCCGAGTCGGCCAACAACGGCGTGACCTCCGGCAGCCTGATCCCACTTTTGACCCTGGGCATTCCCGGCGGCGCTACGGCGGCCATCATGCTCATCGTTATCCAGTTTCATGGAATTGTGCTCGGCCCCCGCGTTTTTCTGGAGCATCCGCAGCTTCCTTACGGCGTTCTCATGGCCATGGTTGTCTGCTACCTGTTTATGGTCGGCACCATTTTACCCTTAGCCCGATACATGGCGCGGGTGACCCTGGTTCCGACCCAGTACCTGGTGCCAATTATCATCTCTTTTACCCTAGTGGGCGCCTTTGCACCCCGGTCCTATCTGTTCGACATGGGTTTTGCCATCGTCTTTGGAGTGATCGGCTATATCGCCCGCAAAACCGGATACCAGGTTTCGGCCATACTCATCGGCGTCATCTTAGGACCCTATGTGGAACAATACTTTCTGCGGTCCCTGCGCATCTCCCAAGGAGACCCGATGATTCTATTCTCCTCGACCATCGGCAACATCCTCTGGGCGTTCCTAGTCCTGTCGATCATTCTTCCCTATCTCATGGAATGGCGGCGAAAACGCAAGACCGCTTCCAGTTAGCCGCACATATCGGGACGCACAGACGGCATCAGACGTAACGTACGCCCAATAAATAAAAGAGGTTTTAGGTATGCAGAAAAACGGTGGTCCCCAGGGTCCTCTGGCTCACAAGGTGCAACGCCTGGCGCGCATGGATATTCCGGGCGGCGGGCAGGTGGTGGTTCATGGGATGTACGCTTATGTCGGTCACATGGATCCCCCCCTCGGGACATCGATCATCGACGTCGCCGATCCCCGCAAGCCGAAAATGGTGGGGCAAATCCGACTTCCCGATCTCGCTTCGCACTCGCACAAGGTCCGCGTGGTCGGCGAGGATCTGATGATCGTCAACCTCGAGCAGAATCAGCGTCATTTTCTGCGCAAGGGCAAGCGAATCCCCGAGGTCCGCGAGGTGCTCGCGCAGCGTCTCGGCCGCGTCCCTACGGACGGGGAAATGGCCCAAGAACTGGCTGTCAAGGAAACGGACCTGCCGGTGTTGACCGAGGCCGCCCGGCATGAATACACCGACGGCGGCTTCAAGATCTACGATATTTCCGATCGGGCAAACCCCCGGGAACTGTCTTACACCAAAACCCATGGCTTCGGCGTGCACCGCTTCGACGCCGATGAGACTTACGCATACATATCCACCGAGATGCCAGGATTCAACGGCAACATCCTGGTGATCTACGACATCCGCAACCCGCAGCGGCCCGAGCCCGTGTCGCGCTGGTGGCTGCCGGGACAGGAGATCGCCGAAGGGCAATCGCCGAGCTGGCAGCGGCACCGCAATAAGCTCCACCATGCCTTGCGCTGCGGCAACGAACTGTGGGCCGGCTGCTGGTATGCCGGCTTTCGCGTCATCGATGTCTGCGACATTACCGCCCCCCGCACCGTCGGGAGCTACGACTACCATCCGCCGATTCCCGAAACCACCCATACGGCCTTACGGGTGCCATTTCCCGTTGCCGGCAAAGAGATCGCCGTCATCGTGGACGAGGAACACACCCACCATCGCGGACAACCCCATGCATTCATGTGGCTATTCGACGTGGGAGATCTTGACTGTATTAAACCGCTTTCCACATTCCATGTCAGCGAGCTGGACTCTCCCTGGAGCCGAACGCCCGGAGCGCGGTTCGGCGCCCATCAATGCCAGGAGCATATGCGCGACCCGTTTGTTTATGTCACCTGGTTCAGCGGCGGTTTAAGGATTGTGGATATCACAGATCCGCTGCTGCCGGAAGAAGTGGGTTGTTTCATTCCCGAGACCGGTGCTGGTGCAAGTGCGCCCCAGAGCAACGATGTGGATGTTGACGAGCGAGGCATCATCTATCTGATCGATCGGATAAACGGCTTTGACATCCTGCAATTCAATCCCTGACCGATTCTCCGAACAGATCTTCTATATTCAAACGATGGGGAGTGAGGCCTTGCTGGTGGGCATAGGTTATAAGTTTTTCCAATGCCGGGCGGTTTTTATCCATTCCATAAGGCCAGAAATCATCGCCGAAAATCAGACGGGTTTCGTCCACCGCTGACGGAAGAAACGGTATCATCGTCGAAAGCGTTTGCGTATTGGAAAGGGCTTGAAAAGCCAGTCGCCTGGCCTCAATCAAGGCCTCATACATGCTGCCTAAGACCCATCGATGTCGTTGGTAGATATCCTTGCGGAGCACGACACAGTGCATGATGGGATGAACGCCGCTGCGGCGGAAATATTCGATTTCGCGGTCTTTATAATCCGGAAACATCCGTTTAATGCGAGCAGAGCCTTCCGTAAAACAAGCAAGCGGCTGATGGATCAAAACGACATCCACCTGACCGGTATCCAGCAGATCCGACAGATTCTGGCCGGATTTCATGTAGCGGATACGCGCACCTTCCGGCATCCGAATGGGGACCCGTGCCTCCTTTACCGCCACCCAATCGACAGAACGGATGTCTAGCCCGTACTCTTCAGCCAGGATGCCGACAATCCAGACCACGGCGGTCATTCCCCATTCACGGACGGCGATCCGTTTGCCGTTGAGATCTTCGGGTTTCTCGATACCCGAATCCACATTGTAATAGACCATGGCGTGTCGAAACGCACGACTCAGGTATGCCGGAATGCCGACAAATGGGCTCTCCCCGGTGCCGAGAAGATAACAGTGGGTTCCCATGGACATTTCAGAGACATCAAACTCCTGAAAACGGCTCATGCGCAAGAAGATGTCCGAAGGGGTCATGGTAAGGACGTTCAGATCGATCCCATCCGGTCGGACGACTCCCTTTTGAAGCGGTGCCGTGCGGTCATAATTGCCAAATGCTGCTGTGAGCGAAAGTTTTGTCATATTGCACACTCGCTTTGATGGTCCTGGTGAGAGGATGATTGAAACTAGTATGCGGTGGTTTGGATCCTTTAAATGAGCGCATCGGTCAGTTTCAGGATATTGGCTTTTAGAACGACTGTGACCTTCTTTCTCTTTGCCTAGACCGCGTATTCGAACGCAAACCGGATAACCCTTTACGATCTGCCGCATAGACAAATTCCGGCCCGATCCCGTCGCCCGGAATGACGGTGACACGCTGCATGTTTTCAACTCCTACCTGGAAGAAAGCTAAAAGGTTGGGGGAAATCCGTCGTCACGGGGCTTTCTCTTCGACGATCGGATTGCGCAGCACGCCGAGGTGCTCGATTTCGGTCTCCATCACATCCCCGGGCTCCATGTAAGTGGGGGGCTTGCGGTCTTTGGCGAGGCCGCCCGGGGTTCCGGTGGCCACCACATCGCCGGGCTCCAGAGTGAATACGGCCGAGCAGAAGGCCACCAGCTGCGGGACGTTGTGCACCAGTTGGCTAGTATTAGACTCCTGCAGGACTTTACCGTTGACGCGCAGGCGCACCGCGAGGTTGTGGGGATCCGGCAGCTCATCGGGGGTCAGCAGAAACGGCCCCATGGGGGCGAAGCCGTCGAAGCTCTTGCCCCTCAGGTTCTGGATGTCCTTCTGTGTCAGATCGCTGGCGCTGATGTCGTTGAACGCCAAGTAGCCCCCGATGTACTCATAGGCGCGGCTTTCGGACACGTACTTGCAGCGTTTGCCGATGACGAAGGCCAGCTCGGCTTCGTAGCCCAGGGCCTTGCTCATTGCCGGCCGAGCAATGGGCTGGTCGTATCCGGTGACCGCGTTGGCGAACTTGGCAAACAGGCGGGGTTCCGGGTGGGGTTGTATGCCGAGTTCCTGCAGAAAATCGTGATAGTTGTGGGCCACGCAGATGATCTTTTCCGGCTTCAGGATCGGGGCCAGCAGCTTTACGTCCGCCAGCGGCTGAACAAGGGGCATCCCGCGGACGGTGGGTGCTGCAGCCTTGCGGGATTCCAGACATGCGATCGCCTCGGCCGCCGTTTTTTTGGTTTCCTCGCCGCCCGCCAGAAAGCGGATGGTCTCGGCCGGGACCAGGGCGGCGGCCTTGGTTCGTGCACTTCCATCACCGTTGGCCGCTAGCATGGCCTCGCAGGCCAGGTTGAGATCGTACACCTGTTCATCCACCAGTTGACCGAGGCGAGGTTCGCCTACCGTATGATACATCACCAGCTTCATCGAAGCGCCTCCTTTTTTTCATGGATCACATTAAATCGGCAACTGAATTCGTCATTCCCCATATACGGTGTTCGTATTACTAAGTCAAGAAATTAAATAGCTTATGTTAAATTTGAATCAATCCCTGGTTCCGGAATCATTATCTAATCCGGTAAAGAGGGAGTACGGCAAAGCAAACATAAATCCATACTTTTTACCAGCCTTTTAATTTCGCGATACATCCATCAACACTGGGGTATCTCTGCCCAGCTGATTACGAAAAACAGAAAGTGAAACTTTGCGCTTGACTGTGTCTACTTTTTTGGGGAAAATCCAGTATGGTGTTGCATCTGTATCCGGAACACCTTTTTGTGTGAAAATTTGGCGAGGGAAAGAATGAAAGAAATCTCGATACACGGCAGGGGAGGGCAGGGCTCATTGGTCCTGGCCCAGTTCATGGCTATCGCTGCTCTGGAGGACGGCAAGTACGGTCAGGCGTTTCCATTCCTCGGAGGCGGCGGAGTTCCTCGGAGGCGGCGGAGAGAGGCGCGGAAAGCCCATTATGGCCTTCTGCCGCCTGAGCGACCGACCTATTCGGCTGAGAAGCCGGGTCAGCCAGGCGGACTATGTGATCCTGCAAGATGCGACTATCCTGGATGAGGTGGACGTGGTGGCCGGGGCGAAACCGGGGGGCATGATCCTGGTGAATTCGGATCGGAGTGCCGAGGATCTGGGGTTCAGCGGAGACTTGCGGGTTTTTTCTTTTTCAGCAAACGAATTGGCCCGTGAAATTCTGGGACGCCCCATCATGAACACGGCACTTTTAGGAGCCTTTGCGGCCATGACCGGGGAACTGAGTCTGGATGCCACCCTCAAAGCGGTCCAAAGCAAATTCCCCGGGTCCTTGGGGGAGAAGAACGCCCGCATCGTGGAGAGAAGCTACCATATGCTGCGAGAAGAGTAGAGAATAAAATTATCCTGCGACAGCAAGGCAAGGTTATAGTTGCGGTCTCTTTCTACCACAGCTCCATTGAATCTAAAAACAGTTGTTTCAAATCCTGCGCAGCGGCCGGGCGTGGGGAGATTTTGGTAACCCGATGCTGGGGCAGGGTTGCCTCTACCATCTTGTCCACGTCCGCGGGACCATAACCCACCGCTTTGAGCCCGTTGGGCATGCCGACTTTCTGCATCAGCTCTAAAATCGCCCCTGATAGAATGGCTCCGGCATCTTCAGGTGCAGCATCCGAAACGTCTTTGCCCATCAGTCTTGCGGCATATAAATGCAATTGCGGATTCGCCGAAGCGGTAAATTTAAACACCGCAGGCGCATTGAGCACCACCGCCATGCCATGGGGCACCAGCGGCTGCCCGGGCGGATAGCTTTTGGGGACATAGTCACGAACCATGCCGGATACCGGATAGGACATGCCGTGAGCAAGATGAACACCGCCATTACCGAAACCGATACCGGCATAGGTGGCTGCCAGCAATACCGCACCGCGAGCGTCGTCGTCCCTGGGATCCTCAATCACCCGAACGAGATTATGAGAGATCATTTCGATGGCGCGCGAGGCCCAGATATGGCTGATGGGGTTCGAGCCCTGGTAGGCAGGTCGTAGTTTGGGATGTTGGAAATTCATGTATGAGGTATGAAGGATGAAGGTTGCCAAATGGTACAACAACACTGATATCAGAATAGAAGATGTGCCCAAGCCTGAGCCCGGCCGCAATGAAATACTCGTGAAAGTCATTTCCTGCGGGATATGTGGCAGCGATATCGTCGAATGGTACAGGCTGCCCAGAGCCCCACTGATACCCGGGCATGAGATTGGCGGCCAGATCGTTGAAACAGGAGAATCCGTCAGTGATTTTAAGCCGGGAGACAGGGTTTTTGTGGCACCCAAAGTACCCTGCATGAACTGCTATTACTGCAAGAACGGTTTCCATCCGGTATGCTCAAATGTTAAAGACAGATTGCCCGGTGGATTTGCTGAATACGTTCTCGTGCCGGCTTCTATCGTGACCGCTGGAACCTACAGGTTGCCGGACAACATTTCCTATGACCAGAGCACTTTTATAGAACCGCTGGCCTGCGTTGTCAGAGCCCGGAAGCTTGCCGCCATCCAGCAAGGGCAAACGGTGTTGGTAATAGGATGTGGCATGAGCGGACTGTTGCATGTGAAACTCGGCAAGGCCAAAAGCTGCAAGATCGTGGCCACCGACATTAATCCGCAAAAGCTGGTATATGCCGACCGGGCTGGCGCAGATGATACAATTGAAGCCGGCGCAAATGTGCCGGAGATACTCCTGGCCCGCAACGGCAGAAAAGCGGATGTGGTGATATTGTGCGCCTCGGCTCTTTCTGCAGTTGAACAAGCCTGGAATTCGGTGGAAAAAGGCGGCACCATTGTTTTTTTTACAGTTCCCGGGCCGGATAAAAAAGTAGAAATCCCGTTGAACTACTTCTGGACAAGAGAGGTCAAAATCCTGACTTCATATTATTGCGGACCGCCTGATATCCTCGAGGCCATCGACCTTTTGGAAACAGGAATAGTAAAGGTCGATGATTTGATAACCCACAAATTGCCCTTGGATGATATCCTCAAGGGTTACCGGCTGGTGGTTGAGGGCAGGGAATCAGTTAAAGTTATTATCACCCCTGATTATAAACCCCAAGGTTGCATAAACAACATGGCAAAGAGTAGCTAATGGTCCGTTATAATATCCGATATTCTAGTATCTGCACAATTTTCTGGATATCCACCTTTGTGAATTCATCCGACTCCGCTCTTCGAGCTACGACGGGACAAGAAGGATGGGGTCGATTTTGCCATGTTGTTTACCCTGCGGGAAAGCCGGAGGACTTCAGATCCTGTGTTGTCAAGGGATCGTGGTAAACTACTACAACTTCACCCTTGACGCCTTGGCTCTGA
>CALZJV010000140.1 GCA_945787595.1 uncultured Desulfobacterales bacterium | reverse complement strand
AGCAATTCAGCAGGCCAAGTCCTCAGATAATATCACAAAGACCATGGAAGAGATGGGTGTGGTCAGCTCGAAAAACTTGACCGCAAGCCGACAGACGACCGAGGCGATCAACCAGTTGGCTGCAACTTCCGATGAACTGGCCGCATCCGTTGAGGCCTTCAAACTGGGAAAAGAGACCGAGGACTTGCCGCAATCTAAAAGCCAGAGTCAGGAAATTCAAACCGATACGCTGAAAGAAGCGGCTTTGGTCCCGGAGGGCTCCGAAGCACCTATCCTGGATTTGGTCTAAATGAGGCAAGGAGTGGCCGATAATCGCTGAAGCCTCCGTTCAATAAATATAGACATAGACCGGGGACAAGCTTATCGGGCTTCTCACAAAGACAATTAATGTTGATCCATTGTAAAGGATGACATCAACTCAGGCAATAATAGAAATCCGACGGCATTTAAGGAGATATCGATATGAAAAAATTTACTGCAATTCTGATATTTTTTATACTGTGTTTGTTCTTTTCAAGCACTTCTTTTTCTAAAAATTACGATGGGAAAAAGGTTTTATTCATAGACTCCTATCACGAAGGGTATGCTTGGAGCGACGGCATTACCAAAGGTGTTGAACGCGGGCTTAGAAACAGCGGTGTTCAACTGAAAATCATCCGGATGAACACCAAACGCAATCCCGATGTCGCTTTCAAGAAAAATGCCGCACAAAAGGCCAAAAAAGTCATCGAACGATTCAGGCCGGATGTGGTCATCGCTGCGGATGACAACGCTTCGAAATTTCTTGTCAAACCTTACTACAAAGGTGCCAATTTGCCGTTTGTATTTTGCGGCGTGAACTGGGATGCTGCTGTATACGGTTATCCTTACTCAAATGTTACTGGAATGGTCGAAGTGTCACCAATTCCGCTGCTTATCCAACAGATGCAGCTCTGGGCCAAGGGCGAACGGATCGGTTTTCTGGGGCCTGACATCCTGACTGCCAGAAAAGAAGCCGAGAACTATAAAAAGGTATTCGGTCTGGAAGTTAAAGCTTACTACGCTAAAGATTACGCCGACTGGAAAACTGGTTTCACCAAACTGCAGAATGAAGTCGATATGCTGATTATTGCCAGCGACGGCGGTCTCTACAATGACCATGCCAAAGAGCTCGAAACATTCGTAAGAAGCAAAACCAAAATTCCGACGGGCGCGTGTTACGATTTTATGATTCCCTATGCACTTGTCGGTGTCATCAAAGTCGCCGAAGAACAGGGAAAATGGTCTGCTTCTACGGCCCTGAAAATTTTGGGTGGAACATCACCGTCGAAAATTCCCATCGCTCACAACAAAAGAGCCAAGCTGGTTCTCAATAAAAAAATCGGCGACGCTATGGGGGTTGATCTTTCCATATTTCCGGATATTCAGTAAACAATTCGGATCGGAACTCAGGCGGCTGAAAAACGCTGCCGGATGGCTGATCTATACGGAAATCTCATATTAAAGCGTAATATAATACCATCAAGGAGGCATCAATGGAACAATCAATAAAAGAAAACACGAGGCTACGTACCATCTCGCTGGCATCTTTATTCGTGTTGGGTCTGGTTTTGGGCCTGGCAGCATTTGCAGCAGCGGTCGAGTATCCATATCGCAAGGACTTTCCCAAGATACCGACCATCGATTCAGAAACACTTTTTAAACAACTTGAAGTCGACAAAGTTGTCATAGTCGATGTGCGTTCGTCGATCGAATATGACGTCATTCACGCGGAAGGCGCCCTTCACATTCCGCTATCAGGCGCAAATTTTATCAAAGAGATCCAAGAATTAAGAAGGCTCTATCCCGACAAAAAAATTGCGTTTTACTGCAACGGAATTACTTGTCTGAAGTCTTACAAGGCTACCAAAAAGGCCTTGGAATCCGGAATAAAGGGTTGCTACGCCTACGATGGCGGAATCCCAATGTGGGCCTCCATTTATCCGGAAAAAACATTTCTGTTAGGCAAGGAGCTTATCGATCCCGAAAAACAGTTAATCGCCAAACCCGCGTTTAAGAAAAAGTGTTTGCCCTTTAAAAAATTTAAGGCCCGCATTAATTCTAAAAAAAGTATTGTCATCGACGTTCGGGACAGTATGCAACGTACTAAAAAACTGCGAGGGTTAAAGAAAGTAAAAAAAATCCCCCTGGAAAAATTTATACCCAACTTTGTTGAGAAAAAGGTGCACAGCGACAAATCACTGCTCATCTTCGATCAAGTCGGCAAACAGGTTCGCTGGCTGGAGTACTATCTGGTCGCTAATGGTTATAAAAACTACAGATTCCTGGCCGGCGGCGCCACGTCGGTGTTAAAAGAGCAAGAGTACAAAAACTAAATTGAAATCATTAAATATTCATGGGCTGACACCGGGTTGCCGATCTATATTGGAGGGCGTCCTACGTCTCCGATTCCTGAGTAAGACGATTTCAATCGGCCTCGTTAGCAGGTCCAAAAGCTTGTGATCCCGGATCAGCAAACTCGGGACGTAAAAAAAAACCCCGGACCATCTGGTCCGGGGTTTTGCTATTCTGCTTGATTTAATTTTATTGTTAAGCCTGGGCTTCCTCTTTGACCCCCACCGCAATTTTAAACAGCGCAGTCAGTATCAGAAATCCCGTTGCCCACACAGCCAGTGCGATCACAACTTCCGGCACTGAGGGAATATACTCGTTGACGTGATGCAGCGGGGAGGGCGTAAACCCGCCGGCAATCATTCCCAACCCCTTGTCGATCCAGGTTCCCAAGAATATGACCACGCAGGCGACTGCCAGGACGCCTTCATTTTTGCGGGTAAAGGGGTTGACCGTCAGAATAATACCGATAGCCATCAGAGCAAAGGATGCCCACATCCAGGGAACATAGGCACTTTTGCCGTGAAGACCGATAAAAAGATATTTGATGTGATCCATGTGTTCGGGGATGTTGCTGTAGGGATCAAAATGCGTCACCCGTCGAATGATCAGGCACAGCAAAATAAGCAGGGCCGGTCCGGCGGCAAAGGCTGAAGACAGAAAACGCGGTGCCAAAATGGCGGTCATCCAAAACCCCCTGCCCGGCAAGCCGCAGTATAAATAGGCCGTTACCGTGTGGATGCTGACGGCCCAGGGAATCGATATGTAAATCAGCGGTTTTAGCCACGCCTGATAATGGACATTGTTGCGTTCGGCCTCTAGCACATTCCAGCCGATGACGAGGTTTAAAAACAAATAGCCGTTCAGGACAATGGTATCCCAGAAAAGTACGGAATGCAGCGTCGGGTAAATAAAGACATTAATAACCCGCATGGGTTGCCCCAGGTCAACCAGGATAAACATCACGCACATGATCACCGAGGCAATGGCCAAAAACTCCCCCAATATCGTGACCTTGCCAAACGCCTTGTAGTCATGCAAATAATAGGGAAGCACCACCATCACCCCTCCGGCGGCCACTCCCACCAGAAAGGTAAAATTGGCGATATAGAATCCCCAGGATGTATCCCGGCTCAAGCCGGTAATCCCCAGACCAAAATCAAGCTGTTTTAAATAGATAAGGAAACCGATGCCGATGATGACCAGCAAAAACGTCATCCATCCATAGTATTTTTTGCTTCCTTTAATCGCTAATTCAAGCATAATAACCTTTAATCGCTAATTCAAGCATAATAACCTCACACGATATAGTAAACGGACGGTTCTGTGCCCAATGTCTGTTTGCGCCGAATGGTGTAATGGGTCCTGATGAGTTCGCGGACTTCCGATGCCGGATCATACAGATCGCCGAAGGTCAGCTTGCCTTCCGAGACTTCGACGCAGGCCGGCAGTTGTCCCACGGCCAACCGCTCGGCGCAGAAATTGCATTTTTCAACCACGCCTTTCATCCGCCTGGGAAATTTATCGTTGATTTCTTTAATAAAAGGCCGCGGATCCCGAAAATTAAAACTACGTGCACCAAAGGGGCATGCAGCCATGCAAAAGCGGCACCCGATACAGCGATGAAAATCCATCAACACGATCCCGTCGGATTCGCGTTTAAAAGTTGCCTGGGTCGGACAGGCCCGCACGCAGGGTGGGTTTTCGCAGTGGTTGCACAGCACCAGAAACGGCTTGTGTTCAACTTCTTCGCTCAAAAACCTGGCAGCCTTGCCGGGGAAGGCATTGTGGTAGTTTTCCCCCCAGATCCATTTGATTTCATGGCGTTCGTTTGTCAAATGAGGAACATTGTGAATTTTATGACAGGCTTCCACCAAGGGTTCCAGGTCTTCTTCGGATTCGAATTGCTGGGTATCTATTACCAGGGCCCATTGTTTGGCCTTCAAAGCGTTTTCACTATCTTTGATGATTGCTTGGGGTTTTTCAGCGTGCTCCTCTTTGGCAAACGCATTGAAAACGGGTCTGGCCGCCAGGGCCAGAGACGAAAGTCCAAGTAATTGCAAAATGCGTCGTCTGCTGCTATCCATTACGAATTCTCCTTCGGGTTATCGATGTGGCAATCCCAGCAGTAGGGTCGCACCGAGGCGTAATTATGGCATCTGTCGCAAAAATCCGCCTTGTTGGAGTGACAGTCCAGACAGGTGTTGGTCAGACTCATGGCATATTCCTTGCCTTCGGGACTCACATAAATTCTTTCACCTCTTCGCACCACAGAGTCTCGCCAGACATCCAGTAGTTGCATGTGTTCGGCCTTCATGTACTCGGTGGATCGCACACACACTTTTGCGGCTTTGGCTTTGGCTGTCAATATCAGGTCGGGCTGCACCCGCTAATCCGGGAATATCCTCACCGCGCAGGTCGGTGGTCCTGTCATTTTGCCCGTCCAGGTTCAAGGCATTGGCCACCAGTTCATGCACGCCGGCAACATCCACTTCGGGAACCCAGTATTCCATCAGGGCAGGCAAGGCGGCCCTGTCAATGGCGCAGATAGTGGACAGCATGTTCACGCCGTGCTTCTCGTGAACATATTTAACGGCGTTGGCTCTGGGCAGGCCGCCGGTCAATCGCAGCTCCATGTCTTCCCCGGCGTTCAGCCCCGCACCGCTGCCGCAGCAGAAAGTCTGCTCTCGAATGGTGTTGGCCGGCATATCGTAAAAGTGGTTGCACACATTTTTAATCACATAACGAGGCTCATCAAACAAACCCATTCCTCGGGCGGGATTGCAGGAATCGTGGAAAGTTATTTTGAGATGATCGTTGCGGGTCGGATCCAGATCGAGCTTGCCATGTTTGATCAAATCGGCCGCCGTTCATGGTATCCATGTATTGATTGATTACCCGCCACATGTGGCCGCACTCTCCGCCCAGAATCCATTTGACGCCCAGCCGCTTGGCTTCGGCATACATTTTGGAATTAAGCCGTTTCATGGTTTCGTGAGAGGTAAAAAAACCGAAGTTTCCGCCCTCGGAGGCATAGGTGCTCCAGGTAATGTCAAAGCCGTATTTTTCCTTTAAGTAGTGAAAGAGTATCATATATCCTGCGCAGGTATACGTACCGGGGTCGGCAAAAACATCCCCCGAAGGAGTAATGAACAAAATATCCGCTCCTTTTTTATTGAATTGCGGTGCCACCTGCACACCGGTAATTTCCTCGATGTCATCAACAAAAAAGTCGAGCATGTCTTTGAATGCATGGGGCTGGATACCCAGGTGATTGCCGGTGCGATAACAATTGGCCACCGGAGTTGCAATCCAGTCGATGTTCAGACCGATCAGATTCAACAGTTCACGCCCCATAATGGTTATCTCGGCCGTATCGATCCCGTAGGGACAAAAAACCGAGCAGCGCCGACATTCCGAGCATTGAAACAGGTAGTACCACCACTCTTTCAACACATCGATACCCATGGGTCGGGTACCGTTGATTTTGCCCAGAATTTTACCGACCCGGGTAAAATCATTGCGATACACGGAGCGTATGAGCTCGGCCCTGACCACCGGCATATTTTTAGGATCGCCGGTTCCGATAAAATAGTGGCATTTGTCAGCACAGGCTCCGCAACGCACACAAATATCCATGAAAATCTTAAACGATCTGAACCGTTCGAGACGTTCTTTAAAGCCCTGATGGATGATTTCCTGCCAATTTTCAGGTAAAACCCAATCATCTTCAACCGGATTCCATGCGCGGGCATTGGGAAGTCCTACGTATTCCACGCTTTTCGGATTGGATGCATAACAGTACATCCCCTTGCGGATATTGATCGGTGTTTCCATCCAGTCCATATTGGGCGGACGATGATCGATCTGGATGAGTTGCTCGGGTTTGGGTAATTCTTCTGCCATAATCTACTCCTTATCCTTGCCTTGGGCTTTTTCTTCCGCTGGCTCATCGGCAGGCGCTTCCACAGGCATTTTATCAACCGGTATCCCAACTTCTATCATTTTCTCTCTGAATTCATCTTCGTATTCTTCGTAAGTGTGAACGGGGACCGGATAATTCCAGGGATTGATATGTCTTCTGGCACGCGTGTCGGTGGTGAGGTTGCGGGTCGGGCTCAGAAAGATCCCTGCCAGGTGCATCAATTTACTGAATGGAAAATAGGCCAGCAAAACACTGACGAAAAAAAGGTGAATATAAAAAACAGATCCAACCCCTTCGGGAATGGTGGGGCGAAACGTTACCAGCCCCATGGTCAGCTCTTTGGCCGCCGTGACATCGATCTTAATGAAATAGCGCATGAGAATGCCGGTCAAGGCAATACCGAAAATTAAAATCAACGGGAAATAGTCGCTCGCCAGAGAGATATATCTGACCTGACGGATAAAAAGCCGTCTTGAAAACAGATAGGTTACGGCAGCTAACAGGACAAGGCCGGATATAAACACCCCCGGTAAGCCAAATTGAAAGTTCGGATATAAAAATTCCAAGCGAAAGAAACTGTCCACGTTTTCCACCAATGTAACGAAAAACGGCACCGGTTCTGTGAAAAATCGCAGGTGTCGAATGATGACTGTCAAAAAAGCGTAATGGAAGGCCAACGCCCCTACCCACAAAAAAATTTCCAGCTGATATGAAAGCTTGGTGCCCTCCTTCAACCGCATGCGCGTATTGCGGAACAGGGACCGGAAGGTTAATATCTCCAGTGCCATACGCGCAATTACCTGCCAATTGGTGGCCGGGCAATCCAGCTGTGAGTGTTTAATCCAGGGAAGCGATTTTTGCTGACCGCCGGTGGTGGGTATGCGAAAGGGTACTGCCGAACGCGACCATCCCACTACCTTGACGGCTAAACCCACCAAAAAAGTGATCAATGCCAGATAGGGGATAATGATTCCGAAAACAATTTGCAGTCCGACCGCCGCGCCTGCCCAGGCAATCAAAAACAGCACGATGACAGCGATGAGTGAAAACATGTACCTTGCATTCATTGACCCGCACCTCATTTGAAGGCTTCACGCCGTCTGCTTATGGTCGTCGGATTGAAGCCTACCTCTGTAAATTAGCATCTCCAATTTGCCGCCGCGAAACAAAGATTTATTCCGATGTTCTTCTTGCCCGACAAGAGGATGATTGGTAGTTATTTATAAGATATAATTGAAATTTTATGTATTGCTCAACGGACAATCGCATTACTCCGCTTTTTCTGAAATCAAGCCGGCTCTCTCAAAGGCTTTAAATGTCCGGTTTCTCGTCTCATTTGCACTGATTTGATAGATTTTTTCCCTGCACTGCATATATATATTGAAGGCCATCAGATTAAGCTGGTCGATTTTAGACTCGAATTTGAATAATTCTTCAGTATAACGGATGTCGCGAAGCTCTTTCGCCAGATTTGCTCTCAGGGCTTTTTTTAAAGACAGGATGAATGCGGTGGCTTGAGAGGGGGTGAAATTTTGGACCGCCCGAATCCGGATGACGGGATCCAGATACGAGTTGATGATTTGCGGATCCATGTCATGAATCAGCTGATCCAGCAAAACATTCAGGCAATTGAGTATCGAACCGCCAACCGGGTTGGCAAAAGGATCCGTTTTGGATTTTAAGAATTCGGCGGTGTCCGGCGCATAGGTTTGAGCTGTCAAATCAAACCATTTTTTTACGATTGCAGCTTTTTTTTGTTCTATTATTTTTACCAAATCCTTAGCCATATACGCTCCTGGCAGCCTGATCAATGCGGTGATGCCGCCGCGTATACTATAGTTGCGATTAATATGGATCAGGCCGAAGGGGATACGTATAAACGACTTAACTTTTTCTGTCAAGAGTAAATGAAACACCGGTTCAAGACAACAATATTGAAGGGGGATCAAACTTGAGGGTCGCGGTCGAAAATTTGTTACAAGCCCGATCATTAATGTGCGTAAGAGTATACGGGATGTTTAGGTGATTGGAATTTGGCTACCAAGAGTTAAGATATTTGGTCCGTCTTCAAGGCAGCAAACTGCATTTAGTTGACGGGTTTGAAAAAACACCTGCTGATTCGTTGGATTGTCGTCAACAAGCAGTATCATTTCGGTATCTGTGTTATGTTTTGCATCCAAAATATCTCCACAGACCCACAATATTATTAACCCAGTTCAGCAAAGCAGCAAAGGATTTCTTTTCAAGTTAGGATGTTAGGAAAGTACCTCGATTCCCGATTCAACCGTATCGGCAATCGGGATCAGGGATTGAAAACCGCTGACCTCAAAAATTTCCTTTACAAATTCATTCAAGGCACAGAGAACAATTTTGCCATCTCTTCGCCGCATTTCTTTTGCAGCGCCCAATAGAACCCTGAGGCCGGCACTGCTGAGGTATTCCAACGAGGCTAAATTGAATAATACCCGCTTCGCTTGACTTTTAAGGGCATCCTTGACGACTTCTTCAGCTTCCGGAGAAGAATCGGCATCCAATCGTCCTTTTATTGCGATGGAGACAATCCCGTTTTCCTCTTTCTGACTTATTTCCATTTCCAGATCCTTTTGATGAACGAATTAATAGCTGCTTGATTTATTCCCAGCTTAACCTGGACTTCATAAATCATTTTTCATTTTTAATCAATAAAGTATTTCATCAGATCTTGACTGAATGATTAATTTCGATAAAATGCACAAAAATAATTCATATGATACATACGAAGGAGGTAAACATGTATTTCGACAAACCTGGAAAAGACAACACGGATCAGACTCTTAAACTTGCTGCTGAAAGGGGAAACGTGCTGGGCGTAAATGAGGTGGTGGTTGCATCATCCACCGGAAAGACTGCTTACAAAGCAATGGAATCATTTGACGGTTACCGGCTGACGGTGGTTACCTACCATTGTGGTTTTAAAGAACCCTTTAAAAACCGGATGCCCGATGAGGTCAGAAAAGACATCGAGAGCAAAGGCATCCGGGTCATTGCCTCCAGTCACGCACTTTCCGGTGTGGAACGTTCGGTGGCCAAAAAACATTCCGGCGTGTATCCGGTGCTGCTGATAGCCGACACGCTGCGCCTATTGGGCCAGGGCACCAAAGTGGCCGTGGAAGTGGCCGTTATGGCGGCAGATGCCGGTACCCTTTCCGGTGCCGACATAATCTCGATTGGCGGATCGGGCAGCGGTGCAGATGCTGCGCTGGTATTAAAACCGGCTCACCAGAACAATTTTTTTGACCTGAGAATCAGAGAGATTATTTGCAAACCGAGGGAGTTTTAGTCGCTATGATCTTCATCGCCGGTATATCTCCTAAAACAAAGGTACTGGACCAAAATCCTAGACGTTGCCCGGTTTGCGGTTTGCACCAGGCCTATTTTAAACGGGTTGATCACTACCTCAGTTTCTTTTTTATCCCGCTCTTGAGAGTTAAAAAAGGTGATTCATTCATCATGTGCGATCGCTGTGAGAAGGCGATCCCTGAATTTGGCCCGGATATTTCACAGCAGGCCGGTTATGAGAACAAAACCTGCCCGTATTGCGAAACCTCTTTGGATCAGGATTTTAAATACTGTCCATACTGCGGCAAACAGATTTAAGTGCGTACCTAAAATAAATGAATATTTCATCAAATAACCATGACCGACAACTGGAACGTCACGTTGTTCTGGTAGCTCCGGAAATACACTGGAATACCGGAAATATTGGCCGCACCTGTCTTGCCACCGGCTCCTTTCTGCATCTGATCAAACCCCTGGGCTTCTCCCTTGACAGCCGCGAAGTGCTGAGAGCAGGTCTGGATTATTGGGAAAAAGTCAAATTGACTCTCTGGAATGATTTCGACGAGTTTTTAAAAAAAATGATGCCCCGGGACGGCGAAGTGGCCGTATTTTCAAAAAGAGGTGCCAAATCTTTCTGGACCATGCCCGCGGCAAAGCGGCTCTTTCTGGTCTTCGGATCGGAAACCCGGGGTCTTGCAGAAGAAATTTTATCCCGCTATTCAGAAAGCACTTATTACATTCCCATCTCCGTTAAAACCAGATCATTGAATCTTTCCACTGCCGCCGGCATCGCTCTGTATGAGAGTCTGCGCTCAGCAGAGCCTTTTCATGGCTGGTCTTGAAACGACCTCAATGTTGCATAAACGCCATGGCAAAGAAGCGAAAAAAGAATCAGGCAGCAATAGAGGAGTGTTGGCGATTTTCAAAATCTTTTTGGACGTGGTTGAGCAGTAAAGTGGCGCTGTCCTTTACGGGCCGATTCCAGAAATTTACAATCCGGCTTGCAATGCGGGTGATATTTTCGGCCGCCAGGCTATTGCGATAATTGGGCAGGAAAGGATTACGACTGCGGATCGACGATAGCACAGACCGGTCTTTGAAAATAAATCCAAAGTAATCCGCTTCGATGGAAAGAATATTCCCTAAGGTCTGGCTGATTTTAAAGGCCATTTTGGAATCATCGGGGTTCTCTCCCATGTTAATTGTAATACGGGGGCGACATTTTTGATAAATTTGACTGACCAACTCGCCTGCCTGGGGATCTTCATCAACAATTTTTTGATGCAAATCTCTAATCGACAGCATTTGCTCACCCATCGGCAGTTTATATAACTCTTGCAACATGTTATGCACCGCATGGAAGCGCACCATCTCCTTTTTAATCGCACGCAGCAGAAAATTCTTTAAAAAGGCCAGCATCCCCATAACCGCCGTGGGTTCCGGTGTCGTGACCAGGATTCCATGTGGGGTGAAATGGAAAAAATCGAGTGTATTAAAGGAAGATCCGGCTCCAAGATCCAGCATAATATAATCCGCCGGTAACCTGCGGATACGCGCAATGAGTTTTCTCTTTTGTGTATACGCAATGTTGGCCATAAACGGTGTTTTACCGTCTCCGGGTAAAAAATGCAGGTTTGGAGGCTGACATGGAACCAACAATTCATCCAGTTCAGCAGTGCGGGCTTTAAGAAAATCCCCGATGCCGGGATGGCGGTTGGAAAGACCTAAAAAGGAGTGCAGATTGGATCCGCCTAAGTCCAAATCCACCGCGATAACTCGGTGTCCCATTTCAGCAAGTGCGATCGCCAGGTTCGCCGCAAGAAAAGTTTTCCCGACACCCCCTTTTCCGGATGCAACCGGAATGATAACGCCTTCGGGATTGTTCATCATATTTTCTTTATGCATAATCAAATAATACCGACCCTTGTCAATTGATTGACGTTATGCTGAAGAAATAGAATTTATTCGCTTTTTATAGCAACATTCCATTTCCAACCATTCCCTTGGTCCATTCGGTATCTAACGGCAAAGACAAACCCTCCGGCGTAAAAAATCAAAGCCTGGTCCGATGGTTCAATATCCTTTGCTTTATAGTATTTGCGCCTAATTGACAGAACAAAGAATGTGTTTATATTGATATGCAAATTTCAGACCATACTTATTTGAACAACATTTCTGCAAGGAGTAAAATGCGATTTGACAAGTTTACCATAAAATCTCAGGAGCTTATTCAAAATGCTCAGAACTTGGCATCTCAGTATAACCACCAGCAATTTGAGCCTGAACACCTGTTGACAGCCATGCTCAAGGAACCGCAGGGGATTGCCGCTGCCATGCTCCGCAAACTGGGCGTCTCGCCCGACGAAATCGCTCAACGGGCCGTCGCTGCGCTTGAAAAACAATCCAGAGTCAGCGGCGGCGGGCTAAGCGATATTTATGCTTCTCCGAGAACCAAAGCCGTTTTGGAGGCGGCATTTGCCCAGGCTACCCGGATGAAAGATGAGTACGTCAGCATCGAGCACATCTTTTTGGCCATCGCAGATGAAAAACACGGCGAGGCGGCCGCTATTCTCAACGGTGCCGGCGTCACCGGGGATGCGATCCTTAAGGTCCTGTTGGAAATTCGTGGCACCCAGCGCATTACCGATCCGAATCCTGAAGAAAAATACCAGGCGCTGGAAAAGTTCAGCCGGGATCTGACGGATCTGGCACGTCTGGGCAAGGTTGATCCTGTGATCGGGCGGGATGAGGAAATACGGCGTATTGTTCAGGTGCTTTCCAGGCGAACTAAAAACAACCCGGTCCTCATTGGAGAACCGGGTGTCGGCAAAACGGCGATCGTAGAAGGGATGGCCCAGCGTATTGTGGACGGAGATGTATCCGAATCCCTGAAAAACAGACGCTTGGTGGCCTTGGATATGGGAGCATTGATCGCCGGCGCCAAATACAGGGGCGAGTTTGAAGATCGCCTCAAGGCGGTTTTAAAAGAGGTGGAAAGTGCCGAAGGCGAAATCATTCTTTTCATCGATGAGCTTCACACCGTTGTGGGCGCAGGGGCGGCCGAAGGCGCCGTGGATGCCTCCAACATGCTCAAACCGGCCCTGGCCAGAGGCACACTGCGCTGTGTGGGCGCCACCACGCTAAACGAGTATCGCAAGTATATCGAAAAAGATGCCGCCCTGGAAAGGCGATTTCAACCGGTGATGGTAAAAGAACCCACGGTGGAAGATACCATATCGATTCTGAGGGGTTTGAAGGAAAAATACGAGGTCCACCATGGTGTCAGGATTAAGGATTCAGCCATTGTGGCTGCCGCGACCCTCTCGGACCGTTATATTTCGGATCGTTTCCTGCCGGACAAGGCCATTGACTTAATTGACGAGTGTGCTTCTAAACTGCGCATCGAAATAGACAGCATGCCCGCTGAAATTGACGAAATTCAGAGAAAAATCACCCAGGCGGAAATTGAACGCCAGGCGCTGAAAAAAGAATCCGATCCGGCTTCCAAAGAAAGGATCAAAAAACTGGAAGCCGTACTGGCCGACATGAATGATGAACTGATGATAATGAAGGCGCACTGGCAGAATGAAAAAGTCATGATCCAGGACATCCGCAGCATTAAAGAACGACAGGAACAGTTGAACATGGAAGCCCAGCTGGCTGAACGGGAAGGCAACCTGGCTAAAGTTGCCGAGATCCGCTACGGCAAGGTTACAGAACTTCAGAACCGCCTGGAAGAAGCCAATCAGAAGCTTACCGGGCTCCAGGCCCACAGCAAGATGCTCAAGGAAGAGGTCGACGATGAAGACGTGGCCGAAGTGGTCTCTCGGTGGACGGAAATTCCGGTCACTAAAATGCTCGAAGGCGAGAGAGAAAAACTTGTGCAGATGGAAGAACGGATCCACAAACGGGTCATCGGACAAAACCAGGCGGTGGAAGCGGTATCCAATGCTGTTCGCCGGGCACGATCCGGGTTGCAGGACCCCAATCGCCCCCTTGGCTCGTTTATCTTCATGGGGCCCACCGGCGTCGGTAAGACCGAACTGGCAAAAGCACTGGCCGCTTTCATCTTTGACAGTGAACAGGCTATGGTCCGCATCGACATGTCCGAGTTCATGGAAAAGCATTCTGTTGCGCGGCTGATCGGTGCACCACCGGGCTATGTCGGATATGAGGAAGGTGGTTATCTAACCGAAGCAGTGCGGCGTCGACCCTATTCCGTGGTGCTTTTTGATGAAATCGAAAAAGCACACTCGGAGGTATTTAATGTTCTGCTGCAAATTCTGGATGATGGCAGAATGACCGATGGACAGGGCCGTACGGTGGATTTTAAAAATACTATCATTATCATGACGTCGAATATAGGCAGCCGGTGGATTCAGGAGACGGCCGCCATCAGCCGTCAAGAGATGGAAAAGCAGGTCACGAATGCACTGCGGGCCCATTTTAAACCCGAATTCTTAAACCGAATCGACGAAACTATTATTTTCCAGAACCTGACTCCGGAACAAATTACTGAAATTGTGGCCATTCAAATTAAAAAGCTCAGCAGCCGGCTGGCTGGTAAAGATATTAAGCTGAGTTTGTCGGGCGAAGCCTTGGCGCTGATTGCTGAAAAAGGGTATGATCCGGTTTACGGAGCGCGGCCCTTAAAACGGCTGATCCAGCAAATGATTGAAAACCCGCTGTCAATGGAAATCCTGAAAGGCAACATCGCCGAGGGTGTGCGCCTAAATGCCGAAGTCGAAGGAGACCGGATAGTTTTTAAAACGATCTAAATAAAATTTCGGTTCTATAGCCAAAACAAAGGTCGTTGCTAAAAGCCGGCGTCGATATTACCTTCTTTAGGTTATAATTCCGAAAAATTTTATTGTAATCGATTTGAACTCATCGTACTATCATCCATGATCACTGCGGGGACTTAATTAATTAAAAACATTATGGCACGTTCAGCCTCTGAAAACCTGGGCCGTTTCTATGATCAATTTTCGGGCAATGATTCTGTCCTCATCATGATCAATGCCGACCCGGATTCCATTGCCAGTGCCATGGCCGTCAGTCGATTACTGTGGCGCAGGGTGTTGAATGTCACAATTTCCCATGTCAATACGATCAACCGCCCGGATAATTTGGCGATGTTACGACTTCTGGGTGTGACCATGACGCCATCTAACGACATCGATCCCACGCAGTACAGCAAAATCGTCATCGTGGACTCCCAGCCCAACCATAATGAGTTTATGGCAACACTCCACCCTGACGTCATCATAGACCATCACCCGGAAACCAACGCCAAAGCTTCTTTTTCTGATATCCGGCCCACCTACGGTGCCACAGCCACCATCCTCACCGAATACCTGCGGGCGGCAAGGATAACGCCTTCGGTAAAGCTGGCAACCGGCCTGTTTCAAGCCATCAAAATAGATACCAACAGTTTTAAAGGACAAACATTGATCGAAGATGTGCGTGCATTTCAGTATGTTTTTCGTTATGCCAACATCCATCTGGCCCGCAAAATCGAACAAGCGGACCTCAGACTCGATTTTTTAAAGTATTTCAAGACCGCATTACAGACCAAGCATCTTCGAAAAGGCCGTGTATTTGTGCATCTGGGTCCAGTAGTCAACCCGGATGTTTGTGTCATTATCGCTGATTTTTTTATGCGAATTGTTTCCGTGACCTGGAGCATCGTCTGTGGAACCTGTGATAAACGGCTCACCGTTGTTCTCCGAAACGACGGCATCCGTAAAAATGCCGGCAATGTGGCCAAGGAAAGTTTCGGTCAATTTGGTTCGGCCGGCGGACATAAAAATATGGCGCGTGCAGAAATTGCATTGTCTGATCTCTCGGATCAGGTTGATTGGCGGGATGGAAAAAAGCTTTTGGCGTGGTTGATTAATCGGGTTGAGAAAAGAGCAGGCAAGAAATGATTGAATATTTTCGATTGAATATTGAAGATTTAAGGTTCGCCTTCGGTGGATTCATTTGATTAATATTGGTAAGCAATATCAAACGGCTGTAACCTCTGAACCCTGAACCCGCAACCGCTCAGTTTGGGAATGAATATGGAAAGTCAGAAATCCGGTATAACCGTCACCATCCTCGGTTCCGGCACTTGTGTACCTTCGTTGGAGCGAAGTTCGTGTTCAATCTTTTTACAAATCGCCGGTGCAAATCTTCTATTTGATTCGGGTCCGGGTACCATGAGAAGGCTGCTGGAGGCAAATACAACGATTTTTGATCTTAACTATATTTTTTACAGTCATTTTCATCCAGATCACACTGCAGAACTGGTCCCTCTGCTTTTCGCCACCAAATACCCGGACAGTAATCGCCGCAAGACACCCCTTACGATTGTCGCCGGCCGGGGATTTGAGAATTTCTTTGCTGGGTTAAGATCCGTTTACGGTCAATGGATCGAACCGGCCCCGGGCCTGCTTAAAACTATGGAACTGGCAAACAACTCGCTGGACTCACATCGGTTCAAAGACTTTTTTGTTGAATCCGCGCCAGTTGAACACAATGTAGAAAGCATTGCTTACCGGATTACGAGTGCCGGCGGTTATTCGGTTGTTTACTCCGGTGATACAGATTACAGTGAAAATCTCATTACCCTGGCCAAAAAGGCGGATCTTTTAATCTGCGAATCCGCCCTGCCGGACGATAAGGGGGTAAAAGGACACCTGACGCCGTCTTTGGCAGGCGAGATAGCAACTCGGGCCGGAATCGGCAAGCTGGTGCTCACCCACTTTTATCCGGAGTGCGACCGGGTTGACATTGAGCAAGAGTGCCGCAAAACTTATTCCGGAGCGCTCGTGTTGGCAGAGGATCTTCTACGAATAGAGGTTGGTTCCTGATTCGCGCTGTTAGACCTCCAACAGCCGCAATCTGATAAAATATTGTGAGCAGTATCCATCGGTTGTAACCTTTGAACTTTGAACCCCGAACCTGGAACCGCTCATTTTAGGTGTGGACAAGACGATGCGTTACTACCCCGTGCATCTTGACATTCAGAATCGTAACTGCCTGGTGGTCGGCGGCGGCGCTGTTGGAACGCGCAAGGTCGTCACACTTTTAGAATGTGGTGCCAATGTTACGGTGATCAGCCCCGTGATATCAAAACAGTTGCGAGATTTTGCAGTATCCAGTTTAATAAAACTCAGAGAGCGGGCCTACCAATCCGGCGATCTTGACGGCATGTTCCTGGTAATCGGTGCTACCGACAATGAGGGACTAAACCGGCAAATCAGCAGTGATGCCGATCATCTCAACACTCTGTGCAACATCGCAGATCGTCCTGAAGTATGTAATTTCATTCTGCCCTCCATTGTTCAACGAGATGATTTGGTCATTACCATTTCAACGTCCGGCAAAAGCCCGGCCCTGGCAAAAAAATTGCGCAAAACACTCGAATGCCAATTTGGTAAAGAATACGGAGTCTTTCTGAAGCTTATGGGAGCCATACGTAAAAAGCTTTTGAGTCAATCCCACCAACCCGAAGCCCATAAACCTCTTTTTGAACAACTGATAGCCGCAGATCTGATTGCGATGATTCATAAAGGTAAGACAGCAGAGATAGACGCCTTATTGTTTGAAATTTTAGGCGAAGGTTATAATTTTAAGGAGTTAATGCGGCCTTAAAAGGTTCAAGGCAGGTAAATGGAAATTCTGATCATTCTAACGATTCTGGCTTACATGCTCAGCACCG
>CALZJV010000139.1 GCA_945787595.1 uncultured Desulfobacterales bacterium | reverse complement strand
CGTCCAACATCGAATAATGTATTCTGTCAATTTAAATTAAAGACTGAGCAACACGCGGCGCAAGCGCCTGCGCTGCACGAGCGAATCTACCCTTCGAAATTTGTCCGCCTTTGGAGGATTCTGGGTCTTTAGATCACGTCTTCAGCGTGATTCGCTTGTTTTAAAATCGATAAAGCGCAGCGTCATCAATATTCGACGTTCGATGTTGGACGTTCGATGTTCGACGTTCAATCAGTTTACTGTTTCGGCCAGTTGTAGTTTCATAAGAGGGTTGAAAAAAACTAGACAGCTCGTGTCAAAGGGATCCTGTCTTCATCTGGTTATAAATCCGTTTCATTTAACGGAGTGTAAGGGGTGTGCTATATTTGGATTAATATTGTGATTAGTGTCCATCGGTTGTAACCTTTGAACCCTGAACCCAGAACCTGGAGCCGCTCAGTTTTGGGTAAACCCAAACGAGGGTGTCTGTGTCATTCTTTGATCAGCTCTTTTAGATGGCTAATTGTCTCCCAGTTAAAAGGCTGCTTTTGGCAAGGAATCACGGCATTGTTGGTGAAAAGCGGATCGGACTCGAGATCATAGCGAGAGGCAGTCACCGCTTTCGGCCACAGGGCTGTGTGAGGAATGGGTGTGTAGTAGGCTGCAATGGGGGTTATTCCGATCTGTTTTACGATTTCGATGGAATGTTTGGTGGTCTCTAAATTTTGATCGGGAAGGCCCACCAAAAGATAGGCTCCGACCTGGTTTTTTTTAAATCCGGCTTCTTTCAGGCAGCTTACCGCTCGTTTAAATTCGTAATCCGAGACCTTCATGTCGATCTCCCCCCGATGGTCAAAATCCGCGGTTTCCAACCCGAGACGAAGGGTAGTGAAACCGGCCTCGAACATCAGCCGGGCGGTTTGTGCGTTTATTCCACGGATGTGTATGGCATTGGGTGTATGAAAGCGTACCTTAATACCAGTGCGGCGAATTTCCTCTAAAATGGGGATTGCGTGCTGTTCGGTTTCCACTAGAAAGGCATCGTCGTATAAAACAAAATTGCTTAGCCCATAAGATTTTTCCCAGTATACGATTTCTTCAATGACTGCCTCAGGGCTGCGCAGCAGGCGTTTGGGTTCCAAAAAACGGGATGCACAGTATGCACAACGAAACGGACATCCCCTTGAAGTCAACAGGGGGACATAGTTGAGCGTGGTTTGCAAATCCAGGGAAGGGTAGGGGTAGGAATCCAGAACCTCCGGCTCAAACGACGGGGTGACTGAAAAACCGGTGAACCGACGAACGAGGGAAAATAGGTTCTTCTCCGCCGATCCATCGGCAACATGATCCGCCCCGGAGTTATTTCGGGCATGTTCGTGACACAGCCGGGCGTATATTCCTCCCAGCACGATGGGCGTATGCGGAAACACCGATCTGGTGATTTCAATAGTTTCCTGCACACCCGGATACCAGTACGTCATCAGCGAGGTCATCAGCACAAGATCGGGTTGATCAAGTTTTAGAAGATCTTCCTTGAACCATTGCGGTTTTATGCCATATCTGGAAAAATAGCGCGGTACGTCATGTAAACCGAAAGGTTTGGGAATGCGGGTTTTAAAATAAGGCCCACGGCCGTATCTTGCATCCGGGTCTGTTTTGGGGGCATGGGAATGAAATCGATCCAAACAGTCGATATAGGAGACCTGAATACCATGATGTCTCAACATGGAAGCAATGGTGAGAAGACCCATGGGTTTGGCCCAGAAATCGTAAGCAGCGAAATCATGGATCCAGGGGTTAACCAGAAGAACATGAGGTGTATCGCAGACCTGCATATTCTTTCAATCATCCTCATCCGAGGGGAAATATACCATCGAGGTTTTTTTCAGTTCCCTGCGACTGAAAAGAAGGATGTAATTATCGACCGAAGCGGTCTGTGACATTTCGCGGGCGGTTTGACGGCATGCTGCTTTGTTGTTGGCATGAATCATGGTGTAAAGATTATATGGCCAGCTTTCAGTGGGATTGCGTCGGTAACAATGAGAGACTTGCCCAAATGAGGCCATCTTACTTCCGACTTCGTCAATTCGATCTTCACCGACCTGCCAGGCAGCCATGGCATTGGCTGTGAATCCTGTTTTCTGGTGACGCAAGGTGGCGCCAAATCGGCGAATGAATCCCCGGCTACATAGACCTTGAAGACTTTCAAGCAGGGTGTCCTCCGATATACCCAGCTTCTTTGCAATATCCAGATAAGGACGATCAGTTACAGGAATATCTTCTTGAATCGAGGTTATAAGTTTTTTTTCAAGTTCCGTCAGCATATTAAAATGATTGAATATTGTCGAATGAATATTGAATATTTAAGGACCGCCTCTCTCCGAGCTGTAGGCTCTAAAGCTCTACGAGCCGGAAGCCGGCGGATCTGTTATATGGAAGCCATCAACGAATCCCTCGCAGAGCGCCGCTGGGTATCATCTATTACACTATGCTCAATGCCCTTAGTGCTCTGCTTTCTGTTCTCTGCCCTCTGTCTTTTGTTCTCCGTCGTCTGCCTTCTGTTCTCTATTTTCCACCTTCCGATTTCGATTTCTTCTGTCTTCTGACTTCTGTCATCTGTCTTTATCAGGGAACAGTCGCCGGATATCGTCTTCCGTCGCTTTGCAGATTCCTCTTTCGGTAATGAACCCGGTTACAAATTTCGCCGGAGTGACGTCAAAAGCAAAATTGGCTGCCTGACTGGTCTGCGGGCAAATCAAGACACTGGTTGATCCGTCCTGGGCCAGTCCGTGTACAAATTTAATTTCATCGGGATCACGCCGCTCGATGGGGATATTTTTGACGCCGTCTTTAAGGTTCCAGTCAAAGGTGCTGGAGGGTAGCGCAACGTAGAAGGGGATGTTGTTGTCCCAGGCAGCCAGCGCCTTTAGATAGGTGCCGATTTTGTTGGCCACATCACCGGCTGCTGTCGTTCGGTCCGTGCCCACGATTACCATGTCCACCATGGCATGCTGCATCAGATGCCCGCCGGCGTTGTCGGTGATAATGGTGTGGTGAACGCCGTGTTTGCCTAGCTCCCAGGCCGTCAACCGGGTTCCCTGGTTCAGCGGCCGTGTTTCATCCACCCAGACGTGAATATCGATGCCTTTGTCAAAAGCGGTATAGATAGGAGCGGTAGCCGTGCCATATTCAATACAGGCCAGCCAGCCGGCGTTACAGTGGGTCAGGACATTGACGGTTTTTCCCTCTTTTTGGTGACTGATCTGCTCGATTAAGGGTAGGCCGTGTTCTCCGATTTTCCGGCAGTTTTCCACTTCCAGTTCAGTGATCGCAGCGCTGATATTTTTTGCTGAATCAATTTTCTTGGCAGGGTCCGAGATGGTTAATATCTCCGATAGTACCATGTCGACACCCCAAGCAAGATTGACGGCTGTGGGCCGGGCCGACTTGATGCGACGGGCTTCATGCGTTAAATACTCCGTGTCAATTTGGCCGTTCGGCGCGTTCAGGGCTGCCAGGTAAACCGCATACGCACCGGTCACCCCGATAAGGGGTGCGCCCCTCACATACATATCTTTGATAGCTTTAATAGCGTCGTCAACGGTTTTTAAATCCACAATTGCCAATTCATGGGGAAGTTTTCTCTGATCGATGATTTTTACAATTTTATCAGATTCATCGAACCAAATAGTACGAATGTCTTTGCCGTCTACTTTCATATATACCCTCTGGGTGCCAGTTGATGAAAAACAACGCTTTAACCCTAAATGAGCCAGAAAGAAGCTTAATCTGGCGTTAATCCGCCTCCGGCGGACTTGTTATATGTTATAAGGTTATGATGATCGCCTCATTATGTAATTCTATGATAGATGAAATATAAAAATGGATTTTATTCCTTCGAAACTATTAACCAATAACCAATAACTCCAAATTGGTTTTTAACTCATTTGAGGTTTAATACATCTATGAACCCTGAACCCGTGAACGGTTACGACAAATTTACATTTTGGCCAAAGCAAAATCAGTCTGTACTTCGCCCAGAAGGGCATGTCGTTTGAATACCTGGCGCATTCTGTTGGAATCCATGTGCTGGTAAACAATCGGTTCGCCGTCCTGGATTTCAACCGTTACATTGGGCTCGCTGCTGCACATTCCCATGCAGCCGGATGCGACCACCCGGATGTCCTGGCGATCGGCTGCAGCCATCTCCTCCATCAGCGCGTTCATTACTGCCCGTGCACCGGCGGCGATCCCGCAGGTGCCCATATGAACCGTTATTTTTACGTTTGCCTCGCCGTCACGCAGGGAAGTACTCTTCGCAGTTTGTTCCTTTATTTTTTTTAAATCTTCAATTGTCAATTTTGCCATGATTTTCTTCCTTTTTTCTTATGGGTGGCCATTTTTTGCTGTCAATTGTCCGAGCGAATTGCGGATGGATGCCGCTAGATGATGAATTACCACAGGGTTAGTTAAAGAAAGATTTCCCATTTCAGCCTTGAGCTCCCGGGTGTCCAGGGTGAATTCCTGGTCGTTAATGATGTGAGTGTAAACAAAATCGATTTGCGGATTGCCTATCATCAGCGTGGTAATCGTTGCGGCCATATCTCCCACCGGGGCACGATCGATATGACTGTAACGAAACGTGGCCACCACCTCGGTGCCGGCACCCGGCTCTGCCTTAACCGCGAGTCCGCCTTCGCAGCGCTCTGCAGCCGCCGCTAACAGTGACAGACCCAAACCGACCCTGCGGGTTGTGCGGGAAGTCACGAACGGATCGGTCAGTTTTTCAATTTTTTCGGCGGGCATCCCTTGACCGTTGTCTGTGATTTTAATGGTCAACAAATCCGTGGTGCGGTCTTCTATCGCCAGGATATGAATCCTATCGGCACCGGCGGTAATCCCGTTTTCAGCAATATCCAATATGTGAAGCGATAATTCCCGCAATCAGTTTGAAATCCTTGATTTAAGTGTTGACAGTTTCGGGGTTGAACGGTTTAGAGTTATCTTTTTGTGGTCGCGAGTTCTAGGAAAAATTTATTCGATCGGGGCCTTCCCGATCCCCATCGAATAAAGAAGACCGGCCAGTCGATAAGAAGGATCAGGCCACAGCAGTATGGGGATTCCTTCCTGATTTGCTTTTTGCAGGGTTTCATCATCCGGTGTTTGGCCACCGGTTACAATGATGGCGGCCATATTACGCAGAACCGCCACTGCCACAATATTTTGATGTCCCTGGATGGTCAGCCAGACGCAACCCTCGGGGGCATTGCCCATAATTTCACTGAGCAAATCACCGCAGTAGCCGTCTTCAACCTGGCGATCGAGGCCTTTGTCACCGGCGACGACCTGCAGATCAAATCGTTCCACAAGATCGTTTACTGTCATGGTACTTTCCCCCTTTTTCTTTTTGCTTTTAGTTGAGCTGTGGGCACTTATCCAGAGACAATCTTGTAATGAGGCACTACCGCGGACAATATCTTCGGCAAATGTCCGACAGTCGGGTGCACCGCAGGCAGCGCAATCGGTGTCTCTGAGAAGCTCCATGATTTCTTCTATTTCCTGCAAGGACTCGAGGGACAGGGACGCTTTTTTGGTTCCATATAAATCAATTAATTTGGCAGGACTTTTTTCCGTTTGAAATTGTCCTTTTTCATACATGCGCAATATATTGTCCCGGGTCAGGCGGCGACCGAGTCCAAACAGCTTGACCATCTTTTGAACAGCGCTTTTGGCCAGATACTTATCGATGGCGGTAAGCACACCTCCCAGACACCCTTCGCGGCAGGTTCGAAATTCGATGTATTCGATATCTTTGAAAAGCCCCATCTCAATCTTCTGAAGATAGGCGATGGTTTCCTCCAATCCGGAGACCGCCAGGGAGCGATCGAAATCCATTTCTGCAATCTCACCGCCGGACATGGCCCACATGGATGCATTGCCGGTGGCACAGGTTTCATATTCAAATCGAGTCTGGTCAAACGGAATCGCGTCGGATGCTTTAATCTGCTCAACATGACGGCTTAATTCCGGGAAAACTTCATTGATCCCCAGAGCAATCTCAGGAATATCCGGCCGCTGACTGGGATTACTGCAATTTGGATCCATTTTGGTGGGACAGGGATTGATGTAATACAACGCCACCGCATCATCGGATTCCTGATAGTACGGGATAATGCGTCGTTTGACCTCCTGTGCCATGAGAGCCACCGGTCTGAGTACCGGCAGGACATGGGGCATGAGGCTGGGAAACTGATACGCAATTTGTCGCACCACCACCGGGCAGACAGGCGAGATAAGCGGCCAGGGCGCTTTGTTTGATTCACGATTGCGACGTATAAACTCTTCAGTGGCGTAATGAAATATTTCCAAAAAATAATTCATGTCGATGGTGTGCCGAAAACCCATCTGCCGCAGTCCCATAAGTATATCTTTCGGCATGACGCCCGGAAATTGCGCGTAAAGAACCGGTGAGACCAGGGCGATGGCAACATGATCCCGACCGATATCTCCGTTTCCGGCCGCCGCCGCACTCATCGCTCCAGTGTCACATACCCGGATACATTCGCCGCATCCGATGCATTGACCGACAACATTGACCGTCCGTTTGTCTACCAAGCGAATCGCTTTGGTCGGACATGCACGTATGCATGCGGCATGGCCGCGGCACAGGTTTTTATCGAAATGAACGAAGCACGAAGGCTGCTGCATATGCGTCAACCGTCATCACCTCCCTTGTCGATAAAAAAAACCATTCGAACACGAGTTCCCTGATCTTTTTCTGACTCAACGATGATGTCATCGGCATTTTTTTTCATGTTCGGTAGCCCCATACCTGCGCCAAATCCCATTTCGCGATGTTCATCAGAAGCTGTTGAAAATCCAGACTGCATGGCTTTTTCGACATCAACAATCCCGGGTCCGTCATCAGAAATTTCCATAATCAGCTTGTCGGTGTCGATCGCGAAACCCAGTGAACCGTCTCCGCCGTGCATGACGACATTCATCTCCCCTTCGTAACCGCATATGGCTACCCGGCGTATCAGCTTTGGATCAAAGGTGAGGGATTTGAGAAGCGTCTGAATCTTGATGGATGCTTCACCGGCACGGATGAAATCTCTTGATTTGATGTAGTAGCTTTTTTTTAAGGCAGCCATAGCGAATTCACAATTGAAGAAAGATAGAATACCTTAAATCTTCAATCTTCAGTTTTCAATCTTCTATTTTTATTCTATCGCCGGCCATCGAGTCCGGTTAAATTGCAGGCATGCAGCCTGCCGCATGAAACAAACATTGAATATGGGCTTGAGATTAACGGTAACTCTTGCTCCTGGGCCAGGTCGATGACTTCTTGAGGTGGCGTTTTGCCTCTAACAAAAACCACGGCGCCGACACCTGCTACCATCGCTGTTCGAATAACCTGGACAGTTGTCAGCCCTGTCAAAAGGATACTTCCTTCCGACAATCCGGCCAGAATGTCACTCATCAAGTCGCTGGCACCGCAGGTGTCAATATCTATTTCCAATAGGTCATCTCCTACGAGGACCTTTGCTTCCAGAGATTCAACAATTTGCGATAATTTCATCTGCTCCGTCCAAAAACCCTTCCTGTTTAATTCAGAAAATCTGTGCAAGTTTGAAAGTTTCCATAATCTTTTCAGACTCAGGCGTTCATTTTATATGAATCTCGGAAAGTATAGGATAAAGGCGGGTGGCTGTCAAGGGAGCTGGTTGCCGAGCAGGGAAACGTCAAAGTAAATTCTAAACCAGTTGCATCTGAAGATTTAATAAGACGTTAAAATCCCAAATCTCAAGCACCAAATTACAAATAAATTTCAAATTTCAATATTCAAGTTTTTAAAATCAGATAAGCACTGGCCCAAATGACAAAGCTCTGGCTGTCGCATATTTAACACGAGCTCATAGTTGGAAGGGATGATGGAGGGTTGCCGAACCGAGTGATTTTTCCAATACGCGGTGTCATATCGCCTATGCAGGGCCTAAAAATTTTTTCTGGCTTTTATAAATCGATTGGGTTATCTTAATTTCTTTGGATCTATCTTTGTTTTCTAAATGAGTTAATTTACCTGAAATTTTCAAAGTGGTGATGGGAGATATATATGAAGATCGGCATTATCGGCGGTTCCGGATTAGATGATCCTGATATGATCAAAGATTTGCATAGCCAGAATTGGGCCACACCTTATGGTGAAACCATGATAAAATTAGGCAAGCTAAACGATGTCGATGTCGTTTTTGTGCCTAGACATGGCCCTAACCACCAATTCAGTCCAACCCATACAAATTATCGGGCCAATATTCAGACCCTAAAGGATTTGGCGGTTACCCATATTATCGCAACAAATGCATGTGGAAGTTTAAGAGTGGAAATTGGTAGAGGTGACTTTGTTATTCCCTGTCAATTCATCGATTTTACAAAACGAAGAATTAATACCTTTCATGATGATTTCAGTCAGGGGATGTTCCATGAGGTTATGGCCGACCCATTTGATAAATCATTGAGCGAGCTGCTGTATGCTGTTGCCGGGAATCTGGGTTTTAGGGTCCATAAAGAAAAAACTCTAGTTACTATCGAAGGACCCCGATTTTCAACAAGGGCGGAATCAAAGATGTTTATTGCATGGGGAGCGGATATCATCAACATGACTGTCGCCACTGAGGCGGCCCTGGCAAAGGAAGCCATGATTCCTTATGCCGTTATAGCGATGTCGACGGATTACGATTGCTGGAAAGAAGACGAAGCAATGCCGGTCTGGCAGGACATATTGGCGATTTTTAATAAAAATGTAGATAATGTAAAAAAAATATTATTGGAAACAATTCATCAAATATCTAAGCAAAAGGGTGCCCAATGAAATCTACCATTCCCCCGGCAGATGTAAATTCTAATTTTAGTTATAAGGAAGCCTGTGATTACATTAAAGGTAAAGTAAGATCCATCCCTGATTGGCCCATAAAAGGTGTGATATTTAGAGATATTACGACGCTGTTGCTGGACCCGCCGGCATTTAAGAAAATTTGTACTATTTTTTATGACAGGTATGTAAATGAAAAGATCGATAAAATTGTCGGCATCGATGCCAGGGGGTTTTTATTTGGATCCGTATTGGCGTATAAATTAGACATCGGGATGATTCCAATCCGAAAAAACGGTAAACTCCCCTATAACACGATAAGTGAATCCTACACATTAGAGTACGGAAAAGAGGTCATTGAAATACACGAGGATGCTATTCAAAAGGGTGAAAGAGTCGTCATAATAGATGATTTAATGGCCACCGGAGGCACGATTTCAGCAGCTGCGAATCTGGTTGAAAAGCTGGGTGGAGAAATTTTTGAATGCTCATTTGTATTAGAATTGCCTGATTTAAACGGACGGGAAAAACTCGGTAATCGACCAGTATTTTCGATAGTCGAATTTGAAGGCGAGTAACTCATTGGCTGCTATTTTTGTGCATTTTGTGGCAAAAAAATTGGATTGGGATATTTTCACTATATTCAAATGATTGAATATTGTCGATTGAAGATTTAAGATTAAAGGAATTCTATCCATTTTAAAAAAGACGGAGCGAAGCGACATCCATAAATATTCAATTTGCAATCTTCAATTTTCAATTCCGGCTTGTCCCGGTCGGAGAATCGTACATTGTAGTATCCGGTGCTCCGGTGATTATTGAAATCGACAATCTTCTTACCGTTGACTTTTTTATCCTTTTATGTGATATACCAATCTTCAATTTTTTTGATACCCTGTCCTTTCCACTTCCAATTAGCCGGAGGATTATTATATGACTGATGGCAATCATCCTCAACATTCTGATATTACAGGTGATATGTGGGAAAAAATCGATGAAATTATTGCGGTCAATCGGAAAGTTCCCGGTTCGGTTATCGGCGTTTTGCGAGAATGTCAGGATGTTGTCGGATATCTTCCTGTTAAGTTGATTGACTATATCAGCTACGGACTCAATCTTTCGTCCAGCGAGGTTTTCGGTGTCGCCTCTTTTTATTCACTTTTTTCCTTCGAGCCCAAAGGACGCCATCTGATCAAGGTTTGCATGGGGACGGCCTGCTATGTGAAGGGCATACAAGAGGCTGTCAACCGTATTGAAAACAAATACCACCTAAAACAAGGTGGCACCACCGAGGACCGGCGCTTTTCCCTGGAAGCTGTGCGGTGTCTAGGCGCCTGCGGACTTGCCCCGGTGGTGGTGGTGGATCAGGACACTTACGGTGGGGTGAAGGCTGAGAAGGTCATTGAGACCCTCGATAAGTATGAATAATTGTATCGGAATTTTTTACAATTTATTGGATTCACATTAATTTCTATGGCCATTTTCTTGATGAGCTATATGGAATTTTGGGATAGTGGAATGTTGGAATATCGGGAATGAAAAACGGAAAATGGGGTATCCTACAAGAAATGATGAATCTGCTTTCTTTGATGATCCGCACCGAGTATCTATTTTCTGATTTTTCCCGCTTAAATGATCCGTCAAAACAAGGAATTCAAGAGATAGTATGTGTCTTTTGAATGCTGGATTCAAGAAACCCATCATTCCAAGATTCCAGTATTCCATTATTCTCCGCCTATGGCGGATCAGCGAAGCGAACTACCTTGTGTCTGAGATGACCAGATGGGTTCCAGTGATTTGAAATCGTGAATTGCAGGAGAATAGAATGAATAAGGTTAGAACCCAGTTGATGCTCTGCGGCGGTACGGGATGCCATGCCAGTGGAACTCAAGACTTTCAAACAGCCCTTCAAAAAGAGATCGATCGACAGGGGCTTAGCGAGGAGATCAAAATTATCGAAACAGGCTGCAACGGTTTTTGTGCCGTCGGTCCGGTCATGCTGGTGCAGCCCGAGGGAATTTTTTACCAGAAGCTTAAAGTAAAGGATGTACCACACCTAGTTGAAGAGCATTTTTTAAAGGGCCGCCCGGTCAAAAAATTATTCTATGTAGAGCCTGCCTCCAAAGAAACCATTCCGGCCATGGATCAAATCCCTTTTTTTGCCAATCAGATGTTCTGGGTGATGCGCAACAAGGGGGTTATCGACCCGGAACTTATCGATGAATATATCGCCAGGGACGGTTATTTTGGGGCCGCAAAAGCCCTTCAGGAGATGACACCGGAAAAGATCATAGAAGAAGTGAAAACTTCCGGACTCAGGGGGCGCGGAGGTGCCGGTTTCCCCACCGGTTTAAAGTGGGAGTTTGCGCGTAAAAGTCCGGCAAAAATAAAATATGTTCTGTGCAATGCCGATGAAGGTGATCCCGGCGCTTTTATGGACCGAAGTGTTCTTGAGGCCGATCCCCATGCCGTCCTTGAAGGCATGATTATCGCCGCCAGGGCTATTGATGCCCGCCAGGGAGTGATCTACGCCCGCACGGAATACCCTCTGGCTATCCGGAGGTTGGGGATTGCGATCAAACAGGCCAGAGAATACGGACTGCTGGGAGAAGATATTCTGGGGACCGGTTTTGACTTTGACATTGATATTTACCAGGGAGCCGGTGCGTTTGTTTGCGGCGAAGAGACGGCCCTGATGCGATCGATCGAAGGCAAACGCGGGATGCCGCGGCCTCGCCCGCCCTTTCCGGCCCATCAAGGGCTGTGGGAAAAACCGACCGTCCTAAATAATGTTGAAACCCTGGCCTCTATTGCTCAGATCATATCTAACGGGGGAAAATGGTATGCCAGTGTCGGCACGGAGAGCAGCAAGGGCACCAAAGTGTTCGCCCTGTCCGGTGATGTGAATAATATCGGACTGGTGGAAGTGCCTATGGGTACCACCCTCAGAACCATTATTTATGATATCGGAGGTGGTGTCCCCGGGAAGAAAAAATTTAAGGCGGTCCAGCTTGGCGGCCCTTCCGGAGGCTGTGTTCCGGAACAACATCTGGACACACCGGTGGACTACGAGGCCATTGTCAAAGTGGGGGCCATCATGGGATCCGGCGGGGCCATCGTCATGGATGAAAATACCTGCATGGTGGAGATATGGCCCGCTTTTTCATGGACTTTGTTCAGGATGAGTCCTGTGGCAAATGCACCCCTTGCCGCGAGGGAACGCGACGACTTTTGCAGCTGCTGGAAAAATTATGTGAGGGTAAAGGTGAACCTGGCGATATAAAAATTATGGAAGAGCTGTCCGATACGATTAAGGACACCGCCCTGTGTGGATTGGGTCAAACCGGACCCAACCCGGTTCTTTCCACTCTGCGCTATTTCAGAAAAGAATATGAAGCCCATATTTATGAAAAACGATGCCCGGCCAAGCGTTGTACGGCGTTGTTGCGATTTGAGGTCGAGCCGGATATCTGCACCAAATGCGGTCTTTGCTTCCGGAGTTGCCCGACCGAGGCCATTATATGGAAAGAAGTGCAGGTTTGATGCTATTTTTTAGAGGTCAAATCATTTTTGGAGTGATATTATGACTGCAGCGCTTATTTTGATGGGGGGCATGGGACTGGTCATTAGTGCCGTTTTAGCTCTGGCGTCGAAAATTTTTTATGTGTATGTCGATCCCAAGATCCTGGCTGTCGAAGACGAATTGCCGGGTGCCAACTGAGGCGGCTGCGGGCTGCCGGGTTGCAGCGCCAATGCGGAAGCGATAGTGGCCGGAATAGCAGCACCGAATTCCTGTGTAGCGGCGGGCCCCGAGGTGGCTGATGCCATCGCTGAAATCATGGGAGTCAAAATCGAGGCCAAAGAACCGGACATCGCCCGACCGGGATGCTATTTCGGTGTGCAGGATGCCGATTCAAAATACATCTATGACGGCCTGGATGATTGCCGGGCGGTGGCACTTTTAGGCGGTGGTATGAAAGTGTGCACCATTGGATGCCTGGGGCTGGGGACATGTGAAAAAGTCTGCCCCTTTAATGCCATCACCATGGGCCCCCAGGGACTGCCTGTGGTGGATGAAAAGACGTGTACCGGTTGCGGCACCTGTGAAAGGGTCTGCCCGAAGCACATCATAAATCTATCCTCCGTTACGCGCCGTATCATGAGAGAGTACACCACCGAAGAATGTACCACACCATGCCAGCGCAGCTGTCCGGCCGGAATCGACATTCGTGAATATATCCGACAGATTTCCCTGGGTAATTTTCATCGGTCGGTTCAGGTCATCAAGGAGCGCAACCCTTTTCCGGCTATTATCGGAAGAATTTGTCCGCGCCCATGTGAGTTGGACTGCCGTCGGAATTTTATCGATGAGCCTGTGGCGATCAATTATCTGAAACGGTTTGCCGCCGATTTTGAACAGGAAAGCGGCGAAAGAATACTTCCATACCAGGCGCCTTCATCGGGCCGAACCATTGCCGTGGTTGGCGGGGGAGTGGAAGGGCTTTCGACTGCTTTTTTTGCCGCCCGTCTGGGTCATCGTGTGACCGTATATGATGCCAATCCTAAACTCGGCGGATTGTTGCGAAGTGCCATAGCCAAAGAACGACTGCCCGAGGAAATACTCGATTGGGACATCGATGGAATCCTTGAAATGGGCGTTGCAGCGGAGACCGACAAGGTCATGGGAAAAGATTTTACAGTGAGCTCACTGCTGCAACAGGATGTTGATGCCGTATTTCTGGCCGCCGGCGGCTGGGACAGCCGGATGGCTCGGAAAACAGCGACTGACATTGAATCACCCATTCCTGGCACCTATATGATGGTCGATCTTTTAAGTCTTGCGGCCAAAGGCCGTGAGATGTTTAGCAGTCAATCGGACGTAACCATTTTCGGTGGCGGCAAACTTGCCTTGGAAGCTGCAAAAATTTGCCGAGAATCGGGTGCGGAAAAAATTACCATTTTATTTCGTGAGGATTTGCAAAACAGCTCTATCAGCGATACCGATGTACAAATTCTTGGCATCGAAGGATTGGATATTTTGTATAACGCAGCTATCCATTGCTTAAGGGGTGAAGGAGACCGTCTTTTCGAGCTGGATGCAATAGACATCAAGACCCGCATAAAAACCACCATAGCGGCTCAAAACTTAATCATCGCCACCGGGCGCTTTCCGGAGTTGATTTTTGTTGAGTCAAAACCGGAAGAATCCGAAGTCGGCGAACCTGCAGATCGATCTCTGCGATGGGAAGCCACGCCGCCTTATAAACAACCCGCTTCTAAAAATGAAATTGGACTGTTTGCTGAGGGGGATGTTCTGGCGGACTACAGTGCTGCCATTAAAGCCATCGGTGCCGGAAGAAGAGCGGCGGCATCCCTGCAGCAGATGATGTACGGGATTGACCCATCACTTACTGAGCACGTCATCACGCCGCAATCCATTTTGCAAAATGTCGATCATGTTGAAAGCGTTGCAGCCTGTCAGCGCCAGATCATGCCGCTTTGCAGTGACAGGGAGTTATTTACATGCGGGGAGATTGAAAAGGGCTTTAATAGCGAATTGGCGAGGGTGGAAGCTTCAAGATGTCTGCAATGCGGATTGATTTGTTATGAGCCCTCTGTTGAGATCGAAGAAAAAGAGGAATCCGCCGATCTTGTCAGACACCAGTAATCAATCTTCGCTTTGTTTCAACCTATTTTGAGCTATTTTTTTCCGATCTGCACCGATGTTTTGCGCATAAAGAATTCGCGAAAATCCGCGATATATCCGTGAGTATGCCTGCCCTGGGGAAAATAAATGATATTCCACCGGGGTGGTTTTCGCAAATCCTTATGCATCAGTATCTCAGCATATCTCTTCGCAATAACTCGCGCGACTTGGGATAAGCTTTGGTCAGATTAACTATTCAACCCTTTACGAGATCTTTCTATGGCAACGGAACAGGGCATCGTTATTAAAACCGATTCCAGGACGGCATGGGTAAAAACCTTTAAATCCGGCAATTGTGCGGGATGTTCGGCCAGGGGATCCTGTAACACTATGGGTGGCGACAATGAGATGGAGGTAAAAGCCATCAATGAGGCCGGCGCCAAGTTGGGAGATCGGATTGTCCTGAGTTTTAAAACCTCCTCGCTGTTAAAGGCATCCTTCTTGCTCTATGTGTTCCCGATACTACTTCTGATCGTCGGCGCGGCCATTGGTCAGGAGATAGCCCCTAAATTCGATTTCAATCCTTCCGGATTCTCGGCAATCATGGGCTTTACTTTTTTTTTCGTGGCGCTGCTGATTATCAAAACAACGGCGAACAAACTGGCGAAAAAAAATGACTACCGCCCTAAAATTATAAAAATCCTAAACGGCAAAGTAATACCCCGATCAGGCCTGAATTAGACAGGCATCCAAAAAAATACCTACCCCGGATCCGCCTGAGTATTGAAGATTGAAGATTGAAGAATGAAGATTTGTGGAAGTCGCTTCGCTCCGTCAATTTAAGCTCTATTCGGGTATAGTTCCGTGCAGCCTGCTACGATAAAATTACTTTCTCACTGGATGATACCCCGCGTCTTGCAGAGAGGGGTTCGCCGATGGTTCTTTTTGAAATTAATCCGCGAAGGCGGACCTTAAATATTCAATCTTCAATCGACAATCTTCAATCATTGTAGCTTCTGCCCTAATGGCCCAATGCCATCCGCATTTGAACCACTCAGTTACGTTTTCGCCGGCGTTGTTGGATCAGATGTCGGGAATAGGTCTTCAACGTTATAATTTTTTATTTTGGACAGGCAGTCGTTCAAAGCTTCCGATTCGGTTGCTCCTACTCCTTGAAATTCCTGCCTGGCAATGATATTGATAAGGTTTGGAACCGCTACAAATTTGTCCGCCAGATCACCGGCCAGGGTTTCATGAACATCAATGTAAATCATTCTTTGGTTTCGAATCAGATTATATCTAGCTACTTTCGTCAGGATATCATTTTTCATCAAGTCCTGCATAATTGCGGTTTCCCCTATTCTTTTTCCAATGTCAATTTTAAGGGAAATCCATTTTCCCGGGCCAGAGTCGTTCCTTGGTCAATTTTCGTTTCAGCCATTTCTAAAGGGTAAATGCCGCATACCCCGATGTTGTTTTTATGAACATACCACATCAGGTGAGTGGCTTCTTCCGGCGATTTGTTGAAGACCACCATAAGGATTTCCACTACAAACGCCTTTGTCGTGAAGTCATCATTGTGCAGTAAAACCTTGTAATCGGGAGGTTCGGTAATTTCTTCATCAATTTCGGAAATAAATTCTTCCTGCCGATCCGGTATATCACCACTCATCGGATGCGTCTCCAATCAAAATGCTTGAGTCTACTTTTAAACTAATGCCCAAAGGTCGGAAATCAAGCTTCTTTTTTCTTTCACATTTGATTATCCGATCGGCGGCATAGTTAACAGTGAGAAGGTGAAAAAAAAAGGCAGCCTTCAGCCTATAGCTGAAAAACTGCCTCTTTTTAGAACTTGCGCTAAATTAAACGGATTCCTTGAGTTTTTTGCCTGCTTTGAATTTTACCACATTTCTGGCCTTGATTTTAATCGGTTCGCCTGTTTGAGGATTGCGGCCTTTGCGTGCTTTTTGACGCTTCTTCATAAAGGTTCCGAATCCAACCAGCGTTACTTTTCCGTCTTTCTTTTTCAGGGCCTTGGTAACGGAGGTCATGAACGAGTCTAGAACCGCGCCGGCCGCCACTTTGGAAACGTTAGCGTCTTTTGCCATTTTTTCAATTAATTCTGCTTTTGTCATTTCTGTCTCCTTCTTTTGAATTTAAAAGTAAAGCTATAAAAGCTTTGTTGTAGTAAATCTAACGCAAAAATCCTTGAAAGTCAATAAATGAATGCTTGTTTTTCAGGGTTTTACAAGAAGAAATCATTGAAAAGGCTTTAATTTTAGACATTCTCCCAAGGTTCATGGTGTGATTTTGTCTCAGCGCCCTATATTAATGCGAAAATCCTGTTTAAAAAAAAAGCCTTTCGTGATAAAAAAACTTATTACCTTAAGGCTCTCTTAAAAATAACTTTACACTTTATACGCCGATACATCCTGCCCGGCTGCGTTGCGAAAGCTTGGAATATCCAGATAATCCCGCGTTTTCGCGCCTTGCCAGAAGTGCGCCTCAACGCCTAAAATTGTTAAATTATTTCTTCGAAAACCCTAAGTACGGTTGAGGGAAGCGATATGACTGAAAAAGTTTATATAACCGGCACAAAGATGGCCACCTTTGTTTGTCCGAAGTGCCAGAAATCGAAGACGACAAATGTTTCAAAATTTGCCGATCTCGATAAAATTGTCAAGGTGAGTGTCAGGTGCCCATGCGGTTATGCCTATGTCTCCATTTTGGAAAAACGAAAAAGATACCGTAAAGAAACGAACCTGCCCGGATCCTACAGTCGCTTTGTCGACGGCAAGCAGATGGGCGGTGGATTGATGATTGTCAAGGATTTGTCCACAATCGGCATGAAACTTCAGATTGATGCTGATAACGACTGCCATGTCGGAGACGTCATTCAGGTAGAATTTCATACTGACGATACTCAAAAAGCCTTCATAGTAAAGAAAGTTATCATCCGAAACATTAACCGTACGATTATCGGAACTGAATTTGCTCCTACGGAGGGAGTCGATAAGGCTTTAGGATTTTATCTTTTCAATTAAGGGGGATGTTGATTGAAATCCAGATGCAGCTGGTCGGCAGCCGATCCGCTCTACATAAAGTACCACGATAAGGAGTGGGGAGTGCCATTGCACGATGACCGCAGATTGTTTGAGTTTCTTATCTTAGAAGGCGCTCAGGCGGGTTTGAGCTGGTTTACAATTTTGAAGAAACGACAAAACTACAGAAAGGCCTTCGATGATTTTGACCCTCACAACATTGCCGGATATGATTCTGGCAAAGTCAGTGCGCTTCTTTCAAATGTGGGAATCGTTCGCAACAAGCTCAAAATCAATGCGGCCATTCAAAATGCCATATCATTTCTGGCTGTTCAAGAAGAATTCGGCAGCTTTGACAACTACATCTGGCGGTTTGTCAGAGGCCAAACTATAAAAAACAAGTGGGAAACCCTGGAGGAAATACCTGCTCATACACCGGAGTCTGCGGCTATGAGTGCGGATCTTAAAGCGCGCGGGTTTAAATTTGTCGGCCCCACTATTTGCTATGCGTTCATGCAGGCTACAGGTCTGGTAAACGATCATGTTGTCGGCTGTTTTCGTTATCAGGAGGTTTGAGAAATGGCATATTGTTCGTTTTGTAAAAGAAACCATAATGTCGGTTTTATATCTACGCGTTTTGCAGGAACGGACGGGGTCTCGCTGGAAACAGCCAAATGGGCCGATGTTTTTGAAAGGGTTGGCTTCTCCTGTTATTATTTCGCCGGTGAGCTTGATCGACCGGCAGAATATTCATATCTTTTCAGGGAAGCCCATTTCCAGCACCCGGATATCAATGAAGTCTTTCGAAAATGCTTTGGCGCCCGTATAAGGGGACGAGTTGTTACCCAAAAAATCAATGCGCTTAAACGAAAGCTAAAGGATCACCTTTACAGATTCATTGAAAAATTTGAAATCGATTTGTTAGTTCCGGAAAACGCTCTAACGATTCCCTTGAACCTGCCCCTGGGCATTGCACTTACCGAGGTGATTTCCGAAACCGGAATGCCTACCATCGCCCATCATCACGATTTTTTCTGGGAACGCCAACATTTTATTATCAACGCCGTCTGGGAATATCTTAACATGGCATTTCCGCCGCACCTGCCGACTATCCAGCATGTGGTAATCAACTCATCAGCGGATAATCAGTTGAGTCTTCGTACCGGTATTTCACCAACCATTATTCCTAATGTTATGGATTTTGAAAATCCACCCCCGATGCCCGGTGGTTTTGAATCTTGCGGATTGGATTCCCAAAGTGGGGTTGGGGCAGCAGATGATTATTCTTCGGATGTGCGTCAGGCTTTAGGCGTAGCAGATGATGTACTGCTAATTCTTCAGCCCACGCGAGTTGTTAAGCGAAAAGGAATCGAACATGCGATTGAACTGGTGCACCGACTGGGGATGAAAGCCAAGCTAATCATCTCGCATGCCTCCGGAGATGAAGGGTATGATTACGAACGTCGGGTGAGAGAATATTCAAAACTGATGAAAGTCGACACTTATTTTGTATCAAGCATTATCAATGAAGAAAGGGGCCTGACCGAGAGCGGAAGGAAGATCTACAAGTTGGAAGACGTCTATCCCCATGCCGACCTGGTCACATATCCCTCAACTTTTGAAGGATTTGGCAATGCATTCCTGGAAGCCATCTATTTTTGCAGACCGATTATGGTAAACACTTATTCGATCTATACAATGGATATCAAGCCCAAAGGTTTTTCAGTAATTGAGATGGATGGTTATGTCTCAAATGAAACGGTGCATAGAACCAGAAAAGTATTAACCGATCCCGAACTTCGCAGAAAAATGGTAAAGCATAATTTCGAAACAGCTCAAAAATACTATTCCTACTCGGTTCTGCACAATAAATTAAAAAATCTTATTTCAGATTGCACCGGCTGTCAGCTGACAGATGATCACCAATGAGCGCTCGGCTCTATCATGGGGTATTGAAAAGTTACTCTCAATTAGACTCCTATAGACTTAAATTTTGATCTCATTTTGATTCACAGCTGATAACATCCCAGCCGGCACCTCGATTTTATATTCAATACCGCTGCAATCTTTATAATCACCATCGATTCTCCTGGTACTGGTAAAAATTCAAGCCCTATTGTTGTTTCGTCTAAAGCGGCTTTAAGACCAATAGGTCCGGTCGAAATGTGTTGCCTCATTTACCTCTCCTTTTGCGTTCAATTTGCTATCGAACTTCTGATTACCATTTCGTAATTTAAATCTCTCAAACTATGAAAAAAAAGATACAGTCGGCATTGCGTAAAACTGTCGTAATTATAATTTGTCATTATTTTAATATGTTATACAAAGAATAAAATATTTTTTCTTTGGCATTCAATTTGCTAAACATCAAGGAAGCAAATTTTAGTTTCCAAATAGGAAGCTTGATAAAGGCAAACCGTCTGAAAGGACGGGACGCAAAGCCGCTGGCCTAAACCCCGAAAAATACAGGATACGGCAGCAGGGCTGCCGGGCAAACGTAGCACCTTTCAAAAAGGCTGCGCGATGCG
>CALZJV010000138.1 GCA_945787595.1 uncultured Desulfobacterales bacterium | reverse complement strand
TGCTCTCTAAAATATATTTCAATACTTCCTCTGAACTCTTATCCGCCCAGTGGAGGTCCTCATAGGCCAGGATCAGAGGTCGGATCTCCGAACCCTTAATGGCGATTCGGTTAATGGCTTCTATGATCCGGTCTTTCCTCGCTTCAGGGCTGATGAGAATCTTGTCGATACCGCTGTCTTTGACAGAAAAGACTTCTAATAAATAGGGAAGCGTAGACGTCTCATCTGCACCTACTATATTTAGCCCCCTTTTGACCTTTTCCCTGATCACTGAGTCCCCATCACCCTCTCTGATATCGAAATTTGCCTTCATAGTGTCTATATGTAGATGATAAGGTACGCCCTTACTATACGAGAGGCACTTTCCCTCCAAAAAGGTTACATCCTCGTGGGCGACGGCCTCTCTGAACTCATATAAGAGCCTGGATTTGCCTACCCCTGCCTCGGCCATGATGGAAAAGGCCTGACCCCGACCTGCCTTAGACCGCTCAAAACCATCGAGTAACAGCTCAAGTTCTCTTTCCCTTCCCACAAAGGGAGTCAGACCTCGGTCGGCGCTGACATCAAACCTGGTCCTTCTGGTACTGGGCGCAATGACACGGTAGATATTGATCGGTTCTTCCTTGCCTTTAACTTCCCGCTGGCCTAAAGCCTCAAAGCGAAATAAACCTTCTGTGAGTTTGAATGTGTCCTCTGTTATATAGGTTGTTCCGGGTTCTGCCTGACCTTCCATTCTGGAGGCCAGATTTACCGTATCTCCGACTGCCTTGAACTCTACTCTGAGGTCGTTACCCACAGTACCAACTACCACCGGTCCGGTATGTATGCCGATCCGCATTTTAACAGGCGGTATATCCTTTTTTTCTTGCTTCAATTGGTCACTGAATTTTGCCATTTCCCAGTGAATGGCAAGGCTTGATCGAATCGCTCGTTGCGGGGCATCCTCCAAAGCAACGGGAGCTCCAAATAGAGCCATAATTCCATCGCCGGTCATCTCGTTGACCGTACCCTCGTAGTCGTGGACTTTGTGAATCAGGATTTCGTAAACCTGATCCATGATCGAGTACGCTTCTTCAATACCCAGTAATTCCGACAGAGGGGTAAACCCCCATAAGCGCTAACTTGTTTATAGCCATCTCTAATAGATAAAATACCGCGATAACTGCGAGTTACGAGTTCTTGGACGCTCAGCAAGTAATTTAGCAATGTCGTTCCAGCCAGTAATCATGTCCTCCAGTGGCAGATGTGGCTCAATCGTACGCTTCACCTGATTGTAAGCAAAATTAAATTCACGCCAGGCACTCTGAGGTTGCCTGTTCTTCCAAGTTATATCCCCAGGGGGAAATAGAAGAAGCGTAATCGATGATTTTCTCGGTTAAAAGGGCCACAAATAGCTTGCCGTACAGCCATGCTTTGGAGCTGTCATCACTATGCTTTGGCAGGTGACCCAGTTGCGCAATGGATTTAAACCTTTTAAAAATTAGCTCTACCTGCCACCGGATTCTATACCAGTCTAGCACCTCAACCTCTGAAAAGGCATCTTCAGGATAGTTGGTAAAAACGATTACGTATTTAGCATATTCTAAGGTCTCCGGCTTTAAAGAATGTCCCTTTTTTTGAGCCTGCCTCTTGAGCTTTTTATGGGCCAGTTTTATGGCCTCATTGCTCTTGCGGATGGTACAAATTCTTCCTCGAACATAGGCGCCATTGCGCCCGGGAATCAAAACTGTCCATGACCTCACAGTGCCAGCTCTTTTGATGGCCATCACATTTTTCAGCAGTGGGAATTGCTGAGCTTTCAGATTAAAAATACGAAGAGCTTGCGTGTTCACTCTGACGATGACATACGCTTTTTTAGATACAAGGTGATGAATGCCTGAAGCCGTAGAATAGCCCCGATCAGCGATAATGTAGTCACCCTTTTTAATGGAGTATTGAAAAAATGACTCACCGGTTCCCTTACCCTTTGTGGCGGTGAGTTTGAAAAAGTCGCATGTCAGAGATGGCAGCTGAACGCTGTAATGGATGCGCCATAGACTTCCCGTCTTTCCGGGCTCCTTTACATTCGTGGCATCAAAAAGCCGGACTTGAAAATCACTTTCGGTAGGCAATTCAATTCCTTGTTCTTCAAATAATTCGACACACAGGCTGTGAAACCAGTCTTTTGCCTTTCTGAGGCGTTTAACCAGTGCAACATCGGAGATGTCAGCCAGATTGGAAAGCTTTGCTCTGGTAACGGTTTCCCTCAGAGAATAGCCACATCCGATATGCATCAACAAAGTTCTCATATAGTTTTCAGCGGCCTTGTCTTTGCGTAATCCTTTGAGAGCATTAGTCGATGACGCCAGTTCGACCCAATCGTCCGGGAAGAATGATAACAAGATAGGCCAATCTTCTGTCATATTTTACCTCCATCGTATTTATTGATGAAAGTATATGATATTATGGCTATTATGTCAAGTAAAACAAGTTAGCGCTTATGGGGCATATACCCCCGCTTGATGGAGGACAGGTCGCCGCCAGTCGAGGCGAGATTGTCTTCGGAGTACTTCCCGGCGACCTCGGCAAACTTCTTGCCGTCGAGTATCTCTTGCCTGGCCTTGTCGATCTTCTCGCGGGCCGTCGCCTTTGCCTCAGGCCCGGCGTCCCGGGCTACCTGCGTCAGAATATGTCTGACGTGGATGTATTCCTCCCGGGTGAAGGTCTTCTCGTGCTCTTTGTAGTATTGTTTGATGTCGGTTTCCGGGATCTCCGGGTCAGCGGCGCCGACGGTCCTGAAGTATTCGGTGACGTAGATTTTGCGCCGGATGGACTCTCGCTGCTCGGCATTGGTCCATTTTGACGGCTTGGAGCCGTGACGCTTCTTGAACGTCTGCATCTGCGCGTCAACTCGCTTCTCGAGGTTTGGGACCTTCAGCTTCCGGCCGGCCTGATACAATAACTCCACCACGATTAATTTCTCCAGGGCCCGTTCCCGCAACACTTTCGCTAGAGCTGGGGTCGGCGGTCCCGCGCGGTACTTCTTGTACTTACGAAAATCGACTTTCACCTGTTGGGCCACCTGGTCCTCGTAGACAGTCGTCCCGTTGACGCGGGCGGCTACCACCCTGGTTTCCTCGATGGCCGCCTGAGCCGTTCCTTTGGGATTGCCGGCGCCGGACATGACTGCTAAGAGCAGCGACAGCAGGACCGCAAACAGAAAAGATCCCAGCAGGCCGCGCCACAGCATAGGATATCTGGTTTCCATGTTTCGACTCCTCCCCATTACTGAACCTTACGGATTTCGACATCGGCGAAGGCTCCTTCTTTTTCCTTCGGCACGAAAACGACATCCTATGCCGTATCTTTAGCATCGAGGTCCTAAAATGTGACCTCCGACTGATTCTTGCTCCGAAAGCGGAACGATTCGGACACCGCCGCCGCAGCATCCACAAATCCGTGTCCGGCGGATTTGCCTGCAGCTGGTTTTTTAAAGGTAGGTTTCAATCAGATAACCTGTCGAGAACCTCCCGTCGAGAGCCTCAAGGTCGAACGACAAGGTCGAACGATCAGCATCGATCAGGTAACTTGTCGCGCCGAAGCAACTGGACCGAAAGCGGATTTCTCGCGCCGAAGAAACAAGAGCGAAGGCGGATCATCCGCGCTGGGCGATGAGGACTCACCATAGATGAAAATGCCAATAAATATTCATGGCCACAATCTTCACATTTAACACGCGAAAAGCCAAAATGTAAATCCCCACAATTTATCCGAGGCGCAGGCTCTACCCTCTCTCCGAGCTGTAGGCTCTACGAACCGGAAGCCAGACGGTTTCTAGCTGTTCAAATTGATCTTCGACGCAGCGGTAATAGGCGCTTGCCTTCGGGATGCGCGGCTGATAAACATCAAAATCAATTCTGGATCGCTGATTAATTATCTCTGAAGGAAAAATACAAGAAAATAGAACGATTTTAAGGTATTAAAGTATTGTCAGGGTTTATAACCAAGAATTATACCCTTCAACTGATGAATAACAAACCCGGACGAGTTGGAATTGAAGATTGCAAATTGAATATTTAATGACATTGGATTTCATGAAGTCTCATAAGAACTTAGCACCTTTAATTCCTGACACCCGACACCTGAAACCTTCATTTTCTTACAACATGTTGTCAGATAAAACTCGATGGGACCTAAAGATCATTTGATTCAACCGTAAACTCAGGATGTTTCGTGGGCTCTTAATCGACCTCAAAAAAAACACTTTGAAGCAATTTTCCCTCATCTGAAGTTATCGCCACTCTCCATTGGCCGATATAACGCTTATTTAAAAGGTTTTTATAACTCCAGGTTCTCCACTGGGGAGATTTTATTTTTAATACGACTTCGTTAACTATCTTTCCATTAAAGTAGTATGTGTGTCGGATCGAAGAAGGAGGCTGCTTGCATTCTATCATACTCCAGATGTAGACTTTCTCCGATGACCATTGGAAGGAATTACTAATCCCTGCAGGGTTTTTGTCTATTACATCACTCGTGGCGACTGCTTTTAAAACACGGATGTTATTTGCCGCTTGTGATCGCGCGTCCTGTGTCCGATATCCTGGGGCGGACCCCGCGTACAAATCTGCAGACCGTGGTGTGCCCAGATGCGATGGGTTTTTTGAGTCTGTCAGAGCAGCTCGGTTAACGGCATTGTTTTCCGGTGAAGACTGCGCATCATGAATTATAGGCTCTTTATTGATTTTTGTTTGGGAGTGAATATCATTTTCTTCCATTAAAAATGGCAGTGACGTCCCGTCAACCTCTTTTTTTGAGGGTAAAAGAGCCAGGCTTTCTGCTCCTGTAGCATCTTGATATGTTGGATGTGTTTCATCCCCAGTTTTTATCGGATTCAGATTGTTTTTCGATAAATCCGTCAAGTCAGAAGCGTTCTCAGCTTCCTGCTTTAATTTAGAAGAAGGGGTCGACTGAATTTTCAAGGCCTGCGTGTCCTGTAATTGCGCAACAGTATGAGTTTGATTTGAAAAATAGAAATAAATAAATCCGAAAGCCAGAAGAATGAGAACCGCCATGCTCAGGATGAGCAGATCTTTCTTGCTTAGCGAAAAGCTTAGCAGCTTGTGTCTTTCTTTATCTTGCGGCTGGTGGTCCTGGATTTCGTTTTCATCAGCACGGTTGATCTGCAAGGAGTCATAGCGCTTGAGGATCTCATCTTCTTCTATCCCTATGAATGATGCATAAGAAGCGATGTATCCTTTAATGTATGGGCCTCCAGGGATTTTATCAAAATCATCTTTTTCGAGGCAATCAAGGTACCATTTTGATATTTTTGTCGATCGAGCAACTTCACTCAATCTGATGTTTCTGGCTTCCCTTCCGCTCTTAAGATAATTACCTATGGATTGCATTATTCAAGCTCCAGAGAATTATTCTTTAACACGCCCGAACAAGCCAGGCGTCAGAATTCTCTATATTACAACGCGCCTTTCTTATCCAGAATTTGCACACCCACCAAATAATGTCCCTTGTAACGACCTTTATCTACTTTGGTTATGTGCACGATTTCTGTTTCGAAGTCGCCATTGTGATCGAATTCAAGATCAGAGGAAAAGTTTATTTGTAAAGTTTGTCCAACTTTCAGGTAATTAAGCATAAAGGAATCTTCTTTTACCAGAATGCTGGCACCATTTTCTGATGTATCTTTCAATTTGAATTGATATAGCGGTACACCAACCAATTTTATGGATGCACCATGAAATCCTTTGGGAGCATCTCTGGATTCCGATCTTTTATTCATAGAACTATCCTTTGTGACAGCTCGGGCCATAATTTTCCTTTCCTTTCAGGTTTTAAGGTTAAGAGATCATCAAATTCATGATGAAAAGTCAAGAAGTTTAAATCAAATTATCGTATTTATTATACTCCATTTTTGAGCATTGGGGTCAAATTTCTAACTTTGGGAATGTATTAACCCAACCATATCAAATTCTTAACCTCCAATAGTGATTAAATAACGACCCACCCAATGCAGCCTGAGATACAATCGGCAATGGAAATTCTCTACATTTTGACCGATCAGAAAATGGCAAGCGACGCCAATCTGCTATATGTTAGATTGGGTGATCTTATTTCATCTGATGCTATATGACGAAAACGCAAAATTTAGGCCAACTCAGTTACGCACCCTATTGGGTGCAACGGTTCAGCATCGGCTCGGATTAAAGGTGTTTGGCGCGTTTATTAAAATGTGAGCGGGCCGGATGAACGGGTCATATCGACACGGATGAGAATGACAAACAGGGAATCATACATAACACACAGAGCGTGAAATTCAAACAAGAGAAGACAAAGCATATCAAAATATTGACTGTATCCCAAGTATGCTTTAGTTTGACCCTGAACCAAAAAAAGGAGAATATGCATGCAAAGTCCTGCCGGAGTAAACAACCTGAAAAATTGCGCCCAGGTCGCAGCGATCCTTTTGATCGTCTGGATATTTGCCGCTTGTGACCAGCGAAATGAATACGTGGAGCCGCCGCCGCCAAAGGTGACCGTGGCAAAGCCCCTGCAGCAAGAGGTTATCGATTATCTGGAATTTACCGGCACGACCCATGCCTTTAAGATGGTAGAGGTGCGTGCTCGGGTTGCCGGATTCCTGCAGAACATGCACTTTACCCCCGGCACAAAGGTTGAGGAAGGCGACCTGCTTTTTGAGATCGATCCCCGCGAATATGACGCCGAGCTGAATGCGGCCCAGGCCGAACTGAGCAGTGCCGAGGCACAGCATAAGCGGGCCAGGATCGAGTTTCAGCGGGCCGAGAAGCTTTTCAAACAGAAAGCCGGCGCCGAGACTGATGTGGTCAAGTGGCGCGGGGAACGTGATATTGCCCGGGCAGATATCCTGCGTGCGAAGGCCAAGGTCGAGAAGGCCGGCCTGGATTTGAGCTACACCAAAGTCACGGCCCCGATTACCGGCCGTGTCAGCCGCAATCTCGTGGACCTGGGGAATCTGGTCGGTGAAAGTGAGCCGACTCTGCTGACAACGGTCACCCGCTATGATCCCATGTATGCCTACTTTAACCTCAACGAACGGGATCTGCTCAAGGTGATGGCGATGAATCGTAAAAAAGTCCAGGAAAAAGGTCTCGATCCCGCTGAAGATTCGGAAATCGAGGCTGACATCCAGGTTTTCCTTGAGATCGCCAATGAAGAAGGCTATCCCCACCAGGGAAAATTGGATTTTGCAGAATCCGGTGTCGACGAACAAACCGGCACGTTGCAGTTGAGGGGGGTCTTCCCCAACCCGGGCAAAGCGCCGGTGCTCATCCCGGGTCTTTTTGTCAGCCTTCGCATGCCCATCGACAAGCGGGAAAACGCCCTGCTGGTGACTGAGCGCGCCATCGGTTCCGATCAGAGCGGACGTTACCTGCTGGCGGTCAACAGCGAGAACATGGTGGAGAAACGGCCGATTCGCATGGGTCAGCTGGTGGACGGCCTGCGCGTCATCGAAGAGGGGCTGCAACCGGATGAAGCGGTCGTTGTCAACGGCCTGCAGCGGGCCCGGCCGGGAGCGAAGGTCGATCCGGAGCAAACCGACATGAAATCGCTGACGGCATCAGCCCTCAAAGCCGCTGCTGAAGCCGGGCAGGACAAGGCAAAATCTGCTGCAGTACCGACTCAAGGCGGCGACGCTCAACCCCAAAAGGAAGCGGAAAGAAAGGAATGACAAATGACGATTTACGAATGACGAATGATGATTGACGAATGACGAATGGTGGATGTCGCTTCGCTCCGTCGTTTAATGATAGTAGCGTTAAAATCGACAGCACTCCATAAATAGTCATTCGTCAATCATCATTCCTCATTCCACAAAGGGGTCCTAAAATGATTTCCAAATTTTTCATCGAACATCCCATCTTTGCCAGTGTCATCTCCATTGTGATCGTGATTGCCGGCGCGGTTTCCGTGGGTGTGTTGCCCATTGCCCAGTACCCCGAGATTACCCCGCCCACGGTGGAGGTATCCACCTCCTACCCCGGCGCCAACGCGCGGGTGGTGGCCGAAACGGTCGCCGCCCCCATCGAGCAGGAGGTCAATGGTGTTGAAAACATGATTTACATGTCTTCCACCAGCGCCAGTGATGGTTCTTACGTCCTGACGGTCAGCTTCGATGTCGGCACGGATCTGGACATGGCCCAAGTTCTGGTGCAAAACCGCGTCAAACTGGCGGAGGCCAAACTACCGGAGGAAGTCAAGCGTCAGGGCATCAATACCAAGAAAAAATCCACCAATATCGTGCTGATCATCTCTCTATTTTCGCCCGATGGCCGTTTTGATGAGCTTTACCTGAGCAATTACGCCACCTTGCGCCTTCGCGATGTACTCAGCCGTATTGACGGCGTCGGTGATGTCAGTGTATTTCCGGCCAGCGACTACAGCATGCGCATTTGGCTCGATCCCCCCAAACTCAAGTCCCGCAATCTGACCACCGAGGACGTGCTGGCCGCCATCAGAGAGCAAAATGTCCAGGTGGCCGCCGGGCAAATCGGCCAGCCCCCTGCCCCTCCCGGCCAGAGCTTCCAGTACACGGTCAACGTGCTGGGACGTCTCACGGACATTGAGCAGTTCGAGGACATCATCATAAAGACCGGCGAAGGCGGGCGCATCACTCGTCTAAAGGATATCGCCCGTATCGATCTAGGGGGCAAGAGCTACGACCTCACCTCGGGCCTGACCGGCAAGCCGTCGGCCAGTGTGCTCATCTACCAGCTGCCGGGGGCCAACGCGCTGAATGTGGCCAAGCAGCTGTACGCCACTATGGAAGAGCTGCAGACCTATTTTCCCGAAAGCCTTCAGTACACGATCCCTTATGACACAACCATATTCGTCGAACAATCGATCCGGGAGGTCTTTGTCACCCTCTTCCAGGCGGCGGGCCTGGTGTTTCTGGTGCTGTTCATCTTTTTGCAGGACTGGCGGGCAACCGTGGTGCCGGCGGTGACCATCCCGGTATCCCTTATCGGCACCCTGGCCGTCATGCTGGCGATGGGTTTTTCACTGAACATGCTGACCCTCTTCGGCCTCGTGCTGGCCATCGGTATCGTGGTGGATGACGCCATCGTGGTGGTGGAAGCCACCGCGACCCACATAGAACAGGGCTTAAAGGCCAAGGAGGCTGCAATTAAAGCCATGAACGAGGTTTCCGGCCCCGTGGTGGCCACCACCCTGGTTCTGCTGGCCGTCTTTGTTCCATCCGCGTTCTTGCCGGGCATCACCGGGCAGATGTATCGTCAGTTCGCCCTAACCATCGCTATCTCCACCATTTTCAGTTCCATCAACGCCCTGACCCTCAGTCCGGCCTTGGCAGCCCTCCTACTTCGGCCGCCGAAGGAGCGCAAAAATGTGTTTTTCCGTGGTTTTGACGCCGTATTCCGCAAAACCGAAAACGGATACGCGGCATTGGTCAAGACATTTGTACGCCGGACGGCGATCATGCTGCTGCTGTTTTTGGGGCTGTTAAGCCTGACCGGCTGGCAGTTTACGCGCCTGCCCACGGGCTTTTTGCCCATCGAGGATCAGGGTTACGTAATGGCCAGCATCCAGCTGCCAGACGCCGCCTCCCTGGAACGTTCCCAGGCGGTTCTCGACAGCATCGACGGCATTCTCAAAAAAACACCCGGTATCCAGGACTGGGTTTCCCTGGGCGGCTACTCGCTGATTGACGCCACCAACGCCTCCAACATGGCGACGGTTTTTATCATCATGAAGCCCTGGGAGGAACGCACCGACCCGGATCTCAGCATGGCGGCGATTTTAGCCAACCTGCAGCGTCAGTTTTTCCAGATCCAGGAGGCCATCGTGTTTGCTTTTTCCCCTCCGGCCATTACCGGCCTGGGAGTTGCCGGCGGTTTCCAGATGCAGCTCGAAGACCGTGGCGATGTCGGGCTGAGGGAACTGCAGCAAATGGTGCGGGAGATTATCCAGGCCGGCAATGCCCAGTCAGGCCTGGCCAATTTAAACAGCACCTTCCGGGCCGATGTACCCCAGCTTTTCGCCGAGGTCGACCGCACCAAGGCAAAGACCATTCAGGTTCCGCTTAGCAGCGTCTTTAACACCCTGCAGACCTATCTCGGTTCCTATTACGTCAACGATTTCAACAAATTTGGCCGCACCTGGCAGGTGAAAGTCCAGGCTGATCATCAATTCCGCATGGAACCCAACGACATCCGCCGCCTCGATGTGCGCGATGCCGGGGGCAAGATGGTTCCCATCGGCACCCTGGTGAGCGTTGATCAAATCCTTGGACCACAGACTATCCTGCGCTACAACCTTTACCCGTCCGCCTCCATCACCGGTGAGGCCTCACCGGGCTTCAGCTCCGGGCAGGCCCTGAACCTGATGGAACAGATGGCCGACCGCACACTGCCCGGTTCCATGGGCTATGAGTGGACCGGCATGTCTTTTCAGGAAAAAAAAGTAGGGTCGGAAGCCATCATGGTTTTTGTCCTGGCGATCGTGCTGGTATTCCTGGTGCTGGCCGCCCAATACGAAAGCTGGAGCAACCCCGTGGCGGTAATTCTGGTGGTGCCCCTGGCGGTGCTCGGTACCGTCGTTGCGCTTGTGATGCGCGGCTTTGACAACAACGTATATACCCAGATCGGCATCGTGCTGCTCATTGGCCTGGCCAGCAAAAACGCCATTCTGATCGTGGAGTTTGCCATGGCCGAGCGCGAAAAGGGAAAAGGATTCCGGGAGGCGGCCATGGATGCCGCCAAACTGCGGTTTCGCCCCATCCTGATGACGGCGATTTCCTCCATCGCCGGGTTTATGCCCCTGGTGGTCGCTGCCGGCGCCGGCGCCGCCAGCCGCCAGGCCATCGGCACGGCTGTGGTGGGCGGTATGGTTGCGGCGACAGTCATGTCGCTGCTGTTCACACCGGTCTTTTATGTTGTCATGCAAAAGTTGGCCGGGTTTCGAAAGAAGAAACCGGAAACCGGGCAGGCAGTAAGGAAAGAAGCTGTCAAGCAGGCGCCTGCGAAATGATGTTTAAGTGTGGCCGGGCCCAATGCGTGGGTGTAAATCACGGCTGTTGGTAAAATTTATTCAAAATCGAAAACATGGTCCTCTGGGTCAGGTCAGAGATGATCGGCTTTGCCATAGATCAAATCTGTTCCTGGTTTCAGGTTTCAGGTGTCAGGTGTCAGTAAATACTGAAGCCTGAAAACTGATTTGGTTGCAACTGAAGGCCAACGCCGGTGAAAGAAAGTCCATTTCATGAACGACTCCGACACAGCGGGTCGAAATCGGTTGCTGGAACCTGACATCCGAAACCGTGTGAAACTACCCCAAAATGGCCCGGTTTTTTTCTGATTAAACTGGCCGTTTTGTGGCCAGCGGCTGGCCTGAAACCTGAACACTGACACCTGAAACCTTCATTTTCTGACAACATGTTGTCATAAAAGACCCGATAAAACCTAAATCCGGTGCAGTTCAAGCGGTTTGCCGGTCAGTTTCTCATTGGCCGCCTTCAATTTATCTTCCCCCGAAATCACCGCCACCGCCTTTCGGGTCATATTCTCATCGAAATACCTCCCGGCGGCCTGCACCACCTGGCTGCGGGTTAGCGACAACAGCCGGCTTTTGAAACGGGTTCGCATTTCATCGCTAAGAGAGATGATTTTGCGATAATATGCTTTTCTGGCAGCCGGCCCCGGGGGATCGGGTTTGTCAATTTCAGAACAGACCTGCAAAATGGCCTCTTTGACATCCTCATCACTGAAACTTCCCGAGCGAATAAAGACGGCGGCATTATCAAAAGCCTTTAAGGTGGATACGATGTGGGGATCGCGGTAGGAAGCGAAACTGAAAAGACCGTCTTCGGTGCTGTATAGAGCAAATCCGCCATAGGCGCCGCCTTTTTCACGAATTTCACGATGCAGGTACATGGACCGCAGAATCTTGCTGATGACGGTAAGCGCCGCAGCATCCTGATGGGCCATGCGAACCGTTTCAAATGCAAGGGCCACGAAAGATACGGCCGACGATGTGCTCCATCCTTCTCTGATTATACCATCGGTTACGGTGATATCCGGTGCTTTGAAGCCATCATCCCCTCCCGGCTTAAAACCGTCAAAAAGTGATTGGGCACAAC
>CALZJV010000137.1 GCA_945787595.1 uncultured Desulfobacterales bacterium | reverse complement strand
CGTTTCTGCGTCTGACCTGAGGCAGGAGCCCAGTGCGGTAGTTCCGCATGCTTGGGATCTGTGCGGGGGGTGTCGGGTAACCGGCATTCCTACCGCGACTAACTGAACTGAACAGAGACAGGAAAAGATTGATATAAATATCTTAGGGTTTCTACAACTTTTCGGAAATATAGTGTTTTTTGTGGGCACCCACGTTGGGAAGCCACAATTCCAATCGGGCGAAGCCCCTAACATGATCCCTTTACTGTTTATATCCGATTGTTCGCAGCAAATCTTTGCGGGCATTCATATCTTCCTCGGTTTCGATTCCTTTGGACGAAAAGCCGTCAATAACGCCGAGAATGCCTCTTCCTTGTTCGGTCTCAGCAATAATGACTTCCACGGGATTGGCGGTAGCACAAAATATGTGACATACTTCCGGTACATTTTTGATCGCATTCAAGACATTTACGGGATACATATCTTTCATAAAAATAATAAAACTGTGACCGGCTGAAAGGCTGTAGGCATTTTTTTGGGCCAGATCGAGCATTTCTTCGTCGGTGCCGGTGTGTCTTACCAAACATACATCCGAAGCTTCACAGAAAGCCAGACCGAATTTTGCCATAGGAACCGTTGAGACCATGGCTTCATAGATATCTTCAACAGTTTTAATGAAATGTGATTGGCCTAAAATCAGGTTCAAATTGTCCGGATTTTCGATTTTAACTATTTTAATTTCCATATGATCCTCCGATCTTTAACTTCTGAACTCCTCTTTTTTTGGAAAATATGCCGTCCAGCCCGGGAATTATGAAAAGAAAAAAATACTGCAGTAAAAAAAAGCTTGACCTGCGGTTAGCAGCCTGCTAAACCCGACCATCTAACTAGTGTATACAGCTCCGAAACCCCCGAGCGTAAAGAAAAAGTGTTCCTGAAGATATGAGTATCTATGGTTAGCCTGAGCCGTATTCTGATTCTGTGCGAGTAAATGTAGCCTCTCACTGCTGCGGCTCAGGCTTTTTTATCCGCCAATGGAACTCATCTGGCCGCAGACCCCGGATGGATATAGAACAGCCAGGTTATGATCGGATGGCTTGTGGCGCACTGCTTTAAAGAAAACTTCCGCCAATTGTTCGTCTGACCCCCCGGTTCTCATAATAGCTTTGACGTCCTCATGATGATCGGATAAAAGGCATGGTCTTAGTTGGCCGCGTGCGGTTAATCTGAGCCGATTGCATCTGTCGCAGAAGTGATGGCTCAATGCGTGGATGAAACCGATTTCTCCAGCAGCTCCCTCAAAGTGATATCGCTGGGCAGGACCATCGTTCAATGTATTGGGAACGGGGATGAGCTTACCCAAAGCACTGATGCGCTTTTTGATTTCAGGAGCCAGCAGAAGAGGACCGTTGCCAATTTGAGATTTGCCAATGGGCATGTATTCAATAAAGCGAATGTGCAGCGGATAATCAAATGCAATGCGCGCCATGTCCGCTAGTTCATCATCATTAATTCCGTTTAAGGCAACGATATTCAGCTTTATGGGATGAAATCCCATTGATAGAGCCATTTCGATACCTTGCCAAACCTGATCAAAAAGATCAAAACCGGTTATGTGCTCAAATTTTTTTCGGTTGAGGGTATCCAGACTGATATTTATTCGTTTGATGCCGGCGGCTCTAATCTTATTCAGGTTGTCTTTCAAAGTGACGCCGTTAGTGGTAAGAGACAGATCCGCAATGCCGTCGAGTCCGCTTAATTCGGTCAAAAAACCGTACACCCCTTTTCTCACCAAAGGTTCTCCGCCGGTTACCCGGATTTTTGAGATCCCCAGTCTAATCCCGACTCGTACCAATCGCAGGATTTCTTCATAGGTCAGGATTTCATCATGTGAAAGCCGTGGAATCAGGTCACGGGGGACGCAATAGATGCATTTCAGGTTGCACCGGTCGGTGATAGATATGCGCAGATAATTCAAATGACGATTGTAGGGGTCGATCAGTTTCAAATCACCCATTTTTAGAGATCCTTCAAGAAAGAGATCTGATTACAGCAATCAGTTTACATTCGGTTTAAATTTTTTGCAATACTCCGGTATTTCAATCATGGGCGGTCTTTCGAGACCTACAATTTTTAACATATCCGGTTGGTACTGGTTCTCGACCAGATTGTACTGGATGATTTCATCAAAAAGATTGCTTTTTAATTCTACTAAACCCGATCTTTTCTGACGATTGATAAAGGTTTTTAAGATGGCGAAGGACATCCTCCCCAAGGCTTTGGTTTCCTGATTACGGTGAATCCGACGATCCAAATCCACCTGTGCCATGACCTCCAAACCCCATTTTTCGTAAATATCAAGGATCATGCTTGTTTCTATGCCGTATCCGATGGGAAAAGGGATTCTCTCGAAAATTTCCCTATAGCCGGCATATTCGCCCGAAAGAGGTTGAAGGATCTGGGTGAGTTCCGGGAAAAATAGCGAAAACAACGGCCTGATCACCAATTCCGTGACGCGTCCCCCGCCAGTGGGCCTGATCCTGTTTTTTCCTATGGAAATAGGTCTGTCGTAAAACGCTTTGACATATTTGATTTTATCATACCTGAGTAGCGGACCGATAAGACCAAAGGCAAATCGGTGATGAATATTTTTGATATCCGCATCGATATAAACTATGATATCACCTGTTGAAATGTAAAGGGCTTTCCACAGATTTTCACCTTTCCCTTTAAATTTTTCAAGATGGGGAAGAATCTCATTGGCATCATACACATCCGCACCAAAAGATTTGGCGATTTTCACGGTGTTGTCGGTTGATCCCGAGTCGATGACCACAAGCTCATCCACCAGCGGGAAACGGGTCATGAGCTCGGACTGCATGATGATAATTTCTTTTGCGATGGTTTTTTCCTCATTTAGAGTCGGCAGGCACAAAGAAATTTTAACCTTTTTTTCCTGCTTTTCGTCGACCAGCCGGGAAAGATCGCCAAATTCCGAATAATGAAAGGTATTTTCTTTTAGCCAGTTATTACTCATCGCAAACCCCGTTGTCGATGGCTTTTAATACGCCGATGATCTGAGCAATCCCTTTGAACATGGGCTCAATTTCCATAGTGGCTTGATTCGTGTAATTCCTTTCTCCATGGGTAATTCCCAGTGTCACTGCCGATATCTTTCGGGAAAGAAAAATGGACAATGCCGATTCGGTAGATTTGCTGACCGGTTTGATGCCCAGGCTTTTCAGAACAGCGGCGGTGTTTTTTACCAAGGGATGGTTGAATTTTAACCTGGAGGCCTTTAGATTACTGATGGTTTTTATATTCAGATCGACTTCATTTTCATGCCCGATCCCCTCGATTATATCTTTGAGGTCATTGAAAATAGATCTGACCATTTTGTAAGAATCGCTGCGGATTTCAAATCCCAGGGTGGCATCATATGCAATTTTCCCATGGTTAGCTCCTCCCATGATTTTACCGAGAACGATGCGTGCCCGCGGTCTCTGAGAAAGGCGCAGGCTCAAAATTTCGTTGATGACTTCATTTAGTATCAATATCGCATTCGGGGTGAATTGATACATCATGCCCTTAACCTCGGGGATGCTGCAAACGATCTCCCCTCTGATCATTCCATCCGAAAAATAGTTGAGCCGGCCGAGCTCAACACCCTCCAAGCAGATAGCTCCCCGTATCGGGGTTGGCCAGGTTTTTAAAAGATGCCGAACCCCGCGCAAATTGCCTTTGCCAATGGACTGGATGGTACCGGCCAATACAACATCCGATTCAAATCGCAGTCCCAGTCGTTCGAATATGATCGGCAATGACACCAGGACACCTACTCCGAGGGAATTATCCAATATACCCGGTCCTGTGATGGTATTTTCCTTGATGGTATAATTGTGAACGATGTCCCTTTCAAAAAAGGTATCCAGGTGGGCCACAAGGAAAATAGGCGGTTTTTCCGGGGAGGTTCCTCTAATGATTCCAATGGGATTGCGGTAACCGTCGGTGGTTACTTCATCGACCGCGAACTCAGCCAGCCGTTCCTGGAAGAGGCTACTGCGTCTTTTTTCTTTAAATGTAGGTGCGGGGATCTGACCGATTAAAACGATGTTAGTTATGATCGTATTTCTTAGGGTTTTTATTTCGTCTACCATCGCAGGCAGATTTTTAAGGAACTCATTCATTACATTTACCTGATTTTAATCGAAATGCCTTGGTTGTCGCGCGTCGGCTGACGGTATGATAAGGTCTCTTGGAGGATAGTCCGTTCTTGCACATACATTGAATTAACCGTCGGTTTGCGCCGGCAGCCAACTTTGTTTAGGACAATCAGTGTCAAATCAACCCATGTATATCAGAAACTGTCAAAAGGTCAATATTTATCAAATTTTCATAAATTGTCCGCGATTTACAGTCCACCTTAGGCCTTGGCGGGTCTGCTCTGACAACATGCTGCAAGGAAATGAATAGGAAGGCGCCACCGCCAACTCTGTGCCGAGCAGGGTGGTTTCGCAACTACCATTGGCAGGCATTTTGAGTGAAGCATTAAGAGCCGCCGGCAAAGCTATTGGTTCCAGGTCTATTACTTTTTGTTTGCATAATATTTTACAATCGCGTCACACAGCCCTGGAATTGTATATACTTTTGCATTGATCGCAACCTCAAAGCCTGATTCTACGGCCGTTTCGGTGGTTATGGGGCCGATGCTTGCAATGGTTATACCTTTGATCAGCTGTTTGAAGCTATCCGGAGGGAGAAGATTTTTAAAGTTTTGTACCGTGGAAGAACTGGTGAAAGTAATTAGATCAATGGTCTTTTCTTCGAGCCGTTTAATGAGTTTATCGGTGTTAGTCCGGACTTTCTCGGTGAGGTAGGCAGCCACTTCATCGACTTCGGCCCCCATTTTACGCAATTCCACCGGCAGCACCGGCCTGGCTGCCTTGGCCCGGGGGAGCAATATCTTTTTGCCTTCTAATTTTATTTTGAGAAAAGCATCAACCACGGCTTCTGCCCGGTAGTTATTCGGAATGATGTCGCTTTTCAGTCCATATTCGAGCAATTTTTCAGCAGTAGCAGGACCGATGGCGGCCGTGTGAAGATGGCTTAATGCACGAACATCTTTGTCCGTGCCAAACAGATGGTCGAAGAAGAATTTGACACCATTGACACTGGTAAAAATAATCCAATCATAGCTAGGTAGATTTTGAACGGCATTATCCAGTGGGGTAAGATCATCGGCAGAAACTATTTTTATAGTTGGAAATTCAAGGCACTCAGCGCCCAGATTGGACAATCGCCTGACCAGATTACTGGCCTGTTGCCGGGCACGAGTGACAACGATCCGCTTGCCCAGCAGAGGTCGTTTTTCAAACCATTTGAGGGTGTCTCTTAATTGAACGACTTCACCCACTACAATGATTGCAGGGGGCCTGAGATCGGCTTTTTTAGCCCGTTCGGCAATGTTGTCAAGTGTGCCGGTCACGGTTGTTTGGCCAGGCGTTGTGCCCCAGCGGATCAGGGCAACCGGAGTAACCGGTGATCTGCCGTTGGCGATCAGTTTTTGGGTGATATCGGGTAAGTTTTTCATCCCCATGAAAAACACCAGAGTACCAATGCCTCTGGCCAGAGACTCCCAGTCGATGCCGGATTCCTTTTTATGGGGATCTTCATGACCGGTGATAAATGCAAGGGTGGCCGTAAGTTTGCGGTGGGTCAGGGGGATACCCGCGTAGGCGGCGGCAGCGATGGCCGATGTCACTCCGGGCACCACCTCAAAGGGGATTGAATTTGACGCTAAAATCTCAGCTTCTTCTCCTCCCCGGCCGAAAATAAACGGATCTCCGCCTTTTAACCGGCATACCGTGGAACCCGCCTTGGCCTTTTCCAAGATGAGAGCATTTATTTCATCCTGAGAAAGGGTGTGATCCCCGCCTTTTTTCCCGACATAAATAATATCCGCGTGATTTTTGGCATAATTTAAAAGGGCAGGGGCGGCGAGATAGTCATAGATGACTACATCGGCATTTTCGATACATTGCTTGCCTCTTATGGTAATTAAACCCGGATCCCCGGGTCCCGCACCGACCAGATAAACTTTAGCTTCCATGATATGCGGATTCCATTGATTGTAATTGTTCTAAAATTTTATCGGCTCCCTGGTCTAAAAGTTGGCTGGCGAGTCTGATTCCGACGGTTTCAGTCGAATCGGCCGAACCCGACACAGTTGCTTTGAGTATTCGGGAGCCATCGAGATCGGCAACCAAACCGGTGAGGCTAAAGGTGTTGCGGTTAATTACACCGTGGCCGGCGATGGGCACCTGACAGCTGCCGCCCAGGTGGTTTAAGAAGGCACGTTCACCCCTTACAATGGCATGGGTGTGCGGATCATCCAACGCTTTTATCATGGGCTGGATGTCCGGATCATTTTGCCGGATTTCAATGCTCAGCGCGCCCTGTCCGACTGCCGGAAGCATGATATCGGATTTGAGACGTTCTGTTATCCGATGCTCGAGATTTAGGCGTTTTACACCGGCTGCAGCCAGCACAATCGCATCCAGATTTTCAGTTTGCAGTTTTTTTAGACGGGTTTCTACATTGCCCCGCAGCGGCACAATAGTAATGTCCGGCCTCATATGACGAATTTGGGCGCCACGGCGTAAACTGCTGGTTCCGATAATATCGCCTTGCTTCAGTTTCGAAAAATGAAGGCCATTTTTCGAGATCAGAACATCCGATGGGTCTTCCCTTGTCGGGATTGCGCCGATGCAAAGACCGGCCGGAATTTCCGCCGGCATATCCTTCATACTGTGCACAGCGATATCAATCCGGCCATCCAATAGGGCCTGTTCAATTTCTTTAACAAAAAGCCCTTTGCCGCCGACCTTGGCAAGAGGCACGTCGAGGATTTTATCACCTTTGGTTTTGATGGTTATCAGTTCGATATTTTGTTGGGGATATGCTTCGATCAGGGCTGATTTAACCCAGTCGGCCTGCCACATTGCAAGCTTGCTGGCCCGGGTTCCGATTTTAAGGGAGTTCTTCATCAGTGACTGCACCCCGTGCAGCTGGCGGCTGCACAACCGCCACAGGATGAGCCGGCAGACGACGACACAGTTTCGCCCCCTCCGCCCTTGCTGACAAACCCGCAGGCTGACATGAGTTTTTTCACCTTTTTGCTGGTACACGAGGAACACGCAGGTGTATCATTTCCAAGGATGAGGCACTCAAAATTTTCACCGCATTTTTCACAGTGATACTCGTAAATCGGCATTCAATTCTCTCCTTTGGAACGTTGTTGCCAAGTCTAAGATTATAATCATCAGCCAATTAAAATCAAGGCAGTATCTTAAGTTCTGAACAGCGAGTACGGCCCTTGAGGCATGGCGCATATAGGCACTGCTGCAGACAGGATCAAGGACCTAATCTATTTCTTCAATCACTCCTGCCGCGATTAGAGGCAGCAGAATTTCGTGATGACCAACCAAATTTATTCCCCGACCGCCTTTGGCGGTCGGCCGGCTGATGACGTTGGTGAGGGGGCGATAATGCTTGAGAAAATCCAGGTTGACCGTTGTAAAGTCTTCCAAAGTATACCCTAAATTTCTGACCAGTGTGGTGGCTTTTAAAAATATTTCCGGCAAAATTACGGCGGATCCCACATTTAAATAAACGCCTTTTTCAAGCGCGGCTACAATGGATGTAAACAGTCGGAAGTCGTGGTGGCTGGCAGCACCAGTTGCTTGGGGGTCAAACCCGGGATGCATATGGAGAATATCTGTGCCGATGGCAACATGGATCGTGACGGGTATTCCAAGGCGGGCGCCAGCAGCGAGAATGCTCTTTTCCATCAACGGGAGCCGCTTCTCAAGGATTTCCCGACCAACGGCTTCGCCGAGTCCCATGGACCTATTTCGGGTTGACTTGATTGCCTCATTTAAAAAAGTACAGGTTTCACGGGCCATGCCGAAGGAACCGTCATCTAAAGCAGCGGCGACATCTTCTGATGTTCGGCCGACCATGGCAAGTTCAACATCATGGATGATACCGGCGCCATTCATGGCTACGCCGGTGATGATCCCCCGTTCCATCAGATCGATCACGACGGGATTGAGACCGACTTTGACTACATGGGCGCCCATGCCGAACAAAATTGTGCGCTTACCACGGTAAGCCTTGAGGATGGCGGATATGACGCTTTTTAATTGACCGCCTGCCAGGATGTCAGGTAAATAATCCAGAAAAGCCCGGTAGGAGGCACCTTTCTGCCAGGTTTTGGCAAAATCCTCCGCAGTTACTTTGCTTTTCCGATCGGAAAGATTATAGGTTTTTACACCCCTGATGTCTATAGGATTGAATTTTTGTGGCATGATATTGTTCTATATACTATTTGAAAGTGGGTATGTTTTTTCCTCGAGGTTTTAGTGCGACTTGAGCCGAATTTATTGATGTCCGGTCATTTAAACATTTCCGGGTATAATTTTCTCTCCAGAAGATCACACACTATGTGCCCCAACATGATATGGGTTTCCTGAATTCTGGCAGTGGTGTCCGACTCCACGGAGAATACAAGATCGGCACAGTCTGCCAGTTTGCCTGCCCGTCCGGTAAAGCCGATGGTTGTAATTCCTATTTTTTGGGCGGCTGTAACTGCCTCGAGGACGTTGGAAGAATTACCGCTGGTGCTAATACCCCAGGCGATGTCACCGTTTTTCCCGAGCGCTTGAATTTGTTTGGAAAAAATATCCTCGAAATGATAATCGTTGCCAATGCTGGTAAGAATGGACGTATCGGTAGTCAGAGCAATGGCTGCCAGGGGGGGGCGCTCAATTTGAAAGCGGTTGACGAATTCGGCTGCCAAATGCTGAGCATCTGCGGCGCTTCCGCCGTTGCCGAAAATAAGGATTTTATTGCCGGATGCGATACAGGAAGCCAGCATGCCTGCCGCCTTGATGATATTGTCAACATTTGTTTCGATGCAATGGCGTTTGGTCGCAATGCCGGCTTCCAGAATGTCGAGGATGAAATCTTTCATTTTGCACCAAGCCGATTTTTTATTTCTTGAATATCGTGGGCGGCATCATAGCCAAACTTTTTTGCTTTTTCATACTCTTTTAAGGCATCGTCAAAGCGATTCTGTTTGAAATACAGCTGGCCCAGCCGATAGCGAAAAAGACCGTTTTCAGGTGAAAGTCCAACACTTTCTCGACAAAACATCAGGGTGATTTCCGGATTTTCGCCCTGGTCATCAAAAAGACATCCCAGGGCCGACATGGAGGCTGCATCATGGGGGTTATGCCTGATGGCTTTTTTATAGGCCGAGATGGCATCCTGGGTCAGATTACCGACAGCATAGCAGTCACCCAGATAGCGATAAACCACACCCGAATCCGGATCAAGTTTTGCCGCACGCTCTAATAAAGGTTTCGCCTTTTCCAGATCACCTGACTCAAAATAGATTTTCCCGCTTTGAAAGGCGACCTCATACACATCGCCATTGATTTTATCGGCGTTGAGAAAGAATTCAAGGGCCTTTTTGGGCTGCTTTCTCAGCGAATGGACCAGCCCCAGATTGAACATAGCCATGTATTCTCCGGGATCTATGGAAGCAACGGTCTTAAATTCCTCAATCGCCGATTCATATTCGCCCTGCAGGCCGTAGCAGACCCCGAGACTGTTGTGTACATTTACATTCGAAGGATCTATTAACAGGGCGCGCTTAAATTCGTCGATGGCCCCCTGAAGATCTCCTTTCTCATACAATTTGTCACCGCTGATATTTAAACTTACCCCGTCAAATGTCACTGCGCTGCCTGGTCCAAAAAAGACAGCATGGTCAAGCGCCTTACGGGCATTGTCGATCATATCGGATTTTTTAAAGGAGATGATTGGATAGGAGGCAATTCCGACGGTAACCGTTTGTTCGATTTTTTTAGCCAGGCGGTTTTGAATGTCACGGGCTATTTGAAGACCCTCCGGTAAATTTGTTTCAGGGAAAATACTGCCGAATAATCCGGGCTCAAGGGTTCCCCATAAACCATTTTTTTCCAGGCAAATTGTCTCCAGTATTCCAGCAACTTCAATGTGCCCATCCAGCGTATCAGGCTTGGAATATTCTTCTTCCTCCTGCTGGCTCTGATCCATTCCGATGGCAAGAGCTGCAAATTGGGCGACAGAATCCAATCGTTGCACGGCAACGTCGATAAAAGCCATGCCGAGCAGTATATCCGGGAATCTAGATTGCAGCGCCTCATGGACACCTTCAGCCTTTTTTATTTCCACATCCCTGATACGTCCGGTGTCCGTTTTGGAAAACAAAAAGTTCCTTGCAGATCCTCGGCTTTGAAGTACTGCATTTGCTTTGTTGGTCATGTTTATGCTCTTTTTAACACGTTTTCAAATGCCGATTCAATGATCGGCAAGTCGTTATCCTGCAATGTTCTGGGATCTATTATAAACGCATCATCGTCTATACGTCCGATAATAGGCGGCGAATTTTTTCGCATGCTTATTTCCAAGGTATTGGCGGAAAGCCCCTCAATGTGTATCCTCAGGCATCTACTCGGTAGTTCCAGAAGCGGCAACGCCCCGCCGCCGGCTTTAGAGGAAAGTTCAATGAGATTGAGTCGAAGCCGGGATGCGTCTATTTTTTTCAAATTTTCCATCAGCTTCGATGCTCTTAGTTCAATTTCCTTTATATCCATCGTCAACATTCGCAAGGTCGGGATCCTGCGAACTGCTAAGGCTTCATCACGGTATAGGCGCACAGTGGCCTCAAGAGCGGCCAGGGTCAACTTATCAATGCGTAGGGCCCTGGCAAGGGGGTTATTCTTGATTTGGTCCAGGACATGTTTTTTACCCACAATGATTCCTGCCTGGGGTCCCCCGAGAAGTTTGTCGCCGCTGAATGCCACCACATCAGCACCGGTACCCACCGATTCCTGTACAGTGGGTTCTTTAACCAGACCATATTTTGAAAAATCGATGAAGGTGCCGCTTCCCAAGTCTTCCATGACCAATGTACCATGATGATTACCAAGTTCAACCAGTTCTTTTAGTGAGACCTCGGCTGTAAAACCTATGACGCTGTAATTGCTGCGATGCACCTTCAACAGCAGGGCGGTATTCTCATTAATGGCGTTTTCATAGTCTTTCAAATGGGTACGATTGGTGGTGCCGACCTCTTTTAAGATGCTGCCACTTTTCGCCATAACATCCGGGACTCTGAATGATCCGCCGATTTCTACAAGCTCACCCCGTGAAATAATCACTTCTCTGTTCCGGGAGATGGTGTCCAGGCAAAGCAGAACCGCTCCGGCATTGTTGTTGACTACCATGGCCGCCTGCGCACCGGTGATTTCGCAGAGGATATCCTCTATGTTACTAAATCGAGAGCCCCGTTTGCCAACCTCAAGATCATACTCAAGATTAGAATAATGGCCGGCTATGAATGCGACATTTTCAATCACCTCCCCCGGCAGCAGAGACCTGCCAAGATTGGTGTGCACCACCACTCCGGTGGCGTTCACTATATGTCTTAGATTCAATGCCATGGCTTTTTTGACCGATGTCTTGACCAATTCGATAATTCTATCATCCGACAGGCTATCTTCATGTACGCTCAGATCTGCGGCTAGAATACTTTTTCGTCTACTTTCCAAGGTTTCACGGATGGAGTTGACGATCACTGTTTTCGGTATGTTATCAAAAAACGGCACCGTCTTGAAAAGCTCGAGGACATGGTCCACCCCGGGAAGTGTTTGTAATATTTTTTGCTGACTTTCGGATAACTTCATCTGACTTTCTCATGGACACAGACGAGCGCAGAATGCGCGGATGAAAAAATTGTATGAAAATAGGTTGATCGGTTCAGGGTTCAACGTTCCGGGTTGAAAAAACCAAGACAGCTCGTATCAAAGGGATCGTGTCTTCATCTGGTTATAAGCTCGGTTCACTCAATGGGGCATGGCGGTTATGCTAGATTTTGATTAATATTGTGAGCAGTATCCACCGAGTGTAACCTTTGAACCCCTGGCCCAGACCTGGCAAGTCAAGATTTGGTGATGGAAAGCCAAGCCCATAGAATGCGAAGATAATTTCTTTCCGGATAAAGTATAATTAAAAAATGAAATTGATAGTTAAATTCCAAAATTTAGAATTTTTATCCGGGCTTATCCGTATTTGTCTGTAAATACTACAAATATATTTATACCTAGAATGTTTGATTATTTCAACAGATTTTTTGTAGGGCCAGAGAAAATCCTTTATGATTAACATAATTTAAGATAAGAAATAAATTTAACTTGGTTAAATCACCGAAGCCTTTGAATTTCGTATTTGTCTTTGATTTCGTACCTTGCTTTGCGAGTTATACAAGATGAGGAGGTTCCATGAAAAATCTCTTGGTTACCGGCGGATGCGGGTTTATCGGAACCGGATTTATTCGCTACCTGCTATCGAATTCCGAATTTAACGGTCGCATCATCAACGTCGACAAGATTACCTATGCCGGCAATCCCGACAACCTGGCTGATATCGAAAAATCAAATCCCGAGCGTTACATATTCATGAAAGCGGATATATGTGATCCCGACGCTATGGCCAAGGCATTCAAAGCATATGAAATCGATGCTGTCTGCAATTTCGCCGCGGAATCTCATGTGGACCGGTCGATTGTTACGCCAGGTGCCTTTATTAAAACCAATATCGAAGGGACATTCAATCTCCTGGAGGTTTCTCGTCAGAATTTGGATCGCCTGGTTCTCTTCCACCATGTGAGCACCGATGAGGTCTACGGGTCTCTGGGATCTGACGGTTATTTCACCGAGAAAACTTCTTATAGACCAAATAGTCCGTATTCGGCATCCAAGGCTGCCTCGGACCATCTCGTCCGGGCTTACAATAAGACTTACGCGCTGCCGGTAACCATATCCAATTGTTCAAACAACTATGGACCTTACCAGTTTCCGGAAAAATTGATTCCTTTAATGATACTAAACGCCCTGGAAGGTAAATCCCTCCCGGTGTATGGAGACGGCAGTAATGTCAGGGACTGGTTGTTTGTTAAAGATCACTGCCGGGCCGTCTGGGAAATTATGAAGGGTGGCACCCGGGGCCAAACTTATAATATCGGCGGCCGGTGCGAATTGGCCAATATCGACACGGTTACTCTGTTGTGTGATTTGCTCGATGAAATGGTTCCAAAAGCAGGCCGGACGTCTCACAGGGATCTGATTACCTTTATCAAAGACCGCCCCGGCCATGATTTGAGATATGCAATTGATTGTAGCAAGTTGGAAAAAGAATTGGGCTGGGCTCCCGTAGAAACCTTTGAAACCGGACTGAGAAAAACGATTCAGTGGTATCTGGATAATTCACATTGGGTGCAACGGATTAAAAGCGGAGAATACCTCCGCTGGGTGAGACAACAGTATGGGAACGACGAATGACGAGTGACGAATGTCGAATTTCGAAATAAGGCATCTTTATCTTTAAACCTTATCCGCCATCTCAGAGGAGTCTGAAATGAGACAGGCCAAAGATTACATTGTTTTTCCGCTGGATGTTTCATCTGCGGATGAAGCCAAAAGCTTTGTTGAGCTTCTTGCCGAGCATGTAGGGTTGTTCAAGGTGGGGTTAGAGCTTTTTATCAGGTCCGGTCCGGATATCGTGCGGTTTATCAATGCAGCCGGCACGGCCGGTGTGTTTTTGGATTTGAAACTGCATGACATACCGGTGACCGTCTCCCGAGCCATGGACGGGATTGCCGATCTTGGAATCCAATTTGCAACCGTTCACTGCGGTGAGACAACAAAAATGCTCGAGGCCGCGGTTAACAGCAGCCAGGGAAAGGTTCAGATCTTGGGCGTGACGGTACTAACCAGCGTGACCGCTGATGAAATCCGGACCGCCGGATACCGTCCGGACTTATACCAGAACTTATCCGCCCTGGTGTTACAAAGGGCAGGCATGGCCAGAACAGCCGGTTGTGCCGGTGTAGTTTGTTCCGGACTTGAAACCGCAATGATCAAGGCGCACTTCGGGACTGAGTTTATCACTGTCACACCGGGGATTCGGCCCCAATGGTCGCTTGGCGAAAATGACGATCAGAAGCGGGTTACAACACCCGTGCAGGCCGTTCTAAATGGATCGGATTACCTGGTAATCGGAAGACCGATTCGGGATGCTTCGGATTCCCGAGCGGCGGCCGAGCGCATTGCAGAAGAAATTGCATCCGTAATATAGAGCCTCGGAAATAAATCAATCCGCCACGGTGGACTTATCTTCTAAGCTCGCCTTCGGCGTTTCGCCAAAGGTTTATAATGACAATATGCTCCCTTTGGCGCACCCTGAGGACGAACCAAGATTCGGCGCCATCTTTGTGGATTTATTTGTTTCCGAGACCCTTAGAAGATTTTAAACATCCGATATATTGTAAGCCCCAGGATAATAGCTCCCAACAATAGGGCAAATATCAATTGATCGGGGCTTAATTTTTTCATGAAAAAATGATTGTCCAATGTTCTTGCTATCGCTACATATTAAAGTTGCTAACGCTGTTGTCCAACAATGGATTGCTATGTCTTTAATTATACTAAATATTTAATTTTTAGTCTTCCCTATCCAGCCCAAAGGCGGTATGCAGCACCCGTACGGCGAGCTCGGCATACTTTTCTTCGATAACACAGGATACTCTGATTTCCGAGGTGCTGATCATCGTAATATTTATGTTTTCCTCGGAAAGCGTGCGAAACATGGTAGCTGCTACGCCTGAGTTATCCTTCATTCCGACACCGATAACCGAGACCTTGGCAATATTCTCATCACCGAATACCTCTTCGGCACCGATGTCTTCGGCGATTTTTTCTTCCAGTTCAAGTGCCCTTTTGAACTCAACTTTGGGAACCGTAAAGGTCAAATCGGTTTGCCCCTCGGCCCGGGTATTTTGGATGATCATATCCACGATAATCCCGGCCTCGGCGATGGGGGTGAAAATTTTAGCCGCAATCCCGGGTTGATCAGGAACTTTTTTCAACGTGATGCGCGCTTGGTTTTTATCATGGGTAACACCGGATACGACAAGCCGTTCCATGCCGGAATTTTCATTGACAACCATGGTTCCCTCCTTATCACTGAACGATGATCTGACGTGCACGGGGATGTTGAATTTTTTGGCGAATCCCACTGAACGAATTTGCAACACTTTAGCACCAAGGCTGGCCATATTCAACATTTCATCATAGGATATCGCAGAAAGCTTTCTGGCTTTTTGACAGATATTGGGATCGGCCGTGTAGATTCCATCCACATCCGTATATATTTCACAGATATCCGCCTTGAGGGCTGCTGCAATAGCCACGGCGGACGTGTCGGATCCGCCTCGCCCAAGCGTTGTAATATTACCATCAGGGTCGCAACCCTGGAAGCCGGCTATCACGACAATGTGACGTTCTTGAAGCAATTTTTCAATTCGATCGGCTTTTATATCTACGATGCGTGCATTGCCATGACAGTAATCCGTTAACACTTCGGCCTGATATCCCAGCAGTGACTGGGCGGGGTAGGTCATTGATTTTAACATCATGGCCAGAAGGGCGGAAGTTGTCTGCTCACCGGTGGCCAGAAGCACATCAAGCTCCCGACCGTCAGGCGCTTCGGTCACTTCCCGGGCCATGTCTATTAGATTGTCGGTAATCCCGGACATGGCAGATAGGAGATAGGATGACGACCACATCGTTTCCCTGATCGTAAGTTGCGACAACTCGTTTGGCCACATGTCGGATACGTTCAAGATCTGCCACTGAAGTTCCGCCAAATTTCTGCACAATTAAGCTCATTTCTTCCCCAAGATACTTTGGTCCAATTTTACTTTTGTTTTAGCTCCTCTGATAAGTTGCAGCAGCGGGTGAATGATTCAGCACCCGTCACCGAGTGTCGACTGTGGATCAAAAATCGGCCCAATCTTGGGTCGAATTATTTAATCCGCATTCTCTATTCGGGTCCGTGAGAATTCAAGTGTTTTTATCAGATTGACTGCATTGTGTCCATATCCAATCAGGCTTATTTTGCGGCAGTCATTATCGGCAATTTCAAACGTCATGGTCAGATGTTCGGCAGGCAGGTCATCCGACATCTTATCCGCCCATTCTATCGCTATTACGGCCTGATCGTACAACAGCTCGTCCAGGCCGATATCTTCAAGATCGCAAATACCGTCCAGACGGTACAGGTCAATATGAAACAAAGGTAAGCGGCCGGGGTATTCGTTGATCAAAGTGAACGTCGGGCTGGTGATATGATATTCGCCCGAAACCTCAAGACCTTCGGCCAAACCTTGTACAAAGGCGGTCTTGCCGCTACCAAGGTCGCCGATGAGACCAATGACCAGCGGATGTTCGATCCAATTTCCGATTTTTTTACCTAATTTTTGAGTTTCATGCGGAGTTCGGGTCACTATTTGGAAATGTTTATTGATCACTGTTAACAATCTTCTTTATTTCAGCGGGAATGGCATTCATGACCTCACCAGCCAGGTAACCATAAGGCCCTATGGATTGTGCCAGGCTGTCGGCCGCGGCTCCGTGTAAATACACACCGGTATGGGCTGCGGACTCAGGAGAAAATCCCTGAACTATTTGTCCGGCAATGATTCCTGTAAGCACATCTCCCATGCCACCTGAGGCCATGCCGGCATTTCCGGTGGCGTTTATATAGATCCGTCCGTCCGGATGTGCGATAACAGTACGGGCGCCTTTTAAGACGACGTGAACATTTAAGTCAACCGCGACACTCCGAGCGCAGTTTATCCGGTCCTGTTGAATCTTGCCAACGTTTACATTCAAAAGACGAGCCATTTCGCCAGGATGGGGAGTCAAAATGATCGGCACCCGTGCACATTTTAGGGTTTGCACGTGGCCGGCCAGATTGTTAATCCCATCGGCATCCACGACCATGGGAATTTGACTTTCCGCTATGATTTTGCGGACTAGCTTTCCGGTAGCAGGTGCCTGTCCCAGACCGGGTCCGATGGCCAGACACTTTTTACCGGACATTAATTCTTGTATAGCGCCGAAAGCAGACTCGCCGAGGGCACTGTCCCGGCTTTCCGGCAACGGGACTGTCATGGCTTCCAGCATTTGGGTTTCTACAACTGCATTTAAGCTTCGCCCAATAGCCAGCGTCACAAGCCCTGCGCCAGCCCGCAATGCAGAAATAGATGTCATTGAAGCGGCACCGGTTTTTCCGGGAGAACCGGCAACAACCAGCAGATGTCCGGTTGTACCCTTGTGGGCCTCCTCAACTCTGGGTGTTAAATAAGATTTGATGAGATCCGCTGTTAAAAGGAACTGTTTGGGTTCCACGGTTTCAACGATATATGGCGGAATTCCGATATCAACGATTTCAAGCGCGCCGGTATAGCCCGCTCCCGGATAGGTCATGTGACCTGTTTTGGCAAACCCAAAAGTTGCCGTGGCACTGGCATGAATACATGTCCCGCAAGGTTGTCCGGTGTCTGAATTAAGACCTGACGGGATGTCGACGGCAAAGACGGGTTTGTTGAGCGCGTTAATAAAATCGATGACGGTTTGGAAATAGCCATTGACATCCGATTTCAATCCGGTGCCGAGTATTGCATCAATCCAAATATCCAAATCTGCCATGTCGGATTTATGCGCTAAGAATGAATTTTCATCCGGGACTTCGATTACCGGGATTTTGAGTGGGTTTAAGAGTTTAAAGTTGGCGGCGGCATCGCCCTTGACCCGATTGCCCGCAGCAAGAAGATATACCTTTACAGCAAATCCGGATTGGGCCAGATAACGGGCAATTACAAAGCCGTCTCCCCCATTGTTTCCACGCCCGGCGATGACACCGGTCCGCTTATTTTTTAAATCTGAAAACTGTTCAAAAAAAAACCGGGTTGCCCCCCGGCCGGCATTTTCCATCAGTACCCTGCCGGGGATACCAAAGGATTCGATCGTCTGTCGATCCATTTGTTGCATTTCATTGGCTGTAACAAGAATCATACAAAACTCCACGATCTAATTATCCGGGTTTTGAAAATCTCATCCCTTTCAACTTAACCAGAATCCTCACAATGCCAAAATCAGCTTTCTCATTTCCGCCACTGCAGCCTGCATTCCGATCAGAATAGCTCTTGAAATTATGCTGTGACCGATGTTGAATTCGTCGATTTCGTCGATTTTTTGAAATACTTTAACCGTTTTATAACACAATCCGCGGCCGGCTTTAACGCTGAATTTCAACTTGTGGGCGAGTTTAACGGCATCAACGATGTTTAAAAAGGCCTGATGTCTTTTCTGAGCAGTTTTTGCGTCACAGTAAGTTGCAGTGTGTATCTCTACCAAAGATGCACCAATCTTATGAGCCAGTTTAATTTGTTCGGGCTCCGGGTCCACCAGCAGCCCTACCGGTATACCGCTATTTTGTAGCGTCGCCACTGTATCAGAAATATCGGCGCGATGTACGATAAGATCCAAACCTCCAGCCGCGTTGAATTCTTCGCGCTTTTCAGGCACCAGAGTAACCAGGTCGGGCTTTATATCCAAGGCCACACCGACCATCTCGGAGGTCGAGGCCATTTCCAGGATGAGTTTGGTCTGGACGACACTGCGTAAAATACGAACATCTCTATCGTTAATGTGTTTTCGGTCTAGCCGCAGATGGACTGTAATACCATCTGCCCCGGCCAGTTCTGCTATGGTAGCCGCTGTCACCGGGTCCGGAGACTGATTTTTTCGGGCGTTTCTCAAGGCCGCCACCTGGTCAATTTTTACCGCTAATCCGGCCATTGATTACCTCTTTTTGTGAATGACAAACGACGAATGACAAATTAATGTAATTATCAGATTTAAAATGTAAAATAGTGGAATCAAACCTGGCCGAGCCTGAATTGAAGATAGCAGATTGAATATTTGTGGATGTCGCTTTGCTCCATCCTATTCAATATCAATCGTTACTAGATGGTGAAACTATTCTAACGATTTTTTTGCCTCAGCATACACAAAAATAACAAACACCTAAGGGCTTAACAATCCACCATTTGTCAATCGTCCTTCGTTTTATCTAAAATTCGGGCTCAATCTCTCAAATCAATTCCAACAGTTTCTGACTCTTTTCTTCCATTTTCCGAGCATCCTGTCCTGAAGTCTCGTGATCATAGCCAACTAGATGCAAAATACCATGCACAAGCAGCTCTTTAAACCGTTGCTCCACGCTCATGCCGGAATTTTGCGCCTCTTTTGCAGCCGTCTCCGTCGATATTACCACATCGCCCAATAGCTGCGGGCTCAGATGCGAAAATTCGCCCTCGCGCATTGGAAAAGCGATCACATTGGTCGGACCATTACGGTTAAGATATTTCCAATTTAGCTTTTCCATCTGTGGGTCATCTACGATAAGGATGGAGATCTCCCCGTCAGGGCAGTCTAATGCGCCTAAGATGACCCTTACCAATTGCTCTATCTTTTCCAGCGAAATCTCCCAGGAGCTTTGCCGGTTTTTTATCAGGACTTCCATTCCCTGCCCTTCCTTTGTCGTTTGCACCGGCCGCTATCTTTTTTTCAATATATTCGATTCGATGATGGTGAATACCATTTAAAATTTTATCAAAGCTGCGGGCAATTTTGTGCAAATCCTTAAGGGTCAGCTCACATTCGTCCAGCTGGCCATCCGATAATATGTTGTTGATAAGATTCTTGATGAGTCCCCGGATTCTGGACGGTGTTGGGTTATCTAAAGTTCTAGACGCTGCTTCAACTACGTCGGCCAGCATCACCAGTCCGGCTTCTCGGGTCTGCGGTTTGGGGCCGGGATATCTAAAGTCATCAATATGGACAGAATCATCTCCCTTTTGTTGTCTGGCCTTTTCGTAGAAATATTTGATAATGCTGGTCCCATGGTGTTGTCTGATAGTGTCGATGATAATCTGACCCAGTTTATTTTCTCTCGCGATTTCCACGCCGTATTTGATATGGGAGGTTAAAATCAGGCTGGACATGGAGGGTGCCAGCTTATCATGTTTATTTATACCTCTTTCTTGGTTTTCGATGAAATATAGCGGTTTTTTAGTTTTGCCGATGTCATGATAATACCCGCAAGCTTTCGCAAGTAAAGGGTTTGCTCCAATCTCAGATGCTGCAGCTTCCACAAGAGATCCAACGATCACAGAGTGATGATACGTGCCTGGCGCTTCGATCATGAGCTGGCGCAGGATCGGTCGATCTAGGCTGGCCAGCTCTAGAAGCGAGATGTCCGTGGTATAACCAAAGGCGATTTCTACCAGCGGAACAATCCCGGCTGCAACAATGCCAGCGCCGACGCCACCCATGAACGCAAAGGTCCAATCCCAGAGAATTTTGGCGCCGGAGAATTCGGCCAAGTACAAATCAATGGAGGTCACTAGCAGGATATTGAGTAATCCGAGTTTTGCGCCGGCCGTGATGAAGACTTTGCGCTCCCGGCAGTGTCTTATCCAGTGGGCTGCCATGGTGCCGTTTATTAGAAAGAAAAGAAAAATTGTCAGACTGTTTTCAAATATTACTGCAAAGGAAACAGCCATAACCGCTGCCAGCGGTATGGCGACCGTCAATCCCATAAATACACAGATAATCATGGCACCTGCAGCCAGCGGTATGCCAAACCAGACGGAAGACATGTGAATGGGCAGCGCTGAGTTCTGAGTTAAAACCCCTGATAATTTGCTACTGATTTCGGCAAGAAAGAAAAAGGTAAGAAACACACTTGCCATAAAAAGCAAGTGCTTATTGTGTTCTCCCGGTTGCCGTAACGGCTGGTTTAAATGCAGAATATAGGTCGTAATCAGAAGACACAGCAATAGCATGGCTGCGCCAACGCTGGTTAAAAGAACCTGCTCATTTTTAGTCTGGTTCTCAAGGGCATTGAGTTTTAGCAATTGGACTTCAGTGACCAATTCTCCTTCGCGCAAAAGCATCTCACCTGCTTTGATTTTGTGAAGCACAGGCTTGATTTCCGCAGCTGCTTTATTTATTCGCTCCTGGGTCTCGCTGCGGTTTAGGGTAATATTGGGCTGAATGAGCCGTTGCACAATATCTACTACCAGGTTCAACAGACCATAATCCAAATCGCTGAGCAGCGGTTGGCCAACAATTCGTACCATGGTTTTGGCCTGGTCGAGACCATAAAATTTCTTTAATTGATACAGTTCCTGTTCTTTTTTAGTGCGAACATCTCTCAGAATAATGCCTTTTTCTGATTCTTTCAGCAAGATTTCCTTATTGGTGACCACACCGTTACTTAATATTTCTTGCAGAATACGGTTGATGAGATCAGAAATTTCTTTTGAAAATCCCATTTTTTCAAGAGCCCTGTAAGCTCCCTCGTTCACCCGGATACCGAGCTTTTCCTCAAGATATCTTCGTTTCTCAGCAACGACAGGCTTTGGAGGTTTATCAGCTTCATCCGTCACTTCACCGGAGTTGTCATTAGATACAAGTTTCTGTGCTTCGGGGCTTATTGGGACATCGGAATCTGCCCTCATTTCTGCAAAGACCGCTTCGACGTTACGGGCCAACATCCGGGCAAGTTCTGAGTCGTAGTCATAAATCGTTAGTACCTTGTCCACCGACTGCCGGCGATTGGTTTCGGTAGCCGCCTGATCTTCAATAAAAAAATCCCTGGGGGATTTGATATCCCTTTGCGCTACATCTCCCAAATTATACTGATGCCTGGTGATAACAAGGTTTGGAGAAAGGATTATCGAAGAAAGAATGGCCACAGTAAATAAAATTCCCCAGCGAAAGCGCTTGTTATAGTCGAGGAATTTTTTATCGGATTCTTTGTTTTTCTCTTTGCCCATTTTCTTTAAATGAAATCTGTTCCTGCCATAGTATTAATTTTTGCCCGTTTGAATTTCCCAGCGGCTCGCGCTAATTATCAACTGGCCTTCGCCTCTTGCCTACGGGCTTCAAGCTCTTCATAGGCTCGAATAATTTCCTGTACCAATTTATGCCGGACCACATCCCTTTTGGTAAAGAAAACGAATTTGATTCCTTCGATACCCTGCAAAATATTCTTCGTTTCGACGAGCCCGGAAGCTTTCTCGGCTGGTAAATCGATCTGGGTGATATCACCGGTGATGACCGCCTTGGAGTTGAAACCGATCCGAGTCAAAAACATTTTCATCTGTTCGGTGGTTGTGTTTTGGGCTTCATCGAGTATGATAAAAGAATCATTTAGCGTGCGCCCACGCATAAAGGCGATGGGCGCAACTTCAATAATTCCTTTTTGCATTAACATCGCGGCTTTTTCAAACCGCATCATATCGTGAAGTGCATCATAAAGCGGCCTCAAATATGGGTCGACTTTCTCAGCCAGATCGCCCGGCAGAAATCCGAGAGATTCGCCAGCTTCCACCGCCGGACGCGTTAAAATGATTCGACTAACGATACCCTTTGACAATGCAGAGACCGCCATTGCCATGGCCAGATAAGTTTTTCCAGTTCCGGCCGGACCGATGCCAAAAGCGATATCATAGTTTCGGATAGCGTCAATATACTCTTTTTGTGCCTGGCTTTTGGGTGTTACAGCGCTCTTTTTCGATGTAATGTATACCTTGTCGAGAAAAATTTCCTTTAAATTCGCCCGGTTATTAGCGCTTAAAATCCTCACGGCATAGTCGACGTCATTGGTGTGGATGGGATATCCTTCCTTTAACAGGCCGTAAAGCTGTTTGAGGATGTTGCCAGCCAGAGCAGCTGGAATCTTATCTCCGAGGATAAATACGGTGTTGCCTCTTGCATTGATAGTGACATTCGTATCCTTTGCAATTCTTTGTAGGTTGTTGTTATGCTCACCGAAAAGTTGTTGCGCCAGAACAATGTCTGCGAAATCAAGACTGGTTTGTTTGTATTTGGAATTTTCTGCCATTTTATAAGTGGGCCCGGGCTTAAAGATTTAATCTTATCTTCAGAGATTTTCTGATAGGCCTGCACCGACCTCTTGCGTAATCCGCAGGAGTCGAATTAAAATCCTCGACGCATCCATGAGTGTGTCTGCTCTTTCTATCCCGCTTAAAGCGAGCTCTACTGTTTCGGTTCATCTATGCGATCAAAATCGCTCAATTCAGTTTAAACCATTATGCCATCATTTCATTATTTGCGTTAGACATTATGGCAAAACTTATAACCGCTATTTCTATCATATCTTTTTGAAGGATTGCAAATGCCAAATTGTATTGAGCGCTAAAAAAGAAAAATACCTTGACTCGGTAAACATGCTTTGTTACTTCAACCGGGAAGCAAATACCTTATCTTTTAATTCCTGAAGTAGCATTATTTTTCTATGAACCCGTTTGATATTTTAATAGTTGTGATCCTGGGCTATAGTTTCGTGAGAGGCATCTTCAGGGGTCTGGTCAAAGAGGTGTCATCCATCATCGGTGTCCTCGGCGGTTTTTATGCAGCCTTTACGTATTATACAACGCTGACCAAATTGCTATCGGGTTTGATAAAAGAAACTGCCTATCTTAACATATTGAGTTTTATGATTATATTTTGCAGTGTGCTGATTATTGTCGGTATTTTGGGCGTCATTATTAAATACCTCTTGAACATTGCATTTTTAGGCTGGGTCGACCGTCTTAGCGGGGTTGGCTTCGGCCTTGTTAAAGGCATTTTGATCGTTTCCATCCTTTTTATCACCCTCACCGCGTTCCTACCCCAAGGATCTGCTTTTCTTAAAAACTCCATGCTGGCCCCTCGCGTATCCTGGGTATCAGAAAAAATGGCGAAAGTGGTTTCCAAGGATATGAAGCAGGGTTTCATGACCAAAATTGGAGAACTTAAAAAAGCGTGGAAAATTCAAAATTAGATCAAACACATTTTTTCCTGGATGAATTAATTCAACTGGTTAAAACCTTGAGGGGAGAACATGGATGTCCTTGGGATAAAAAACAGACGCCACGCGATGTGAGCATCTATTTGATTGAAGAGGTTTTTGAATTGGCTGACGCTATCGAAACCGGACACCCTGAACGAATCCGTGAAGAACTTGGAGACGTTTTATTTCACATTGTATTTATTGCCAGGATGTTTCAGGAACGTGGAGAATTCGACCTGTCCGATGTCGCCCAGACGATTACCGAAAAAATGATTCGACGTCATCCCCATGTATTTGGTGAAGAAAACGGGAACAGTGACGAGGAGGTTGCTGAAAACTGGCACAAAATTAAATTAAGTGAGAGAAATTCATTAGCAAAGCAGTCATCTCTCGATTCTGTACCGGTGCAACTTCCTGCCCTAATTCGCGCTTATCGTATCTCTGACCGCGTTGCCAAAAGTGGATTTGACTGGATAGAAGTTGGTGAAGCCTTAGAGAATGTGGAACAAGGACTGGCTGGCTTAAAATCAATATTGAATAAAAAGAGTAAGCCACTTTTATCACACAAACTTGGCGATTTGCTGTTTATCCTTGTCAACATAGCCCGATTGGCCAAAATTCATCCCGAAACCGCACTGGCAGGGTCCAATAGAATATTTGAATTGCGATTTAGAATGATGGAAGATCTGGTCGCTAAGAACGAACAGGACTTTGAAAACATACCTGTGGAGGAAAAAGCACGGATCTGGGAGAAGGTTAAAAAAAACGTTCGGTAGGGGAGCCGTCCAACACAAATTTCGGCGCGTGGATCGTTAAGCAACGCGAATTAAATAATTTGAACAAGCGCTTAGTGTTACAGATCATCTTTGGCGTTATATCAAGGGCTGCCAACTAAAAGCGGCTAACTGTTGCCTGCCGGAAAGATGAGCCAAAAACAGCCTTAATCTTTGCCAATTTATTTAATTCGCATTCCTGATCGACCATATATGACATTTTCAGCTAAAAGGACGGGTTTGTTTCCACTATACCCGTTCGCCTATGGGAAGATATCCCGGCGGGGTTCTTTTAACCAAATTGCCGTCCTCATCGTATTTTTCAACGACCAATTTACCATTTACAAAGCTATTGCGGGATTTCATATTACCCTGAGATTGCAAATTCATTTCAGGCTTTTCGCTGTCAATACCTTTTTCGACCGGGCGTTGTTTCCTAACCTTGTCGGTCTTCTGGGCCGCCAGATCTTTATCAAAGGTTTCCGCATTATAAATTGTCCGCACAAATTGTTGCATTGTGGCTTCGCCAATTGCGTTAATCATGGTATCCCCCTTTTTTCTTTTACCCTTATCCATTGTCAACGCCAGAATTTATGGATTCCTCTATCCTTCTAATTCATAATACCGGATCATCGACTTTCCCCTGAGTCTCTAATCCGGTATCCTGTTTCTGTATATTCATCGTATCTTTTGACAACTGCTCAAGGCGTTGGATCAAGAAACTTGAATCTTCAACCGAAACACTGTTGGTCGTTTTTTTATCGATAGCATCGATGACGTTATAGACAAATCCTGCTTTGTTCGTCTTGGCCACTGCGATCTCTCTATCCGCTTTTCCTTTTATTTGCTCTGACCTTCGATGGGGTGAATCGGCTTGGGAACCGAAGCGGATGATTTTATCGAAGATTTCTTTTGAGACTTTTTCGATGGTTGCCCGTCGTTTCCCATTCTGCATTTGATAACTTGGAACAAACATTTCTAAGTCCTCCTGATTTGCTGACATAGATATCGGCAATTCCGAACCTGACTTTAGGAAAAAATTTGAAAAATTGGACAATAAGTGATGCAAATAAATTCTAATATTCTGAAATTATTGTGAATAATAGCCCAATGAAAATCAAATGGCCATTGTACCGATTGGGGCTTTAATACTTTAGAAATGTCGATCTAAAAAATATTACCGGAGCATTGGCGAAATAGAAAACTGGGGAAAAATATGGGGTAGGGTGAATCGAGAATTATACAAAACATAATATTGCTGGTTTCGTAAAAAGTCCTAAAAAGCCAATTCTTAAATTTTTTACGTAATAATTTCAATAGATTATTATATCTAAATTTGAGAATTTCGACTTTTTACGAGATTGTCCATAGTATTTATTTCAAATGTCTCGAATCACCCCTTTTTTTTGGCTCATTTTCCGGGCTACGCTACGGTAGCGGCTGAATAGTTTGATCTGCAACCGGGATTATGCGTGGGTACGAATCAACATCGGGACGATTATTTTTTTCCAAGTCCCACAATCCAAATAATTCTTCTTGGTTAATGAATTGTTTCCAGCACTTTACAGCCGAGATCCAATTTCTAAGAAAAATCAAAAATGGAACGAAAGCTAATACTTGTTTAGGGCGAATCCTAATCACTCCGTTTGCAACTAATCGTCAAAATCCCCTTCCGGCCCTTTATCGCTGCTGATGGAAGCCCCTCGTTTAATAATTTGTTCGGGTGTCCACTGCCCAGGTTCTTCGATCCTCTCTCCCTTGGGGCCGGCGTCGTAAGACCCAATCTCAAGAATTGCCGCAATGGCCAGATGTGCCGTATTTTCAGTGTTAAGGACATTGACGATCATATTATAAACAAATTCTTCAACTCTTTTGACCATACGGTTTTTGATCTCACTGGACTGGCCTAACAATTTGTTCTCAAAAGGCAAATTGAGTTTTTTATAGTTACCACCCTTCCAACCTTGATCTTGGGCATAAGCGACCATTTCAGACCAAAGTGCTTCTGTAACACCCTGATCGCTGACTTTAATGAAATTGCCCTGGCTATCCAATTGTGCGTTTCCATAATCGTTGACTTCAATGCCCCATGATATCATTTGAAGGGCAGTGGCGACGTTTGCTTTGGTGGATCTGGTTTTCGATGCAATTTCTCGTAATCGTTCCGAGCTGTTGCCGGATGTGCCATGTTGAGCTCCGGAAACTCTATATTTTTCGAGGGCATCATGAATTCGGGTGGTCAGTTCCACCTGAATACCTTTGCCGCTAGCCTCTATTCCATGAGTTGTTCCGTTGTTTAAAGCAATCCAGTCCGGGAAAATGTTATGAGCGTTTAACCCTTGGATGAGAAACAACGCTTCTTCGACGGTTGACAAGCCTTCTTTTCCCTTAATTTCACCGATTTCCGTTTCAAGCCCAGCCCATTTCGGAATAAACGGGTACAATTCCAGATTGGCTAGGAGGTTTTTGTCATCCGGCATATGAGAGGCATCAATGGCGATGGATGTTATCCCGGCTTCAAATAGACTTGGTATTTCAGTTTTGGCGGCATTAACATCCTGTTCGTTTTTCAAACCGTAGTGATCGGCGTGGATCGCCACCGGAATAGTGATACCCAGTTCATTGCATGTCGCATCGACGATCCGCGCGATGTTCCAATAATTCACGGCACAATAGGCATTGGCTCCTCCCTCAGACTTGGCAATTTCAATGATAATCGCTGCATTGGCTCTCTGGGCAGCCTTTAAAGCGCCGCGGATGACAAAATTGTTTCGGCCGTTGGCAGCCATGGCAATGGCGCCTCCCTTGGCAAGCATGGCTCTGTCAATAAATTTCCCACTCACTATCAGGGCCTTGGAATTTGGAAAGCATCTGACCACATTCGGCGGTCGACCGATTTGCAAAGCCTTTTCAAAATCTGCTGCAATGCCGTTGTTTGTATCAGCCATGAAGTTACCTCCTTGTTGTGTTTAAAAATTAATATAAATAATTGGATCGGACGTCTTTGATCACCTGAAGTATTTCTTGTTTGTGCGATAGGTGGGCATACAATTTCCCCCATCCCTTCTGAACCTGGAATAACCCATCATATGCTGTATCATAATAGGATTGAAGCCTGTGGGGAATATCCCGTTGATCCAGTATTGAGCCGATCAGTTGTGCTTCGATGGCGTTTTCCAGGGCTGCTATTTCAATAAATAGTGGCCCGGTTTTTGTCTGCATTTCGATGACTCTGAATTATAACAATCGAGGATGGAAACAGAATAAAAATAGGGAATTGGAGTGGAATGTCAAGGGGAAAGATACCGCAAGTCGAGAAATTGATGCGGGATATGCTGTAATTGATGCCGGATACTGGGCCGAGGAATGTAATGCACCGCCGGAAAATTCCAGCGGAGCATTTTTTTCAGACCGATGTCAGAAGTAGCCGGACTTTTATGGTGTATCCGTCTTTTTCTTTCTTTTAGCGTTTTTCTGCCTGACCCATTCATTGTATGCCTCTACGCGGGACTCATATTTTTTCCCTTTATCTGCATACGCCTCTACTTTTTTGCTCAGGCTTTCAGCTTTTTTATTATGTCTCAATATTTCTTCCCGGCCCTTAAGAGATTTTCTTTCATTGGCAAGCTGTTCTTTCTCTTTCACCAGGACCTGATACTCGCCATCGATTTCTTTTTTCATTCCTTCCAGTTGGTTACGAATTGCATCCAGATCGTTCTCAATATTAGCCTCATCAGAAGGAGCCACTAAATCTACCTCGTTTCCCGGGTCCTGACTCAGCGAGGCGATTTGCTCTTCATCCGTCATATCAGCTGAATTGTTCTCTTCATCCTGGTTTTCAGAATCATCGGTAAATTCCTCCGCTTCTTCCACCGATTCATCCGTAAAATTCTCGCCGGTTTGGTCTGACACCTTCGATTCCGCGATCTTTTCGGCCTCGGGGTCGTTTTCATATTCGACGCTGGCCTCGACAATGGGCCTTTGCTCAACAGGTACCCTGTTGAAATCATCCGTGAAATGGATATCTCCATTTTCATCCACGTACTTATATATTTCGGACGCAGCCGGAAAAGCAAACAGGATAATGCTCAGACATAAAATAAATTTTATAAATTTCACAGGTTAACCCTCCTTTAAGCAAATTTACACAAGAATAGCGACCGGATCCCGTACATATCTTTTATCGTCCAATATGTTAAAAAGTTAAGGTTAATTTAACCTAAGTTGAGCGATTTCTTGCCAAGAGATGTGCCGAGATCTTGATGCAGTCCGCCGCAGGCGGACAAAAAACACAGGCATTCCTACGGATATGTCGAGAATTATTGTGCGCCTGCGGCGGAATACGCAAGAGATCAGGCAGATCGAGTAAGAAATTTTACAATTTAGGTTTGAGCAAGCAGGCTTTCTTTTTTATAGAAGTCCAGGCACGAAGGCGCAAATCCTCAGTCATTTGTGGCTGACCGGCAGGCACCTTAGATTTTTCATCAATTTAAACGTTCCTCTTATATTAAGTAACGATATGAATAGAATTTTGTTATAACCTTTGTGGATAGAGCCTTAGTGGCTGAACTTTTACGAAAAATGATATCTGGGCAGATCAACAAATGTTTGACAATCCCTAAATGTTGTGTAAACTGGTAGACCAAATTTAACCTAAATGAGTGATTTTTAACTCGAGCTGCAACGATCTTTCCTGTCTTTCCACCTGAAATGGGATTGTATCCGTTCCCGGCATATTTTTATCCAAGATTCACTCAAATTCAGATTGATTTCGAAGGGTTGAGACCTCTTCAACTTATCATATCAATCATTAACGTTGCTACACTGGGGTAATGCCTGCCCGGGAGGGGACGCTTCTTCCGCGTGCAGTTTAGGAAAACGCTTCGGATTATGAGACTAAATCATATTATTATCAGTCTATGTGCGGTGATTTTTTTAACAGCCTGTGCAACCAAACCCGGTGTAACCCCCGATACTTTTCCGGCGGAGAGCGATGATGAACTTTTTTTAAAGGCTGAAATATTATTTGATGCCCGGGCCTATAATGAGGCGGCCGTGCTATATGATGAATATTTCAACCGGTATGCGGATAAACCGGTGGCGGCGGCAGCGCTAATGAAAATCGGAATTATTCACGCCTTATCCGGTAATTTCGATAAAGCCCGTGCTGCTTATATGAAAATCGTATCTGAATATCCCTCCAGTTCATTTGTCCCGGATGCTTTGGTTGAAGTGCTGTTTACGTATTTTAAGGAAGGGCGGTATCGAGATGTGATCGACCTTGCGCCCGACATTCTGCAACGTATTGACTCAGTTGCACATATTTTCAGAATCCACACGCTTCTCGGAGATACATATATGGCCATCGACTCGCCAATCGATGCTATCGATTATTATGCACGCGCACGGGAGTATGCGACTGCAGCCGAGCATGAAGCTGTCACTGTCAAACTGCAGGAAGCCATTGCCCGGCTGGATTCGACGGATGTTGCCATTCTTGTTAATCACCCGGATGAAAATCTGCCCATGGATTACTTGATGTTTCAGTTGGGCTTAAATTATACATTGGAAGAAAAATATGATGATGCGTTAACAATTCTAAATGAGTTTCTTGATAGATATCCTGAACATGATAATCGAAGTTTGATCGAAAGCCTGATTGATGAAATTCAAAAAAATGCTGTCTTCAACCGTTACTCTATTGGTTGTTTGCTGCCGCTCAGCGGCCCCTATGAGGTTTTCGGGAATCGTGCCTTGAAAGGCATCGAGCTGGCCCTGGCTCAATTCAGCTCCCAAAGCGGCACTCCGCCGATCAATATCATCATCAAAGATACAGGAGCCGACCCGGATAAAACTATGATGGCGCTGGAAGAACTATACCACGATCAAGTGGCTGCCATTCTCGGGCCCATTGTTACATCGGAAATTGCCGGTCGAGAGGCCCAGCAAATGGGGATCCCCATTATTACATTTACTCAGAAAGACAATATTGCAGAAATCGGTGATAAGGTTTTCAGAAATTTTATTACTCCGGACATGCAGGTGCAAACCATTGCCTCGTTCACTGTTCAATCGTTGGGTTTGAGCCGTTTTGCGATTCTTTACCCCGAAGAAACTTACGGCCTGACATATATGAATCTTTTCTGGGACAAGCTTTTGGAATTAGGCGCAACGGTCGTTGGAGTTGAATCGTACAAGCCCAACCAGACCGATTTTATAGATCCCATAAAAAAACTCGTTGGGATCTATTATGAAATACCCGAAGACCTTAAACCGGAAAACGATCCGGATATCCTTTCCGAAGACGATGAGACTTCAGAGCAATCTGATGACCAAACCCGGGAAAGTGACAACGAAGAGGCTCAAGAGGTGGAAGAAGAACCGGAGCCCATTGTGGATTTCGATGCAGTTTTCATTCCTGACTCACCCGGAAAAGTGGGGCAGATCATTCCCCAATTGGCCTATTTTGATATCAAGGACGTCTATCTTCTCGGCACCAATTTGTGGCACTCCGATTCTTTAATAAAAATAGCAGATCAATATGTCCAGGGTGCTGTAATGCCGGATGGTTTTTTTGCAAAGAGTAACTCCCCGAGGATTCAGGAATTTGTGAAGGTATTTGAGGAAACTTATCAGGAGACACCAGACTTTGTTGCGGCGGTTGTGTATGATTCAGCGATGATACTCTTTAATGTAGTCAGCAGCCCCCATATTCGGTATCGGACTGAGATAAGAGATGAGCTGTTAAATTTGGAGAATTTCCCCGGAGTAACCGGGATGACCCGGTTTGATGAAAACGGGGATGTGCTGAAAAAGATGCACCTTTTGCGGATTAAGGGCAAAAGGTTTGTGGAATTGGAGTAGAATTGTTCCTGCTTTCCAGCTTCCAATAACCATCACTGTCATCTCATTCGTTCTTTAATGAACTCTGCCCTGTGGCTTCAAGAGCGCTACGCCACAAACTGCCTTTTGGACTCACTTTTTTTCTTTTCTCGGCGATCAATTTCATGGGGACGTGGACAAACTGGTTGTTCCAGTGGCCGATCAATATGCCCGTTTTGCCGCACATTCCGGCATGAACACTGTTGCGACCTAAAAAGTTGCAAAATACGCGATCATTGGCATTGGCGGGAAGACTCCTGATCATGTAACTCGGATCGATATATTTTATTGAGATATCAATACCTTTACCTGCAAAATAAGTCTTTATGGCTTCTTTGAGGTATATCCCAATATCCTTAAGTTTGATGTTTCCGGAAGCATCCCGTTCGTTTGTTCCATTTTCAAAAAACTTCTGCCCGGCGCCTTCCGCTACCACAATCACGGCGTGTTTTCTTTCAGTCAGGCGTTTTTCCAGCGCGTTTAACAGACCGTTGGACCCTCCAAGGTCAAAATCGACTTCGGGAATGAGCAAAAAGTTGACATCCTGCTGGGCTAGAACTGCCGTTGCGGCAATAAAACCGGAATGTCGGCCCATTAGCTTTATCAGACCGATACCGTTGGGATAGCCTTCGGCTTCATTACTGGCACTGACGATGGCACTGGTTGCTACGTCGACAGCCGTGTCAAAACCAAACGAACGGGAGACCATGTAGATATCGTTGTCGATGGTTTTGGGAACGCCGACAACTCCGATTTTCAACCCTCTGTCGGCAATTTTATCGGTTATCCGGCTTGCAGCCGTCAGAGTTCCGTCACCTCCGATCATAAAGAGCAGGCCGATGTTCATCCTTTCCAGGCTGTCGACAATATCATCGATATCCTGGGGACCTCTGCTGGAACCGAGCACTGTTCCACCACGATCATGAATGTTAACGACAAACTCACACGTCAGATCAATCAAATTATGACCGTAACTGGCTATAAATCCCTGAAGTCCGTAACGGATCCCGAAAATGTTGCTAACCCCATAGCCGTAGTGCAACTCCAATACGATTGATCTAATAATGTCATTCAGGCCTGGGCATAATCCACCGCATGTCACCAGGGCACATTTTAATTTGCTCGGATCGAAAAAGATGTGCTTTCTGGGGCCGGCCAGTTCAAAACTCGGCAGGGGTTGCGATTTTTTTAGCATTTGGCTGATCCGGCTGCCATCCACTTCGATGATTACTCGACTTAGGTCTGAAACAAAACTGATGTCTTCAGTCCCGTCTGATTTTTTCTGAACCGGTGTCGGAATTTTTGCCTCACCCAGGGTAGAAATTTCCGTCATAATCGAATCAATATTCATAAGAGCCTCTTTCTTGGTATTTAATAATTAATTTTGCATATTTTTTCGGCGTTAAGTTCCGTTGAATTTAAACTCACCTTTGCCCAATATATCGTGCAGATGCAAAATTCCTTGAACCTCGCCTGCGGAGTTGGTGATGGGGATCACGGTAATTTGGTGTTGTTCCATCATATTCAAGGCTTCGTAGGCGGGAGAATCCGCGTTCAGGGTGCGAGGATTTTTGGTTAGGATATCTTCTACAGTGAGTTCGGAAATCTGCCTACCTGATGCCACCATGCGCCGGATATCTCCGTCGGTAATGATTCCGCTTAGTTTGTTATGTGGGCCCAGCACGACGGTTGTGCCCAATCCACCACGCTCAATTTCTTTTACGGCTTCCTTAATCGAGGCCCCATCGGCTACCCGGGGAAGTGGTTTCCCGCTGGGAACAAGATCCTTTATCTTGCCGGACAGTCGCTGACCAAGATCTCCGCCGGGATGAAACATTTTAAAATCACTTGGTTTAAAATGCTTCTTTTCCAACAGCACTACGGCAAGGGCATCTCCCATGGCCAAAAGTGCAGTGGTGCTGGCCGTGGGTGCCAGTCCCAGAGGACAGGCTTCGCACTCAACACCAATGTCGATGACAATGTCACTGTGCTTCGCTATGGTGGAATTCTTGTTGCCGGTAAAGGCGATGATGTTGCAACCAATCCGGCGGATGCTCGGCAACAGGATATTCAATTCATCGGTTTCCCCACTTTTGGATAATGCAATGAAGATATCACCGGCCGACACCTGACCCAGATCACCGTGCATTGCCTCAACTGGATGCAGAAACAAAGATCGGGTCCCGGTGCTGTTCAGCGTGGCAACGATCTTCCGGCCTACAATTCCTGACTTTCCAATACCGCCGATAATGAGGCGACCACTGGAACCGCAAATCAGTTCCACCATCTCAGAAAAATTTTTATCAATCCGTTGGGCTAGGTTTATGATGCCATCAGCTTCTATTTTCAGAACTTCAACTGCTTTTTGGATGATTTCGTCGGAATTCATAATTATTTCGTGTTGGACCTTGTGCTCAACTTCGCCCAAGAGCCGAATAGCGCGTCACAGTTTTCCGAATTTCATTCAGGAGAAAGAGGTGGAGTTAACTAGGCGGTTCTTTTACGTTTGTCTATGAATCTTAATCTATTGTCAATGATTGCACCAGAAAAATCAAGTCCACTTTGAGGACATGAAAATAGCATATTTTTTTGTAAATTTTTTATTGACAGTTGATATTTTGTCCGTTATTATTATTGTTTAATCTGTGTTGGCTGGGTCCAAACGGTTCCCGGCTTTTTTTTTATAAACTTAATCTTTTAAGAGGAGGTGAGAAGGTATGGAGTGTCCGTTTATGACCGCTAAAGGGTGTTCTTACAACGACGGGATTTGCCATCAGATCGTCGAGCAGTGCCAGGGATGCAATCGCGGTACCGAGTTCTCATCCGGCTGGTTTTGCACAGCCTGTCCCGAACCAGCAGCGAAATGGAAAAATGGTAATTGCAATTTTGCATCTCATGTCAGCGCAGCGACTACTTCTACAAAGGCTAAAATCAACCCGCTCAAGGCCTCTAAAAGAGGGCGTCGATAATTCTGCTTGCGTTCCAACGGTAAACCCCGCTCACGACCCGGGCGGGGTTTTTTTGTTTCACTTCTGAAAAACAAGTCATTCTCTTTTACGAAACCACACGTATCCGAACTGTTTCCTAAGTCCATCGATTCGTAAAAACCCTGATGTATTTAATCGCTCAGGACTTAGTGCTGGGTGGGCAAATATGCTGGATTGGCCAATAATTATATGTTACTGCAATTGCGAATCGAAGCACTAGCACTAAGCTTGTCTTTGATGGTCGTTTTATTCACGTTGTCATTATTTTCTCTATGCTGACCAACTGGATGCAAATACCCACCAGTTGGATTGCGGAACGAATATCCCCCAAAGGTGGAAAAGACGGTGCGATTCGGATATTTCCATCCAGTGGATCTTTCATATATGGGTAGGTGGAGCCAGCCGGTGTCAATTTGACTCCGGCCTCAGCAGCCATCTGAACCACCGCAGCGGCACATCCTTCCATGGTATCGATGCTGACGAAATAACCGCCGCCGGGCCGACTCCAATCGGCAATATTTTTTCCTCCCAATTCTTTTTCCAATGCGTTCTGTACCGCTTCAAATTTGGGCTTCAGGATAGCCGCGTGTTTTTTCATATGATTTTCAATGCCCGCCACGTTTTTAAAAAACTTCGCATGTCGTAACTGGTTGAGCTTATCCGGCCCGATGGTTTGAAAGGCCATTTGTTTTTTGGTCATCGCCATACTTTCTCTACTGCCGGCCATCATTGCCACGCCACTGCCGGCAAACGTGATCTTGGATGTCGACCCGAAAATAAGAACCCTTTCAGGATTGCCGGCCCGTTTGCAAGCATTCAGAATATTCTTCAGCCGGGCCGGTTCATCATCGAAGTGGTGGACAGCATAGGCATTGTCCCAGAATATCCGGAAATCAATTGCTTTGGTTTTCATAGACGCCAGCCGGTCGACTACTTCATCGGAATAGACCACCCCAGTCGGATTGCTGTATCGAGGTACACACCAAATTCCCTTGATGCTATCATCGCTGGCCACCAATTCCTCAACCTGCTCCATGTCGGGTCCGGTGTCTTTCATCTGCACGGTAATCATATTAATGTCTAAATAGTCACAGATAAAAAAATGGCGATCATACCCGGGGCTGGGACATAAAAATTTAACCTCCGGCAGCTTTGCCCAGGGAGGACTTTGTTCAGTGACGCCTTTGACCATGGCGCGCATGAAGGTGTCGTGCATCATGTTGAGGCTTGAATTTCCGCCGATAATGATTTCCTCGGGCGTCACTTCAAGGTATTGGGCAAATAGTTTTTTGACTTCCGGAATTCCATCCAGTCCGCCATAATTTCTGCTATCCGTGGCCTCTTCGGTCAGGTAATTCCTGTTGTTGATGATATCCAACATATCGCTGGAGAGGTCCAGCTGCTCTGGACACGGTTTTCCGCGGGTGATGTCCAGGGTTGTACCGCGGGACTTAATTTCTCGATAGCGATCAAGCAGATCTTCTTTGATCTGCAATAACTGTTGGGTGCCTAGCTGATTGAAATCGGGCATTTTTCAGCATCCTTATGGGTTCGTTTTTTCAAGAGCCTTATTATCCGGCAGATTTTAAATCCTTAGTCTCTTTCTATACCACCGGCGGGTTATATCATCAAGGCCAAATTGAACTTATCGAAATTTCTAATTTATTGATATCAGGATTATTACCGGCGATTAATCCGCCGTTGCAATGTACGCCCCTGCTTTTTTCGGCAGCCGGACTCCAGATGTCAGTTAAGGTAAACCGGCATCCGGAAATCATTGAAACGATTTAAGCGATCTCAACGCTCATCAGCCTCCCACCAACACTAATATTTAACCTCCATTAAACACAATCCGCGTGCAGGGGCCGTGGCCCCGGCCTTGGTGCGATCCCTTGATTGCAGGATCTGCTTAAATTCCGCCGGCAACGTTTTACCAAGGCCCACGCCCACCAGCGTTCCAACGATATTGCGCACCATAAACCGTAAAAAACCGTCCGCCTCTATCCGGAAGGTGAGGAATCGGTTGTCCGATTCAACCAGATCGGCTGCCATGACATGCCGGGTTGCGTGTGCTCTGGGGCTACCGGCGCCTTCAAAGGCCTTGAAGTCATGACTGCCGATGATATGCGAAACTGCGGATCGCATGGCGATGGTATTCAGCTGTTTACGGATAGACCATACATACAGACGATTGATCGCAGCCGGCACCGGTTGGTTAAACATTTTATAATGATAGATTTTGCTTTTAACGCTATAGCGGGCATGGAAGGTATCATCAACCTGCCGGCACTCTCTGATGACAATATCCTCCGGCAATAGGCTGTTTAGACCTCTTTGGAAAATCCCAGGCTCCAGATCCGTATCACAGTGGAAATTAGCTGCCTGCCCGCGGGCATGCACACCGGCATCCGTTCTGCCAGAACCGTTCAGGACAATGCGTTTGGCAGTCATGGTCCAAAGTGCCTTTTCAATTTCATCCTGGATGGTGGCGTCTTCCTTCTGCCGCTGCCAACCATGGTAGCGCGTACCATCGTATTCGATGATGATTTTAAAATTTTTAATCATTATCAGTCAGGCACCATCGTTTTTAAAAAACGCCAAAAACGATAAGCGCAAACACTGGAAACAGGTTGTTTAAGACCATCATAATTATTGGATTCCCAAAAATTCCGTGATATTCACTTAAATATTTTTTTCAGATATCGATGTCAATAGCTGATAATTGAGTTCATAATATCAAAGCGTGCAGTGGCTTGATTTATAATAAAATGCATGGTAGCTTGGCAAAAATTAAGCTCGTTTAGAGGCGATCAATTAATATTCGGAATTGGATATTAAGCATTTTAATTTTTTTCACTTCCTTCCTATCTATACGCAATGTCTGTCCTGCAAGATATGTGTGCATTGGATTCACTGCAGAATTCAACTCTTAAAAATTCAAAAAGTGAACCTTTATCGATTAGAATTTTCTTTAGCCTTTATTTTGCCAATCCGTTGCAACGCCCATAATTTGTGATGATATCCTCAAGACACAATTTTAAATAAAGAAAATAATAACAGGATATTATAAGTTAATTGGATCTGTAATCCAGGAGGCGGAGCTGTGTCGACATGTCGAAATGACCGCAGATGATGCTCAACGCTCCAGATAGGTTTTTTCTATGTCATTTGGTATGAGAGAAAGCCCAATTTATAAACAATTATCTACGAAGAAATATCCAGAAAAATGAGGATTGCAATCAATGACTATGGAGGGTTTCCATTTCCTTTTGATTTGAGCAGAGAACTTGTGAGACGAGGCCATCAGGTCCAACATTTTTACACCATGTCTAGTGGAGGTCCGAGATCAGTACCGCTGTCCTCGCAGCAAAATGGTTTAGAAATTCACAACCTGAGAAGTGGTGACGCAAATAAAGATGACTTGATCAAAAGATGGTGTCAAGAACTTAAATATGGCAGAAAACTTGTTGAAAAACTAGACCGATGTCAGCCTCAGCTTATTCTTTCCGCCAACACACCTCTTGTTGCTCAACATAAAGTCATTAAGTGGTCAAGGCTACGGCACATTCCTTTTCTATTATGGCTGCAGGATCTCCTCAGTATTGCTGCTAAATTCCTATTGTACAAACGTTTGGGCCCATTAGCCTGGCCGATCTGTAAATATTTCGAAAATATGGAGTGTCATGCATTAAGAAAATCTAATTATATTATTGCCATTACAGATAGCTTTATTCCATTTTTAGAAAAATGGAAAATTAATAAATATAAAATAGGCATCATCCACAATTGGGCACCAATAGAGGACATACCCGAACTTCCACGGAAAAATTATTTTTCGACAAAACATCAATTAAACGAAAAGTTTGTCATACTATATGCTGGAACACTTGGCCTAAAGCAAGATCCTAAGCTTATTATCCAAACTGCTAAGGCATTCGTTGAAGATAAGTCCATTGTATTCGTTATCGCAACAGATGAGCGCGGGCAAAACTACCTGAGAAGTGAGATGGGATCAATCAATTTGCCAAATATATTGATGCTTCAACTTCAGCCCATAAGTATTCTGCCATACATGCTGGCCTCAGCTGACATTCTGCTTACAGTGCTTGAAGATTCAGCTGGCTCCTTTTCCGTCCCTTCTAAAGTGTGGTCCGGTTTTTGTGCGGCCAGGCCCTCTATTTTAGTTATGCCTAATAATAATTTAGCAGCTCGTATTCTAATGGAGATCCGGGCCGGTGTGGTTGTCTCTCCGGGTAGGGTGGATGGAGTTGTTCGTGCCGTTAAAAGTCTTAAAGAAGAGCGCCCGCTTCGTGAGCAAATGGCAAGAAATGCGAGGTGTTACGCTGAAAAAGAATTTGCCATATCAAAAATTGCAGACTCATTCGAAAAGGTGTTTCGGCATCTACTTGATTGTGATGTCGGCGCAATATAAAAGTAATGGCCTCAACTTTATTTAATCAATACCGCTAATAAAGCGAGGAGGAGAAACTATGCAACAAAACGGTAATTCTCGGTTTTTGTTCTTGTTTGATTTGTCGATTATTTACATTGGTTTTTTCTCTGTGTACATATACTACGAGGGATTTGTCAGTATCCCCCTTAAAAGCAATGTCTTAATGGTGGCTGTTGCTTTTTTGTGGTTTATTATTTCTGTTAATTCAGATGTTTGTAAGGTCAACCGGCAATCAAGGTTTGTTAAAACCGTGGAAAATGTGCTGGTTGCATATTCGATTCTGAGTGCTTCTGTCATAGCGATGGTCGCCATTTTCGGTGAATTCAGACCCAATGACAAACTCCTATTATTTCCTCTTTTTTATGCATTTCTGGGCTCAATTGTATCACACCTAATTTTTCTAATTACCATTAAGCACTTTATCAAAAACGGATACCAGCAAAAACTGACCCTTTTGATAGGCGAGGGCAAAGCCGCAAAAAAAGTTATCAACGAGATACAGTCTTCACCAGAACTGGGTTACAGACTTCATGGTGTCCTTTCTGATGAATATGACACAAATTTGCAGAACGGTCTATTTCTCGGAACAACAGACAGGTTTTCAGAGATAGTAAATGCAAATAATATTGATGAGGTTATTATCGCAAAACCTCTAACAAAAGAAAATGTAATACTTCAAATGGTCGGAAAATGTGAAAGGGAAGGGATTCGATTTCATATCGTTCCGGATTTCTATCATATTCTCCGCGACAGGACAGTGGTAGACAGTCTTGGAGATATACCATTAATCGGTATCCGGCCTGAACCTTTAAACATTTTAAGCAATCGAATTATTAAACGAACATTCGATATAATTATCGCATCGACAGCACTCGTAGTTTTATCTCCTCTTTTCGTCTTATGCACCATAATAATTAAGATATCTTCTGCCGGTCCTGTATTATTCAGGCAGACACGGGTCGGTGCCAATAATCTCGAATTTGAAATTTACAAGTTTAGAAGCATGATCATCCAGGACCAGAAAGATTCCGATTCAATCTGGACAACCAGTGATGATAAGCGAATTACCAATATAGGTAAGTTTATGAGGCTGGTAAATATAGATGAATTGCCTCAGCTTTGGAACGTGATGTTGGGAAACATGAGCATTGTCGGTCCCAGACCCGAACGGAAGCACTTTATTGAAAAATTTAAAGACGATATCCCGTATTATAATGTGCGGCATCTTGTCAAATCAGGCATCACAGGATGGGCTCAAGCAAATGGTTTGAGAGGAGACACCTCAATTAAAAAACGGGTGCAATATGATATTTACTATTTGGAAAACTGGAGTTTCTGGCTGGATCTTAAAATTATCTTTTTGACTCTATTTAACCGTAGGGTATGGAAAACCGCGATCTAGAAAGGTTGGATATTAAACCAATAAAATTGGCCGAACTCCCTGGCCCAGACCTATTTTCTGTAAATCGATAGCGAAACCGGCTTTTTGATTTTATGATAGCTCTGATCGGATCATTGAACGAACTCGTGCTCTCCGCGGCCCAAGTTACGAGCCAAAACAACATCGAATCACTAAAATTCAATTGACCCAAACAGATATAAAAAGTGAAGGCCCGCTCATATTCCTCTGAAACTCTGATAGATAGGGTCCAACAAAGATCCCAATTATTTTTTAGCACGAAAAACAACAATTTCAGAACTAATGATCGTAACACATATCTGTATTCTATTTATTATCGGAACTATCCCCATTATATTTGCTGCAGTCCAGCCCTGGGTGTGGTCCGTTTACAGCCTGTGCATGATGGCCGTATTTCTAATATTTGTGTGGCATAAACCCAGACGGCATGCGCTAGTTCCCGATATTGGCTTTAACCTGATGGTTGTGCTTTTTTTTACGGTGACGCTGTTTCTGTGTTTGCCGCTGCCCGGCTTTATTATTTCTTATCTCAACCCGACCCGGTTTCAAACGCTGACATCCGCCCGGGTTTTGCTGGACAGCCCGCTCGCGTGGCAAACCCTCAGTTACGCACCTCGGGTTGCTCTTGCATGGTGGGTGTTTCTACTGAGTCTTTACCTGTATTTTATGGTGTTGCGGAGTCTTTGCGTCGAGCGTAAAACCCTGAAGCGTGTCGTCTGGGTTATGATGGGCGTCGCCCTCTGTGAGGCCCTTTACGGTCTGATTCAAGCCCTTGTGCCCACTTTGGGTGTGCTGTGGGTGGATTACGTTCAGGCTTACATGGGAGATGCCCGTGGTACTTTTATCAACCGCAACCATTTTGCCGGCTTTATTGAAATGGTGTGGCCCCTTACCCTGGGTTTCACTGTGGCACAGGGTGGTTGGGGACAAGGGCATACGTTTAAAAAAATGTTGGCCTCCGAGAGGCTCAACAGGCAAGCATTGCTGGCATTGGGTATTGTGGTGCTTCTACTGGCCTTGCTTTTTTCCCGATCCCGGGCTGGGATTGCCGGCGCTTCCATGGGCTTTTTGACATTCTTTTTGCTTGTTCGCTCAGGTCGCAAAGGCATGTCTCGATATACCTGGCTGATGCTGGTTGGGATCGTTGGGATGTTGGTTGTTTATAGCATGGCAATTGGAATTGGTTCGATAGCTGAGCGGTTTTTTACACTGAGCGACGGTGATTCGCGTCTTGATTTCTGGCGAGACAGTCTGTCAATTATAAAAGACCATCCGCTCGGGATCGGGTTGAGAAATTATGAAAAGGTCTTTCCGGTTTATAATGTTTCTATGCTGGCTGATAAACGGCTTGAGTATGCCCACAACGACTATCTGCAGCTTTTAATCGAGGCCGGCTGGATCGGATTTATTGCAGTGTTAAGCGGATTTTTGTTATTTATGGGGAAAAGTGCATACCGAATCAGACGGTTGAATTCTCAAAAGGACCCGATGCGGTTTTTTCTTGCCGCAGGCGCCTTCAGCGGCCTGGTATCCCTAGCTTTTCACAGCTTTTTTGATTTCAATCTTCAGATACCGGCCAACTGTGTCTATTTTGTGACGTTGATGGCAATCCTGTACGCATGTTGTGGGCGCGAAGCGCTGAATAGGGCTAAAGGCTCATAGTTCAAAGCTGAAGGTTTAATGGCTAAACCATTCACCCGATGAAAAAACATATTATATTAGCATTAAAGTCAATTTTTCACCGGTTAGGCCTTGATATTATACGTATAAAGAATAGCCCAAAGCAAACGCTTTGCGGTCTTAGATCTATCCCCATTCAAACTGTCATTGATGTTGGTGCAAATACGGGTCAATTTGCACGCCAAATATCACAAATTTTTCCACAAGTAAGCTTGTATTGCTTCGAGCCTTTGCCTGAGCCATTCAAGGCTCTTGAAGGGTGGGCACTTGGGCAAAATGGTCGGGTTAAAGTATTTAATTTTGCGTTAGGTGAAAACGAAGGAACGGTGGAAATGTGTTTTCATACAAAACACAGTCCATCATCCTCGCTGCTGGCGTCAACAGACATTACCAAAAAAATTTTTCCGTTAACCGAGAGCCAAACTCCCATGGGCGTAAAACTAACGACTTTGGATAACGCATTGAGCAGTGCCATTCCTTTGTTGAAGCCCAAAATTTTGGTAAAACTTGATGTGCAAGGCTATGAGGACCGCGTGATTCGTGGTGGTTCAAAAACTCTTAGCTTGGCAACAGCATGTGTATTGGAAGTAAATGTAGACACTCTTTATTACGGGCAGACCGATTTTAAAGAAGTGATTAATTTATTTGACCAAATGGGGTTTTATTATGCTGGAAATTTAGAACAAATTTATGGAAGCGACGGTCATGTCATTTATTTCGATGCTGTGTTTGTAAAGCAAGACAACAGCTCCTAATTTAAGATTGAAAAGTGAGATTATAAGCTTATCGCCCTGGTAATGCCTGGATTTTCGAATAAGTGAAGAAATCCGTGATAGATATAATTTTATCAAAACTGAGTTCATAGGTTATTATAAGGTGGAAAGATGACACTATTATTCAAATTAGCAGCAACATGTCAGGCTCTTAAATAATGCTAAAACAAATTAGAGTACTTACATTTAAACATCCTTTTCTGAGAAAATTGCTCTATCCTGCAATAATCCTGAAAAGGTACTTACTTACTAGGAAGCACAGAAACATAAAAATTCTTTGTGAAAATTTCAGTACTATTCTGGCGAAAGATCCAATTATATATGTTGAGGAATTTCAAGGATTCTTTGAGATTGGTGTTCACTCTGACTTGTTTGAGCAAATGATTGTATATAAACGGTATGAACCAAAGATAGCTCAATGTTGTCTAAAATATTTGAATAAAAATAGAGATGCAATAGACATTGGAGCCAATGTTGGATTCTATACAGTTTTGTTTGCAAAAAATATTAACAGAAGAAGAGTATTGTCGCTTGAGCCAACGGCAAATACACTGCGAAGATTATACAAAAACCTAGAACTAAACCAGGTTAAAGAAAAGGTAATTGTATATGAAGGCGTCGCGATGAATTATGCCGGTGAGGCTGAAATCAAAATAATAGAAGGTAAAGAGGAATATTCCAGTATAGGAGAAATTAAACATCCATCCGTTTTTGGCTCTGAATATATTTCGAAAAAAGTAAATTGCACAAAGATTGACGAGTTGATCAAACAATATTCTCTCGATGTAGGATTTGTGAAAATCGACGTTGAGGGGGCAGAGCATATTGTCTTTGAGGGCTGCAAAGAACTTCTAAAATTCCACCGGCCAATTATCATCTCTGAAATATCAGAAAAGATGCTAAAGCAAAATGGTTCTTCATCCAAAAATCTGATTAATTTTTTATTTCAATGTGATTACGATATCGTTGATCCAATAGATCCTGAAATTCCACCAGGAATCAAGGATGCTGGTGATCTTTTATGTATACCAAAAGAAATGAGGCAGGCGGGTATCCGCTAAAAGAGTATATTAATTTAGCGGAACTTCAAAAAAACTAACAGACAACGATCGATGTAAACGTATCTTATATTTTTACCACCCAAACCTGAGCAGAAAAATTAAATTGGAAGACTTAAATGATTCCGGTTTTGATCAAGGGGTTTGGCGTTTTATCCACCTTCGAAAATTGTAGAAGAACCATCGGGCAGGAGATCTGCTGGACAGGATGTAGAGCGCATGGGGAACTATTCGACAATTCTACGAAACTGACGTCGGCAAGAGAACAACCCCTTTTCTTCAAGAGATCCTGATGCAAAAAAGACAGGTTTTGATAAATGCAGCGATGTCAGTTCTCCAGATAGTGCTAATTGGCATTGTAATCTTTATCCTGTACAAGTTTCTCTTAGTTACAATTGGCGTAAGAAAAATGGGGATATGGTCTTTGATTTTGGCCTCTACCTCAGTAGCACAAGTAGCAAATTTTGGTCTATCAGGTAGTGTTGTAAAATTTGTTGCAAAATATACTGCTCTCAAGGAGTATCAAAATGCTTCCAATGTAATTCAAACAGCAGCTCTCTCATTAGGTGTCTTTGTGGGTTTTCTTCTGCTAATAGCCTATCCGGCATTCACGAAAATTCTCGGTTTCATAGTGGCAAGTGATTCGCTGCCATTGGCGCTCGACATTTTGCCATATGCTTTATTGAGCATCTGGTTAATGATAATCGGTTCCGTATTTCAGTCTGCCTTGGACGGTTTTCAGCGAATTGACGTCCGCAGCATCATATTAACGTGTAGCTCAATTTTAAATCTAATTTTTTGCGTCATATTAGCTCCGTCTTATGGATTAATGGGTGTGGCTTACGCGAGAGTGGCGCAGATGCTTCTTACTCTGGTGGCTGTGTGGTTTGTGTTAAAGCGCTATATTAAACTCCCCTTCCTGCCTTATAAGTGGAATAAGCAATTGTTCGAAGAAATCTTGAGCTATGGGCTAAAATATCAAACGATATCAATAGCGACCATGTTCTATGATCCGGTTACGAAAGGCTTACTTAGTAAATTTGGGAACCTGTCTATGGTCGTTTATTATGAAATGGCTAGCAGGATGATTCAGCAATTTCGGGCTATTGTTGTTTCTGCAAATCAGGTGCTTTTTCCGGCGATTGCAGATTTAAAGGAGAAAGATCCTGAAAAGGTAGCATCAGTATACCGGACTTCATATCAATTGCTCTTTT
>CALZJV010000136.1 GCA_945787595.1 uncultured Desulfobacterales bacterium | reverse complement strand
CATTTCCCTGTGAGATGGCATCGAACCTCGATATGGAAACATTAATCGCGGGAACTTTCATTGCCAAATATGGTGGGATTGTAGTTCTTTCAGATTTTACCGGTGAAAGTTTGTTTCCGCTATTGCTCGAACGATTAAATATTTATACCGATCCGCAACGGCCGATGACGGTCACCGAAGGTATTTACGAGATTAACAATCCGGATGAAAACTCGCCTGTGCTGGTAACGACGAACTTTGCCCTGACCTATTTTATCGTTTCCGGTGAAGTAGAAGGCAGTCGGGTTCCTTGCTGGCTGCTGATCAAAGATTCCGAGGGGCTTTCGGTTATGACCGCCTGGGCGGCCGGAAAGTTTGCCGGTGATGATGTCGGAATGTTCGTGAAAAAGTGCGGAATCACGGATAAGGTCAACAATCAAGAACTGATCATTCCCGGATACGCCGCTGCGATTGCCGGTGATGTGGAAGAAGAACTGCCTGGCTGGAAGATAACTGTCGGTCCTAGAGAAGCCGCTCATCTTCCCGGATTCCTCAAGGCGAAATGAAAACTAGAATTGAATATTGAATACTGACGATTGAATATTTGTGGATGTCGCTCTCCGAGGCGTAGGCGCTACAACCCCTACGAGCCGGAGGCTTCGCTCCGTCAATTTAATCTCTATTAGGGTTTATTTCCGTGCAGTTCGCTGCGATAAAATTTCTTTTGCATTAGACGATACCCTGCGACCTCCGTGAGAGATTTGTTGATGGTTTTTATAATTGATACGCCGGCTTCCGGCTCGTAGAGCCTACAGCTCGGAGAGAGGCGTACCTTAAATATTCAATCTTCATTCGACAATATTCAATCATTTGAAGAAACCATACTATCAGTACATGGAGTCTTTGTGACTGAAATATTTTAAAATTGCAAATTAATGAACAGGGAGGTTGTTGTATGTTACTAATAGGTGAAAGTTTAAACGTGATATCCAAAAAGATCGGCGCAGCGTATAAGCAGCGCGATCCCAAGCCGATCCAGGAGGAAGCTCTTTTTCAGCGGGAAAAAGGAATGGATTACATCGACATCAACCTCGGACCCGCCAAAAAAGATGGTCATGAACTCATGCCGTGGGTGGTTCAGACAGTTCAGGAAGTTGTCGATGACGTTCCGCTGGCATTGGACACGTCCAATATCGATGCCATCGCGGCGGCACTCAAAGTTTACAAGGATACGGCCCAACCCCCGCTGATCAATTCCATCATGGTGCGCCCGGAGCGCTATGAACCCATGGTTCCGCTCGCCGTGGAACATAATGCCGATTTTATCGCTTTGATGTGGGGCCCGGAAGGTTTGCCGCGAGACGAGAATGAGCGTGCGGCGCTGTGCGTCGAGCTTCTGTATTTTGCCAATGAAGCCGGAATTCCCAATGAAAAGATCTGGGTAGACGGCATCGTTACGCCGGTCAACATTCAACAGCCACAGCTTATGAGCCTGATGGCGTTTATGGAAATGCTGCCGGAGATTTCTCCGGGGGCAAAAAGTACCTGCGGACTTTCCAATATTTCCAACGGACCGCCGGATAACCTGCGCCCCATTCTCAACCAGACCTACATGGTAATGCTCCAAAGATACAGCATGCATTCTGTGATAGCCGATCCTCTTGATGACCAACTCATAGCGATCGCCAAGGGACAGCGCCAGGATGTCGTCGATCTGATTTATAGCACCATGGACGGAAATGCTCCGGAGTTGAGTTCACTATCCAAAGAGATGCAGGATTACGTTAAGACTGTGAATGTTATCCTTGGCAGATCGCTGTATTCCGATTCATGGCTGGTGCTATAAACTTGGGGTTGTGGGCTGCGCGTTACGGGTAGTGAGATGCGCGTTGCGGGCTGCGGGTTACGTGTTTTGCGGTGCGGGTTGCGTGATGCGTGTTGCGAGTAGCGGGTTTAGGTGATGACACTATCTCCGAGCAAATGAAACAGACTACCAATGTTAGAAGTTTTGCTCACAAAAAAGCCCTTCTCCTTTGGAGCAGGGCTTTTTCTATCGTTATCAGCAAAATACAAGCACGGCAATCCGTAACCCATAGCCCGAAACCCGCAACCCGAAACCCGCAACCCGCAACCCGCAACCCATAAGCCGAAACCCGTAACCCACAACCCGAAACTCGCAACACGGAACACAAAATATGCCCCGCATTGACGACTATATCAACGCCAGAAATCTTGCCGTCGAAACACTGTCCCAGGAGCCTTTCGAGACGATCTTAAAACGCTCCGGCTTCGAGTCACCGGATGCAGATACCTTTCGCATCCCTTTTCTCGACCGGATTTATCGGGTTGATTATCCTCGATTTGAGTTTGAAGATCCAACCGATCGGGAAAAAGAGATACCTCTTCAGGAACAGGTCTTAATCTTGCATTACATGTCGGCAACCGAGATACCGGATGCAACCGGCCACTGGCTATCTTACCGCGAGATCCCCGGAGGCGCATTTTACTTCGGCGCATTTATAAAACGGGCTGTTGAGCCTTTAAAGAAGGTATTCGGCCAAAATTTATCCGGTTTCTCCGGGGCCGCCGGGAAATTACATGCGAAGGAAATTGAAAGCGGAGATGCGGCCTTTGAATTCAAGGTGCTGCCGGCAGTGCCTCTACAGTTGATTCTATGGACAGGTGACGAGGAATTCCCGGCGGAGGCCAACATACTATTTGACAGCACCATCGGTCAAATCCTTTCGCCGGAAGATATAGCATGGCTTGCTGGAATGGTGGTGTACCGATTGATGGCGCTGGGGCGTTAAGGTGTTGCTGCAGAATAATTCAACGCCTTAGTTGTTTAAATATCCGTGGCAAATCAAACTATAAAACCTTCAAATGCAACTGGTTTAGAATTTACTTTGACATTACCCTGTACCCCCTTCCCTAATATCTGCCTTGAAAACCGGCATCAGCTTTGATATTCTTGACATATAACAGTGGGGTGATGACTATTTAACCTAGACTGATCGGTTCTAGGTTCAGGGTTCAAAGGTTACAACTGTTGGAAACTGCTAACTATATTGATCAAGATCCGTAATACCCGAAATCACTCATTGGGTGAGAATGCTTTATAACAGCGATGAAGACAAAATCCCTTTGATAATAGCTGGTTGGGAGTTTTTCAACCCGAAACGTTGAACCCTGAACCGCTTAACCTTGGTCTAACCGATATAATTTCCCCGACCTATTCAGGAGATATCTCTTTTGACACTAAAATCCGAAGCCCTTGAGGTCAACCTGGCTGATTACCACGTTGACGTTGTAATCGATGCGAAGTATTCCGTTCTCCAGGAAGTAATGTCTAAATATTACGGCTTGATGGAGGGCTTGAATACCTTTTTGGAAGAGCTTTCTCATCCTTATAAAAATTGGAAGTTCATTGTCGCAGAAGCACGGAAATATTCATTGGAATATTTTCACCTTCTTAAAAGCCATCCCAGAGGACCGCAAGCGGCAAAACTGCTGATTGAGATTTTTATCAATGCCGCTGAATCTTGCAACGATGCGGAAGTGAAAGGGGAGTCCGTTGATAACATATTGCTGTTCATGCAGAAAACCATTAAAGAATCAGATGCGAATTTCACCAAATTTCAAGAAGTTATTGATGAAACCTTTAACCGGATCCGCAGTTTCCCCGATGACTTATTTTCCCTTTTTGTGAGGAGCTATTATTCAATCAATAGACTGGCGGAGACTTATTTAAAGAGTTCTCCGAAGTCCTGCACCGATTTTACAGCTCTTAATCTCTTGCTGATTAAATATTTAGACCATACCTACGATTACTGGCTCAATGAGGCCGATCCTCAAAACTGGTTTGAAAAAGAGGCTTTTGAAATCGATCCAAACTACCACTTCGATGAATTTTTCATATCCATATCCCATCACCGGCTGAAAGACTTGCGCAATCAGCTGGAATGGAAAATCCGGGATGAACGCATGGAGTCTGAAGCGGTTTTAACTGGTCTGCTCGAACTTCCCGGTTTCGGACAGATTGTGGAAGCCTATAGACAACTCCCCCGTCAGTTTCTTCAAATAAAAGATAAAAAAGGTCTGAGCCACCATTTTAAATTAATTTTTCTGTTTCGTATAATGAACCTTGATGGGTTATCTCTCATCTATGAGGAAACTTTGCGGGATATTAACCAGACCCTTACCTGGATCATCGAGAATGAAAATTTCCACAATATCCAGTCGCTGATCCGCAAGACCTTTACCATTTTAAAAAAGCAATCCCGAATGTACCAGGCCACTGCTTTGAATTGTGTACTGAACATGGGAAAAGGCGTATATAATACCGACGAAATCGATCTTGTTAATTTTTTTATCGACTCCGTTATTGATCTGGGTTTCCAGACGCCCATGCTCCAAGGGGTGGACGATGATAGAAAAATCAAGGTTAACAGCGCCCATATCCTGAACATCAGAACCTGGCTTGAGCTGATAGAAGTCAACCCGAAGTGGTCCACCCGTCTTCTCTCGGGCCTGATTATTCACCTCTCTCTGTGTGGTGTTTTCATCAAAGACATCGATATTTTCCCCCGTGACATCACCCGCTTTTTAAACAGCCGTATCGGCCCGGTATATAATCTTGCCAAACAGCTCACAAGGCTCTTTCCGGCATTTTTTAATGATATCGGCGCCGAGGGAAAGTTAAGGGATATATCCACCAATATTGATGAGGTCACCCATCGCAGGGACAAACTCATCCATTTTTTACGAAAACAAAGTCACGTTGAAAGCAGCAACCGAATCGTTCCTTTTATGCAGGCAATCCTGCGCTTTTGGGAGACCCGGGACAAAACCTGTCTGGAACCGTATGTCCCATCGTCGATCTACAATGAAATTGATACCCGTGGACAATTTATTGACGGCGTAAACAAGGTCTTCTCTCATTTTATGGAACAGGGCATCCGCATTCGGGGTGATTTACTGAACCTTTCTGAAGAAGAAATAAAAAGCCTGGTTGAAGAGGTTCCGGATGTTCCCGATGTCGATCGGCAGCGTGTAGAGCTGGTCATTGCCCTCTATAAATTGCTTCATCAAAAATACAGCTTCGATTACATCGAGCTTGGCGGGTATATCGCACAGCTAAGAACCGAAGCTCTGCCGGACTTTAGCCGCGCGGAACAGGCTTTAGCCGAGCCTGATTTAACCAGGAAGCAGTTCATGCTGCTGGATTATATGGAAAAGCTGAAAAAGGTCATCTTGTCCGAACAATCCTATGAAATCAAAGAAAATATTTATAAAAAGAGGCATATCACGATTGATATCCCCTCCATGTATGGAAGTTACCATGAAATGAAATTTGATTGTCTGGGGCTTATGTTTCGTTTTGAGACCCTGGTCAATGTATTGTTCGAGGAACTAATCCGGGATATCGATCTCAGTTTGATTACAAAAGCCACCTTTTACCAAATCTACAGCCTGTTAAGACTGCTTGACAAAGCCTTGAAACTGGATGGAATCGCATCCGTTGAATTTGAACGCCAGCTGGAATTTCTAGCGCATTCCCTGGAGGTCAGGGGGTTCACTCAAACCCAGTATCTGGATATCTTTAAAGGCTTCACCCAGGCGGTGAAGAACATTATCCATGACTATTTCCATAATATTCACGGCGGGAACCTGAACCGAATTTTATCTCAAATTTCTCTTGACCGCATTCTGCCAAAATTTCTGCCCGAAAAAAATCTGGAAGATCGAGAAAAACTGCAGCATCGGGTCTCTGAAATATTTTTTCGCGAGCAGATCGCACTCTCTCTGGGGCTTCAGCAGCTGGATTTGTTTTTAAGCAGAATTCTGACCACCCTTTTCCAGCAATCCTATAAGTTGCCGGCCGACAAGCTGCATAAATTGCTGCGCTATGATCCTAAAAATGCGATGACTCCGATTGATTCCGCCCGCAACCGTGTCATCGGTATCATCCAGTTAGGTAACAAGGGCGTCAATATGGTTCAGCTGAATAGCTACGGCTATCCCGTTCCGCCCGGGTTTATCATTACCACCGAAGTCTTTCGCTGCCGGGAGATTATCGACAGCTATCCCCCGGCCACGGAAAATTTCAGGGACCAGGTCGTACGCAATATGTCCGCATTGGAAAAAACAACCGGAAAAACCTTCGGCGACCCTCGCAATCCGCTGCTTTTATCTATACGGAGCGGATCAGCAATTTCCCAACCCGGCATGATGGATACGCTTTTGGATGTCGGGAATAACAAGGAAATCGCTGAGGGTATTGCTTTAAAAACCGGCAACGCCTGGTTCGCTTGGGACAACTATCGCAGGTATTTACAATGTTATGGCATGGCTTTCGGATTGCAGCGCGATGATTTCGATGCGGTCATTAGGGACTGGAAAAAAAAGCTGGGCATTTCCTACAAAAGAGGATTTAGCGGCCAACAGATGAAAAAGGTCGCTTTGACATACAGGGAACTGATCAGGTCATCGGGGATTGAAGTATTAGAGACACCTTACGAACAGCTCTACCTGGCGATAAAGACGGTTCTGGATTCCTGGGAATCCCCCAAAGCCAAAACCTACCGCAAAATAATGGGGATTTCAGACGACTGGGGGACCGCCGTTACCGTGCAGGCCATGGTGTATGGTAATATTTCGCGCAACTCCGGTTCCGGGGTGATTTTTACCCACAACCCCAGATGGTCGGGAGATACCTTAAAGCTGTGGGGAGACTTTACGATTGGAAATCAGGGCGAGGATGTCGTTGCCGGATTGGTCAACACAAATCCCATTTCGATTTTTCAGCAGGAAATTGAAATGCGGGAAACCGACATTACCCTTGAAACCCATTTCCCGGAGATCTACAAAGCGTTAAAAGATTGGGCTCATGAATTGATCGACAATAAAAACTGGAGCCCCCAGGAAATGGAATTTACCTTTGAAGGACCCAGCATTGAAGATTTATATCTGCTGCAGACCCGTAACATGGCCATCCGGGAGCGCAAGAAAGTGATGACCTTTGACTTCGCGGAACAGAGCAAAGCCGATTATTTAGGCCATGGAATCGGGGTGAGCGGCGGTGCTATGAGCGGACGGCTGGTTTTTAGTCTTAAAGAGATTGATAAATGGCGGCTTCTTGAACCCGATACCGATTTGATCCTGGCGCGGGCCGATACCGTGCCGGATGATATTCGCGAAATTCATGCCGCCGACGGATTGCTGACGGCCCGCGGTGGATTGACATCCCATGCCGCCGTGGTGGCGCACCGGCTCGGCAAGACCTGTGTGGTGGGATGCGGAGACCTTAGATGTGATGAATGGGGTAAAGAGTGCACCTTTAACCAGGTAATCGTAAAATCCGGCGATCATATCAGCATTGACGGCCAGGAAGGTTCGGTCTTTAAAGGATTGATTAAGGTAAAAGAGACCTGACAAAAAATGAACTAAAATGAGCTAAAGTTTAAATTGCCTAAAATTAAGGTGTCGCCTCGCTCCATCTATTCATTTTGAATATGAGTATTCCTAAATTTGCTAAGATACATATAGCAAATTAATAGGAATAATTATATTAAATTACAGCTGGTTAAAAGAAATCTATCAACACATTCTGAAAGGGTACAACAAAATGGCAAGCAACGAAATACTGGGTGTAAACGGATTCGGCCGAATCGGAAAATTGACTGTCTGGCACCATGTGGCGCGCAAATACTTCGATGAAATCGTGGTCAACATCGGTAGACAATCCGGGACATCTCTTGCGGATATTGCCCACTATGTTGAAAGGGATTCGACTTACGGTTGGCTCCACGGGTATCTTTACGGCCAAAAAGGCCAGCCGGTTGTTGGCGATTTGGATGAGGACAGCGGCTCCATGGTGATTGACGGCGTTAAAGTCAAATTTCTAAGGAGCCACAGGGATCCGGCTGAAATTGGCTGGGGAGAACATGATGTCAGGCTGGTGGTCGATACCACCGGTCAATTTCTTGATCCCATTTCAGGATTGAATCATCCCCAGGGAACCGCAAGGGGCCATCTGGCATCCGGAGCGGATAAAGTGATCCTTTCCGCACCCTTTAAAATCAAGGGTGAAAGTACTCCCGTGCCGGATGATACCGTAACCACGGTAATGGGGATTAATGACAACGATTATGATCCCCGACGTCATAAGATCATCTCCAATGCATCCTGCACCACCACCTGTCTGGCCCATATGGTGAAACCGCTGATTAATGCTTTCGGTTCCAAAAAAATCATGTCCGCCTCGATGGCGACGGTTCATGCCGCCACAGGGTCCCAGGAAGTTCTGGATCGTCTGCCCAAGGCCGGCAAGGCCGATTTGCGAAAAAACAGAAGCATTATGAACAATATCATCCTGACCACTACCGGTGCTGCCAAGGCGCTCAGGTTGGTCATACCTGAAATGGAGGAAATCGCATTTATTGCCGAGTCGGTCAGGATTCCCACCAGCAGCGGGTCATTAATCATACTTGTGATTAATCTCCAAGAAGAACCGGCCGGGCCGTATGTCAGCAGAGAAATGACAAACGATATTTACCGGCAGGCTGCAGCCGACAACACCCAGGGTTACCTGTATTACACGGATAAGCAGAATGTATCCGGAGATATTATAGGATTGCCCAAAGTGGCCGCCACCATTGAAGGCCACGAAACCCACACCCGAACGGCGGAAGCGGCCATTGATCTTGCCAACATACCGGGGCTGAACATCGATTTATTATCAAACCCAGGAGATTCAGTCATCAGGATACCGGTAACCCAGGCGGTCATATACGGCTGGTACGACAACGAAATGGGAAGTTACGTCAACATGCTGGGGGATCGAACGGTATCTATCGCCGAGCTTATGTAGAAAACTCACCGCAGAGACGCAGAGAACGCAAAGGGAAAATGCATTTACCCTCAGCGTCCTTCGCGTCGGTGAATTATTAAGGATCGACGAACCGGTTCTACTCCGAAAACCCGTAATGATAAATGTCATATTCGGTTTCACCGCCCAGCAAGTCATCAATTTTGCTTTGGACCTCATTTCTTTCTTTACTTTGCAGCCATTGCTTCCAGTCTTCGGATGACTGCCAAGTGCTGATGACCATAAATTCATCCGGTTTATCCAGACTCCTCAATGTTTCGCCGGTAATATATCCGGACTGTGTCGCAGCAGATGCTCTCATTTGCCTGAAAAGCGGAATCATCTCTCTTGCTTTATCTTGCGGGACCAACCGCTTAATAAAAATCTTTACGGCCATTTTAGCCTCCTTTTAATGATAAATTCAAAGTTTGTTTAAGATGGCTGTATATTAATACGACCACGTTTCAGGGTCAAGATTTAAAATAGAGGTTCAAAGGTTCTGGGTTTACAAGGTTTAGGGTTCTGAATTCGCCGTCCAGAGTACAAAGCCGCCGCCCTTATGAATGCTCCGCAGATTGAGGCATTGCCTACCGGCATTAGATATCGGTGAGCGTTCTATCGTTCAGACTTGACGAGCACCGAAATCCTGATCCTCTTATATGAAACTACATTTAATTCAATACCCTTTAAGCTGTGATTAATGGTTGGTGGGAGCGGCTTTCAGCCGCGATTTGCCCGGGCAATCGCGGTTAAAAACCGCTCCCACAATTAAAAACAACAGATTCAAAACTGCAAAGTTTCTTTTTCGATCAGACTGGCCGCTCTTCAGGCCAGCGGCTGAGCTGAACCCTGAACCTCTCAACCTTCACTTTTCGCCATAACTTCTCTCAAGCAAATTTCAAGAGACACAAATTCGGCAGGCTTAAGTGTTTCCGCCCGGCGGGAGGGATCAATCCCTGCTGAGTTCAATGCTTTCAGGGCGGTTTCAGAATCAATGCCAAGTTCGCTTGCGGCCAGGGCATTTTTCAACGTTTTCCGTCTGTTGCCAAAGGCTGCTTTGATCACAGCAAACAACCCGGCTTCATCGTGGGCTCCATATATCGCTGTGGGTTTAAACCGCGCCTCGATAACTGTGGAATCCACCTTGGGTGGCGGATAAAAAACCGAAGCCTTGATGTTCGCAAGTATTCGAATGTCGGCGCAGTATCTGAGCATGGCGGTTATTCTACCGTAGTCCCTGCCGCCGGGCAGCGCGGTGATGCGTTGGGCCAGTTCTTTCTGGAACATGAGAACCGTGCGTTCAATGGCGCTTCTTGATTGAATGAGTTTAATGAGAATTTGTGATGAGATACCGTAAGGCAGATTTCCGATGACCGTGATTTTACTTCCGGTCGTATCGGCGATGGCATGCAAATCCATCTGTAGGATGTTTTTTGCAATAATTTCACAGTTAGAAATCCGATTTGCAAGCAATTCTGTTTTAAGCAGTTCAATCAGCTCTCGATCTTTTTCCACGGCATATACTTTCTTAACTACCCGTGCCAGAAAAATGGTTAAAGCGCCCAGGCCGGCACCGATTTCCAGAACCACATCCTCTGATGACAGATGTGCCCGGGAAATAATGGTTTCGGCCGTTGAGGCATCGGAGAGAAAATTCTGACCCATGTTTTTCTTTGGCCTTAAATTCCATGCTGCAAGGAGTGTTCTAGGGGTTGTCATGATTCACTGGAAGTGATAGTTTAATATCGGAATTACAGCCGGCTTTCACAGTGCTGCTATGAATTGATTTTTCGCTGGAGCGAATCTTGGCATATAATTTATGGGTGATAAAATAAGTCGTGATGGCCAGACAAAGGCCGATAATGGTACCTCCGGTGACAGCAGCAATGGTTACTTCGGTGCCCAGCTTCAAAATATCGACCGGATCGCCGCCGGAATCGTAGGCAGCAGAGACTCCGAAGAGAAGGGTACCCACTTTGTAACTCGCCAGGTAGAAAAAAGGGAAAGTAATCGGATTACTGATCCAAACACCGATGGCGGCGGCAGCTTTACTGGATCGCAGGATAAACGCCAGGGCTACGGCAATGGCTGTCTGAAAAGGCATGGTTGGCGTGGCAGCCGCAAAAACACCGATAGCCATGCCCATCGCCACAAAATGAGGGTCACCGTGAAAATTTTTTACACGGTTTATCCCTTGCCGAATCCTTATCCGAAATTGGCGAGGAATCGAGTTTTTTGTGTTATCCGTTTCTTCTTTCATTTTCATCAAAATGTGTGCACATCGGAATTGCTAGAATTAGACGAAACATAAAAATTCCGACATTGCCCAAAGAGATCTAAGTCCCCTGAATAGCGATATTTTTTTTAGTCTCAAATATCAGAAAATCACCATCTTTTCAATCCGAAATCTTGACTTTTCTACAATTATCAGTTAGTTTTATCATAATTTCTTGGGGTTAGCTTAGGGTGCTGAAAATTGATGATTTTCATTAAATTTATTTAAGCCCATTTTCGTTCTGCTACAAATTAGCCGCAATCCCTGGCCCAGACCTGATTTAACTTAGCATGTTTATGAACTCCTACTTACAAAACGCATCGGTTTTGGTAATATGCTATTGAAGCCGTCGCGCTCTCCGAGGCGTAGGCTACGAGCCGGAGGCCAGGGCGGGCTAAAATCCCAAATTATGACCAAGGAGGATCCCATGCCGAAAAGGAAAGGGAAAACACCAAGTTTCGATGCCATGGTCAAATTTTTTATGCTGCAGTATAGTATTCCAACTAAAAAAGATGTAGACAGGCTAATGGCTAAACTGGAACGTCTGGAAAATCTGATAAAGCAATCGGCAATGAGTCCTGACAATGCCGGCGACCGAATTGGCCGCCGTAAAACAGCACTGACGGCTATTGACATCGTATTGGATGCTATCAAGCGCTCCAAACAGGGGATAGGCTTTGCTGCAATCCAGGCTAAAACCGGCTTTGATGAAAAGAAGATTCGCAACATCATTTTTCGTCTGAATAAAATCGGGAAGATAAAGCGTAAAAGCCGGGGAATTTATATTGCATCCTAATCCGGATAAACCGGCCTCCGGCTCGTAAAGCCTACGGCTCGGAGAGAAATAACAAATTGCAAGCATCAAATTATAAATAATTTCCAAAATACAATATCCAAATCTCAAACAACAGCAAAAACCTCTGATTTGGGATTTTGAATTTTGTGATTTGCCCTTCGACTTGGCTCAGGGTGGTGAGGTGGTGAGTCCTTCGACTCTGCTCAGGACCGTGAGCCTGTCGAACGGCTTGTCGAACCATTTGATATTTGTGATTTGTTATTTGTTATTTTTTAATTGCTGAAACCTTACGTTCCTTACAACATGTTACCAGAAAATTCCCGATAAGGGCCTAAGCAAGAAACATATGGGGTGAATATGAACACTATCGTGGATGCAAACAATTCCGGATTAAAGGTGGGTGATCGTATCGATGATTACCGCATTGAGCGAATCGAACTGCTAAAGGAGATCTCTTCGATTTTTTATGCGTTAGAGCATCTCTCTACCGGCGCCAGGCATGTGCACATCAGCAACGACGATGCCGAAAACACCTTCAGTGTCGCCTTTAAGACTGTTCCCCGGGACTCCACCGGTGTCGCCCACATACTTGAGCATACCGTTTTGTGCGGTTCCAAAAAATATGCCGTGCGGGATCCGTTTTTTTCAATGCTCAAAAGAAGCTTAAGCACATTTATGAACGCTTTTACGGCTTCGGATTGGACCATGTATCCGTTTTCGACCCAGAACGGCAAAGATTTCTACAATCTGATGGGCGTTTATCTGGATGCAGTTTTTTTTCCCCGTTTGGAGGAACTCAGTTTTAAACAGGAAGGTCACCGCCTGGAGATTGAAGAAAATCCGGCGAGTCTTGATCCTGCTAATCCTCAGCTCCATTATAAAGGTGTGGTTTACAATGAAATGAAAGGCGCCATGTCATCACCGGATCAGGTGATGGTTCGAAGCATCCTGAAAGCCCTGTTTCCGTCGTCCACCTATCAGTACAATTCCGGAGGGGAGCCGACTGAAATTCCGTCACTATCTCATGAGCAGCTGAAAGATTTCCATCGCAGGCACTATCATCCCAGCAACGCCTTTTTCTATACCTACGGAAACCTGCCATTGAAAGATCACCTGGCTTTTATCGAGGAACAGGTCTTAAACCAATTCAAACGGATTGACCCTGGAACGGTTGTATCCTCTCAGTCCCGCTGGAAGCAGCCGAGATCGGTAACCTATCCGTACCCTTTCAACCCAAAGGAAGATGCAACTAAAAAATGCCAGGTATGCCTGGCATGGCTGACCGCGGACATTCAGAACACGTTTGAAATCCTGGCGCTGACATTACTAGAACAGATCCTACTTGGCAATTCCGCTTCCCCACTGCGCAAAGCTTTGATCGATTCGGCCCTTGGAAGCGCACTATGCGATGGTACCGGCTTTGACGCCGATAATCGGGACACGCTGTTTGTCGCCGGATTAAAAGACGTTGAACAGGCCGTAGCTGATAAAATCGAGGGGATCATTGTCAGCATGTTACGTAATCTTGTTGAAAAGGGTATTGATAAAAATCTGATCGATTCTGCTATCCATCAGATTGAGTTTCATCGCAAGGAGATTACCAATACGCCCTATCCATATGGGATAAAACTACTGCTGACTTTCAGTGGCAGCTGGTTCCATGGTGGCGATCCGGTCAAGATTTTAAATTTTGACGCTGATCTGGCCAAACTGCAAAACGAGATGGCGAAGGGTGATTTTTTTGAAAATTGCATCCAAAAATATTTTCTGGACAATCCCCACCGGGTATTGTTGACATTGGTCCCTGACAAGGAAATGGAACAAAATGAAACCCGACGTGTACGTACCGAGTTGGACCGCATCAAAAAAGGATTGTCCCGATCCGACATTGACCGGATTAAACAAGATGCCGAAGCTCTGAAACGTCTTCAGGAAACCGAAGAGGATGTAACCTGCCTGCCCACCCTGCAGCGCGAAGACATTCCACCGTCTGTTCCCATGATCAAGGAAAGTGCATCCGATGATGCCGTGCGAGCCAGCCTGTACAAGACGACAACATCCGGTATCGTTTATTTCGCAGCGGCGGCCGGAACCGGTTTACTACCCGCTGCGCTTATACCATTGGCCCCGTTTTTCTGTTACGCGCTTTCGCGCATGGGCACCACCAAACGGGATTATGTCGAGATGGCACAACGCGTCGATGCATATACGGGAGGTGTTGGATTTTCAACCCACGCCCGCACCCGATTTGACGGCGCGGGGGATTGCGTGCCCTTTATCTCATTTAATGGAAAATGTCTTCTGAGAAATCAGGAGCCGATGTTTGATATCATCCAGGAACTGCTTCATCATTCGGATTTTTCCAATCTCACGCGCTTGAAAAGCATTCTGCTCGAGTATCGGGCCGGCCTGGAATCAATGGTGATCCACAGCGGCCACCGCCTTGCCATTTCTCTTGCTGCCAGAAATTTATCATCCACCCGGATGTTAAATGAGACCTGGGGTGGCGTTCATCAACTGCAGACCATCAAACGGCTTGCGGATGACATTACCGAACAGGATCTCATCGCCCTGTCCGGTGACTTGACCGCCATTGGAAGCGCACTGTTGACTCAAAAGAACTTTCAGATGGCCTTGATTGGGGAAGAGTCGGCCCAGACTGGTGCCCGCAGTTGTGCCCAATCACTTTTTGACGGTTTTAAGCCGGGAGGGGATGATGGCTTCAAAGCACCGGATATCACCGTAACCGATGGTATAATCAGAGAAGGAT
>CALZJV010000135.1 GCA_945787595.1 uncultured Desulfobacterales bacterium | reverse complement strand
GATGTGATTATGCAGAAAATAAAAACGATAGAATTCCACAATTCGGCAATATTCAATCGTCAATCGTCATTCCTTTACACCACCCCCTGATCGAGCATGGCATCCACCACTTTAACAAAGGCGGTGATGTTGGCCCCATTTAAGTAATTGCCAGGGGTGGCGTAGGCTTCAGCTGCGTCCAGACAGGTTTTGTGAATCTTTTTCATGATAATTTTAAGACGCTGATCTACTTCACTGCCGAGCCAGTTGAGGCGCATGCTGTTCTGGACCATTTCCAGACCGGAAACCGCGACACCGCCGGCGTTGGCCGCCTTGCCCGGGGCATATAGAATCGCCCTGTCTGTAAATATATCAGTCGCTTCAGGGGTGCAGGGCATATTTGCGCCTTCGCAGATCAACTTGACGTTGTTGTTGATAATCGCGTAGGCATCCTGTTCGCAAATCTCATTTTGGGTGGCGCAAGGGAATGCGCATGCGGCCCTGTGCCCCCATAATGGATTGAAATCCGAATTGGCGTCGATCGGGGTATAAACAACGCCGGGATATTTATCCGCGTACTCCTGGATTCTGCCGCGTCGGATATTTTTTAACTGTTTCACATAGGCCAGTTTATTTCTATCGATCCCTTCGGGGTCATAAACATATCCGGAAGAATCCGAAAGGGTGACAACCCTGGCACCCAATTCGATCAGTTTTTCGGCAGTATGCTGGGCCACATTACCAGCGCCGGAGACCAGACATACCTGACCGTCAAGGGTTATATTGCGGGTGGCAAGCATTTCAGCGGCAAAGTAGACACACCCATAACCGGCCGCCTGGGCACGAATCAAGCTGCCGCCCCAGTTTAGGCCCTTACCCGTCAAAGCGCCGCTAAATTCATTGCTCAATCTTTTATACATGCCAAAAAGATATCCGATTTCCCTGGAACCCACGCCGATGTCGCCGGCGGCTATATTCGTGTTGGGGCCGATGTGCAGGTAAAGCTCGGTCATAAAATTCTGGCAAAACCGCATCATTTCATCATCTGATTTACCCTTGGGGTCAAAGTCGGATCCTCCCGCGCCACCGCCCAGCGGCAAAGTGGTCAGGGCATTTTTGAAAACCTGTTCGAAGGCTAAAAATTTTAGAATGCTTTGATTGACAGAGGGATGAAAACGTAAAGCACTTTTATAGGGGCCGATGGCGCTGCTCATCTCCACGCAAAATCCACGATTGACCTTCACATTGTCCTGATCGTCGAGCCACGGCACACGGAAGGTTATAATCCGCTCGGGTTCGACGATTCTTTCCAAAACAGCCGCCTGGCGGTAGTGCGGGTTTTGATCCAGAACCGGCTTTATGCTGTCGGTAACTTCCTCCACGGCCTGATGAAATTCTCTTTCATGCGGATCTCTTGCCTTTATGACTTCCAGAATATCTGACATAGGTCCTCCAAGTTAATAAACTGAATTGAACAGTTTTTGGCCACAATATGCACCAATCTCTTCCCGAAGACCGCCCAACCCAGGGATAACAAGATAATTTTTGTGCATATCTTTAACGGGTGGTACCATATGCGTTTTTCCGGCCAAATGTCAACAGCATCCGGTTGGCTGGCTGCAATCGCCATCGGAACTACCTCCCGCAGCCATGATGGCGTCAGTTTGTTTATCCGCCAGCTGGGAAACGAGCATTAATTACTTGACACAATTTCAATATTTATGAATACATTAGAAAAACTGCAAGTAACCAAACGGAAGGAGGAGACAATGAAAAAAACCGCAATCACACGGAGGAATTTTATCAAAACCGGGCTGATGACGGCCGGGGCGGCAGCCCTGGGTTCAACGGTTTCCAAACCGACGGGTGCGTGGGCAGCCACACCAAAAATCAAGGGCCCGATCAAGGTCGGCTATCAGGCCATTATGTCCGGAACCCTTGCCGGCTATGGAGAATTCCATAAAATGGGCGTTACCATGGCCGTTGAAGAGATTAACGCCGCCGGTGGCATTGCCGGCAACAAGGTCGAAGTCGATTTCAGGGATTCCACGGCAAAAGCGCAAGAGGCTATTAAAAACGCCCGCTATTTTGTAGACAGCTGGGGCGCAGATTTTTTGGGCGGCATAGATTCATCCGGACAGGCGCTGGCGCTGGCACCCATCATGGAGGAACTGGATAAAGTTTTAATCGTCACCCATGCGGCCACCGAAAAACTTACCGAACAACAGGTTTATAAAAACGGGATCAAACAGATTTTTCGAATCTGCACCCCCACCTACCAGGACGGCAATGCCGCCGCCTTCGTGGCCAAGGATCTGCCTGCCAAAACCTGGGCAACCATCAGTCCCAAGTATGAGTACGGCTACACCTGCTGGGACATGTTTAAAAAAACGCTGGGCAAACTGAAACCGGACGCCTCCTACATTGCAGAATCATGGGCCCCCTTCGGCACCACCGATTTCCGCCCCCACATCAACACCATTATGGACGCCAAACCGGAAGGGTTTTATTCCACCGAATGGGCCGGTGAGTTGATCACCTTTGTCAAGCAGGCCCAACAGGCCGGAATGTTCGAAAATATCAAACATGTCATGTTCCCGGTCGGGGCCGCCATGGACGTCTTAGAGGGCCTCGGCAATGAAATGCCGGATAATGTCTGGATATCCGGACGCTATTTCTTTCTCTATCCGAATAACGCCCGCAATAACGATTGGGTCGATCGCTTCCGCAAACGCTGGAACCACTATCCCGCCTATGTATCCGAAACCGGGTATTCGGCCATCTACGCCTTCAAAAAAGCGGTTGAAATGACCGGTTCCAAGGAAACCGCACCGATAATCGAGGCCATGGAAGGCATGATGCTCGATTCGCCGGCAGGTTATCGCATGTTTCGCAAGGAGGATCATCAGGCCATGTACGATGTCCCCTGGGGATTGACCGTCACGGATGCCAAGTATTCGTTTAAAGTTATGGGCAAACAGGTAATGGTTCCCGCAACCGAATGCTTCAACCGGCCGCCATTTGAAGGTGAAGGCACCACCCCGCCTTATTGATACGGCCGATCGTTGTCCGCCGGAATGAAAAAAAATTTTTCAACAACAGGACGCAGAAACGGCCCGTTTGTTCGAAAATGGTACTTCGACCTTGCTGAGTTTATCAAAAAGCGAATATCGAATATCGAATCATGAATATCGAATGTCGAAGGAATGTATTCTAACTTTTTTTTTTAAAAAGATTGAGCGAAGCGAAACCACCCTTCGAAATTCTGCGGTTCGACATTCGATATTCTGCGGTTCGCTTTTTTATTTTTGTGTATTTTCATATGAGGGTTTCTGGACCATTGACGCGTCAACTCTGAATTGGGAATTTAAGGTAACTCTAAAACTCTGAACACTGAACCTTTGAACGCTTACGCCGGAGGTATGTATTGAATCTCGAATCCATTGTACACATCTGCCTGGCCGGTTTGTCGACGGGGATGTTTATCTGGCTGGTCGCAAGCGGTTTGACGCTTATCTTCGGGGTTCTGGGGGTTTTAAATTTCGCCCACGGAAGTTTCTACATGCTGGGGGCCTATTGCTGCTTTATGGTTCTAAGCCTGCTGGGAGAAAATTTCTGGCTGGGCCTTATCGTGGGTCCGCTGCTCGTCTGTGCGGTGGGATTTATTGTTGAACGATTTTTCCTTCGTTACGTATATCATCTCGAGTTGCCCTACCAGCTCCTGCTGACCTTTGCTTTTGTATTGCTCTTCGATGACCTTGTCAAGATCGTATGGGGCGCTGGCTCGCTGGGATCACCAACCGTACCGGGGCTCGGCGATTCGGTGCCGATTTTGGGTCGCAATTTTCCGACCTACAATTTGTTTATCATCATCATCGGCCCTATCGTAGCCTTGAGCCTCTGGGGCCTGATTGAAAAGACCTGGTGGGGGCGTATCATCCGGGCGGCATCATCGGACCGCGAGATGGCTTCCGCCATCGGCGTAAAAGTGCCGGCCCTTTTTACCGCGGTCTTTGTATTCGGGACCTGGCTGGGCGCCATGGGCGGCGGCCTGGCTGTACCCTACGTGGGACTGCTGACACCGGGTATGGGTGAGGCCATTATCATCGACGCTTTCGTGGTCGCCGTCATCGGCGGACTGGGCAGCTTGAAGGGCGCATTTTTGGGGGCGTTGATCATCGGATTGCTGTCTTCCTTCGGTACCCGCTACCTCCCGACGTTCGACATGTTTTTGACCTTCATTCTGATGGCCGTGGTATTGCTCTGGCGGCCCGAGGGATTTTTCGGGGAGGCTTCGTAAATGCAAGCAAAATGGAACCTTCTGTTGCTGGGACTGCTGGTCGCCGTCCTGATTTTCATCGGGCTGTTTGCCGACCGGTTTACGGTGTATCTGACATCGCGCGTTATGATCCTGTCCATTTTTGCCCTTGGATACAATTTGCTCTTAGGGGGGACCGGGTTGCTTTCCTTCGGCCACGGCGCCTTTTACGCGGCCGGCGCATACGGTCTGGGGCTGTTTTCACTGCACGTCACCCCCCATCCTTTGGCCGGTATTGCTGTGGGTATTGCGTTTGCTTGCCTGCTGGCGATGGTAATCGGTTTTTTTTGCGTCCGGCACACCGAAATCTACTTTGCCATGTTGACGCTGGCCTTTGGTATGATGGTGTTTTCTCTTATCTGGAATCTGCGGGATATCACCGGCGGAGACGACGGACTGGTCGGTATCGCACGGGCCCCCATCTCCCTGGGATTATTCAGCATCCCCATCAATAAACCGCAGTATTTTTATTTTCTGATTTTAGTCTGCCTGGTGTTGAGCATTATGTTGATCTATCGAATACGGCATTCACCGTTCGGGCTGGTCCTTTCCGGGATCCGCGAAAATGACAAGCGCGTTGAATTTGCCGGGGTCTCGCTGAAAAACTATCGTCTGGGGGCTTTCATCATTTCCGGAACATTCGCCGGCCTGGCGGGCACCCTTGGCACGCTTTTGGAGAGGAATGCCAATCCGTTCGGGGCCCACTGGAGCCATTCGGCCGAACCGGTTCTGGTAAGTTTGATCGGAGGTATCCAGACGTTTTCCGGACCCCTTGTCGGCAGTGCGATTTTCATCATCCTGCGCGAGATCATCGAACGCTTCACCCAAAACTGGATGCTCTGGTTTGCCATTATTCTACTGTTAATTATCATGGGGTTTCGCGGCGGTGTTGTGGGAGGGCTCTCCCGCATAAACGCTAAGTTATTTTTGCCAGGAAGGAATAAAAAAAATGAACATCGAACATCGAACGTCCAACATCGAATGTTGAATGGGAAAAGATGAACAAACAGAAGAATTAAATAAGATTTTCGTTTCGGGTATCAAAACGGCCGTTCGACAGGCTCACGGCCCTGAGCGGAGTCGATGGGCTGAAAGGGAGCGGAAATAGTCATTCAAGGTTTGACATCGGATTATTAAAAACAAATTAAATTGCTAAGCGGAGCGACATCATTATTCGATGTTCAACGTTGAACGTTCGATGTTCGATGTTCAATCTGTTCGACGTTCATCTTCCATTCGAAATTAGCGTATCTTTAGGTAAAATATATGGGTGTTCCGATTCTTGTCATCGAAAATTTGAACAAAGCCTTCGGCCGGGTCCAGGCGGCCAGCAACATAAATCTGACCATCGATGAAGGTGTGCTGACTTCTGTTATCGGACCCAACGGCGCCGGCAAGTCCACCCTGATCAATATGCTCTCGGGTTCTTTACCCGTGGATTCGGGCCGGGTTATTTTTCAGGGCACTGACATTACACGCCTGCCGATTCACCGGCGCGTTCGCTTGGGACTTTGCCGATCGTTTCAGGTCGTCAACGTTTTCCCGGAACTGACCGTTTTCGACAACATACAGATACCGGTGCTAACGATGCTCAACCGATCACACAAACTGCTTCGATCGGTTATCAAGGAAAAAAGCGCCCGACTGGAGGTCAATGGAATTCTGAAGATGATTGGACTTGTCTCCGAGGCCCAAACGCCTGCCAGTGCTTTGTCCCATGGGGATCAGCGAGTGCTGGAGGTCGGCATTGCACTTGCCGCCAAACCAAAATTACTGTTCCTGGATGAGCCTACAGCAGGCATGAATCCCGTGGAGCGGGTTAAAATCCTCGACAATATCCGACGGCTTTCTGCCATTGGCAAAACGACCTTTGTCATTGTCGAGCACGACATGGATGTCGTGTTCTCCCTGTCGCAACGTGTGATTGTGCTGCATCACGGTGCGGTCATCGGAGACGGCTCAACCGAAGATGTGCAAGCCAATCCACGCGTCAGAGAAGTCTATCTGGGTGAAGAGGTGGTATCATGATTCTTGAAGTAGAGGCGATCAACACCTTTTACGGCAAATCACACATTCTTCAGGACATATCCCTTAAGGTCAATGCCGGGGAAGTCGTGGGCCTGCTGGGCCGCAACGGGGTCGGCAAAACCACGACACTACGATCCATCATGGGGTTGACGCCGCCGCGCAACGGTGTAATTCGGTTTAAAGAACGGCAGGCTGCCGGCAACCCTGCCTACGTGATGGCTAAGAAGGGGATTGCCTACATGCCCGATGATTTGCGTATTTTTCCGGATCTGACGTGCCAAGAGAACCTGGAAATCGCCAGACGGCTGTCCGGACGATCAGGTTACTGGAACCGGGAACGGGTCGAAGCGCTTTTTCCGGCTCTGGGCGAGCGTCGCAGGCAGATGGGTCTCAATTTGTCAGGCGGTGAAAAGAAAATGTTGAGCATGGGCCGCACCCTGATGGCCAATCCTGATCTGATTCTGTTGGATGAGCCTTCCGAAGGACTGGCCCCGATGGTGGTTGCCAACCTGGTGGAGGTCATCCGCAAGATTCAGAAAAAGGGGATGACGATTCTGTTGGCCGATCAAAATTTAAAATTCTGTCGCTGTGTGTGTGAACGGGGATATATCATCGAAAAAGGCCGCATCGTCCACGAAGACACCATGGAGGCGATTTGGGGCGATGAAGCGGTGATTCAAAAATATCTAGTCATTTAATCCCATATCGGGTTTTATCTGACAGCATGGTATGAAAAACTGAAGGTGTCAGGTGTCAGTGCTTCGAAGTGCTTCGATTCGTGATTGTCTTGATGTTTTCTAGGCGCATTTATCATAATTATTTATTCGACAATTCGTCCTGAGCGAGAAAAAATCAACGGGAAGGTGTCCAATGGGTTTACAACAATTTGAATTGAAGGGTAAAATTGCCATGGTGACCGGTGGTACCAGAGGCTTGGGTGAGGTTTCCGCTCTGGCCCTGGCCAAAGCCGGGGCCGACATCGCGGTATGCGGCCGCAGCGCCTCGGATCTGAAACGCGTATCCGCCGCTATATGCGGCTTGGGCCGAAATGCCGTTGGCTTCCACATCGATGTTACCGATAAGACGAAAGTGTCCAAAGCGGTTGCGCAGATTCTGGACTATTTCGGTCGCATCGACGTTTTAGTCAACAATGCCGGCGTCAATTACCGGGTCCCGGTACTCGAATTCCCGGAAGAAGAATGGGACCGCATTATCAGCACCAATCTCAAAGGCTATTTTTTGACCGCCCAGGCGGTGGCCCCGCAGATGATCGCCAATGGATACGGTAAAATAATCAATATGAGTTCCATCTTTGGAAACTTGGTGCAGCCAAATCAGGTCGCCTATGCCTCCGCCAAGGGCGGCGTCGACCAGATGACCAAGGTGATGGCCCTGGAGTGGGCCAAACTCGGTGTGCGCGTGAATGCCGTCGGGCCTACCTATTTCGAAACCGAGCTGGTCACTCAGATCCGTGAAGATCGAGAGCGGTTTAATTATATCAATAAACGTACTCCCATGGGGCGCTGGGGCTACCTGCCGGAGCTGGAAGGGATCATTATATTTCTGGCTTCGCCAGCCTCGGATTTTATTACCGGGCAGACCATATATATCGACGGCGGCTGGACAATCTGGTAATGGAATACGAATGGCGAATGAAGATTGACGATTGACGAATTGTGGATGTCGCTCTCCGAGGCGTAGGCGCTACAACCCCTACGAGCCGGAGGCTTCGCTCTGCTGTTTTTAACAAATGAAATAGAAAGAATTCCTTAATTCGACATTTATCATGCCGAAGTTTCTTTTTCGATTAAACTGGCCACTTTCCAGGCCAGCAACGCCGCTCGTATAGACCATGGAATTGCCCATAATTTAGACAATCGGTCGGTCTGGATTAAAAAGGTTCAGGGTTCCCGGTCAAGCAGCATTGGCACGATCCGAGATTGCAAAATCCTCGAAATAGTATACTATGGCTGCGGTTTTGCAATCTCGGAGCGAATAAATCCAACCTAAATCTGCGAAACAGAACTGCTCATTATTTTTAGAGAACATTTAAATCCGGGAGCCGAACTCCCGCTTGGAGGTATTATGAAATTAAAAAACGGAGCCGAATATATCGACAGTTTGCGTCGTCTTAAACCGGTCATATACTACAAAGGAAAGCGAATCAAAGACGTGACACGTCATTCAGCCACTGCGTCTCATGTGCGTGCCGCCGCCATGACCTATGCCCTGGCCGGCAAAGAAAAATACAAAGACCTGGCCACGGCCTCCTCCCACCTGACCGGCCGAGCCATCAGCCGGTTTACTCACGTCCACCAGAACATCGAAGATTTAATCAAAAAAATCAAACTGCTCAGGATTCTCGGGCAGAAGACAGGCACGTGTTTTCAGCGTTGCGTGGGGTTTGACGGCATCAACGCCGTTTATTCGGTTGCCTACGAAATCGATAAAAAATATGGCACGGATTATTTTGAACGCTTTAAAAAATGGCTCACCTTCATTCAGGATGAAAACCTGATGGTCGTCGGCGCCATGACCGACCCCAAAGGTGATCGATCCAAAGCACCGGCCGATCAGCCCGATCCGGACCAATACGTGCATGTTGTCGAGCGCCGCGATGACGGTGTGGTCATTCGGGGCGCCAAGCTACACATGACCGGGGCCGTTAATTCGCATGAAATTCTGGTCATGCCGACCACTGCCCTGGATGAGCGCTCCCAAGACAACGCCATTGTCTGTGCCATTCCCATTGATGCGCCCGGCGTTACCATGATCTTCGGCCGCCAAGCCGGTGATGACCGCCGGGACAAACTCGAGCGTATCGATGTGGGCAAACCCAGGTTCGGTGTGGTCGGCGGCGAAGCCGTCCTGGTGTTCGAAGATGTGTTTGTCGAAAAAGACAGGGTTTTCATGGACGGGGAAAATGATTTTGCCGGTTCTCTCGTTTATCGCTTTGCCGCCCATCACCGCGCAAACTACGGCGCCTGTAAGACCGGTTTGATGGACGTTCTAACCGGCGCCGTTAGCTATTTGGCCCAGATTCAGGGTGCAGCCAAGGGGTCGCATATCAGAGACAAGGTCACGGAGATGATTCATCTCAGCGAAACGCTCTACAGCTCCTCCATCGCCTGTTCGGCTGAAGGCACGCCGACGCCCTCCGGCGCATATATGGTGGATACCATGCTGGCCAATGTGTGCAAGCAGAATGTCACCCGCTTTCACTTCGAGGTGGCCCGCCTGGCCACCGATATCGCCGGCGGCTTCATAGCGACGATGCCCAGCGAATACGATCTCAAAAGCGAAGAGGTCGGACATCTGGTACGCAAATACTTCAGTGGCGTCGCTGGTATTCCGGTGAAAGAACGCATCAAGATCGGGCGTTTAATCGAGGCCATGACCGGCGGCACCGCCATGGTCGAATCCATGCATGGCGCCGGATCTCCCCAGGCCCAGCGCATAATGATTTTTCGCGAAGGAAAACTGGCTGAAAAGGTAAAGCTTGCCAAAGCGTTGGCTGGGATTCCGCAAAAAAGACAAAAGCAGAAAGAATAACTCCATAGAACGAACGGGAATTGAAAATTGAAGATTGCAAATTGAATATTTGTGGATGTCGCTCGCGCAGCGCAGGCGCTTGCGCCGCGTGTCGCTCCGTCAGTTTAATCTCTGTTAGGGCCTAGTTCCCCGCAGCTTGCTGCGATAATATTTCTTTTGCATAGATGATACCCTGCAACTTGTTGCGAGGGATTCGTTGATGGTTTTTTTATAATTGATCAACCGCAGGCGAACCTTAAATATTCAATCTTCAATCGACAATTTTCAATCATTTGAAGATAGCGAAAATATCCCTATACTCCGCGGATTGCCACAAAATACACAAAATTAACTCATAAGGCACTAAAGAGGAACGTGTTATGGGGTCTTTTTATGATCAAAAGCCGTGGTTGAAAACCTATCCGCAATGGCTGCCGAGTCAATTGTCCGTGCCCGATTCCAGCATTCTGGATGCGTTTCTGCAGGCAGCTTCGGCATTTCCGGCGGATCCGTGTATCCATTATTTTGATCGGACCTTGGGTTATGAAGAAATCGGAGGGATGGCTGCTGCATTGGCAGCCGCACTGGCCGAGATGGGCATTGGCCGGGGCGACCGGGTGATCGTGGTTATGCAGAATATTCCCCAAGCCGTGGTTGCCTGCCTGGCGATCTGGATACGAAACGGCGTCGTCGTCCCGCTCAACCCGATGTATACTACCGCTGACCTCACGCATTATCTGAACGACTGCGGGGCACGGCTTTTCATCTGTCAGGATGATATTTACGATAGTCAGGCCGGCCCTGCTCTCCAAAACCGTCCGGACGTCAAAATAATCACCACATCGCCACTGGATCTGTTGGGAACCGACCCTAACCGCCCCGACCAATTAAAGGGAGTGCCAAAACAAACTTTTGCTGAAACGCGGGACTTCATGGAACTGATTCAGGCCTATTCGGATCGGGAGACTACGATTGCGCGTCCCCGGCCCCGAGACATGGCCTATCTGGTGTATACTTCCGGAACCACCGGCCCTGCCAAAGGGGCTATGATCCGTCACGCCAATGTGCTGCACAATGCAATCGTCTATCAGCAGGCCTGCCGCCTGGACCGCAGCGATGTCGTTTTGGGGGTCGCCCCCCTCTTCCACATCACCGGGATCGTCGCACACCAGGCCATTGCCTTTCACCTGGCCATTCCCATCGTCATGTTCGCCCGCTTTGATGTGCAGGAATCTTTAAGACTGATCGAAAAGTACCGGGTGACCTTTACCGTGGCGTCGATTACGGTGTACATCGCCATGTTGAATCATCCTCAACTCAAACACTACGATTTATCTAATTTTAAAAAAGCATACAGCGGCGGTGCACCGGTCTCCCCCAGCACCGTAAAGAGATTCAGGGACGAGATGGGGCTCATGCTTTATAATGTTTACGGCCTGACGGAAAGCTGTTCACCGGCAACCATCACTCCGCTGGGAATGGAGGGTCCGGTGGATGAGCATACCGGTGCCCTGTCGGTTGGACTGGTCACACCCGGTCATGAGGCCTGGATCGTCGACCTCGAGAATCCGGATATTGAAATGCCCGTCGGAGAGGAAGGAGAGTTAGTCCTCTCCGGTCCGGGAATCACCGACGGCTACTGGCAAAAACCGGAGGAGACGGCCAACGCGATTAAAAACGAACGCTTTTTTACCGGTGATGTCGCTAAGATCGATGAGCAAGGGTGGTGTTACATTGTCGATCGTAAAAAGGATTTAATTAATGTATCCGGCTACAAAGTCTGGCCGCGGGATGTAGAAGACGTTCTCTACCAGCATCCGGCGGTAAAAGAGGCGGCGGTTGTCGGTGTTCCTGATGATTACCGGGGCGAAACGGTAAAGGCTTTCGTTGCGTTGGTTGACGACCAAAAAGATAATGTCACCCCTGATGAGCTGATTTCATTTTGCAAACAAAAAATGGCGGCATTTAAGTATCCTCGTATTATCGAAATTATTGATGAAGTGCCGAAAACACTCACTGGGAAATTTTTAAGGCGGCAATTGCGCTGAAGGTTGCCTGGGAGTCCGCCTTGAACGGGTATGTCAGGACGATTCTTCAGACAACAGGGCATTGTTGCGAAATCTATACAATGCCGGTCACATTGATGAAGGAAAATATCACCAGTTCCGTGAACAATGCTGCAATGAAAATTACGACCCTGAAGAGATAGAAACACCGGCGTTGAGGCGTCCGATTGGCAAGGCGCGAAAACGCAGGAATATCTGGATATTCCGAGCTTTCGCAACGCCGCCAGGCGGAATGCATCGGCGTATAAAATGTGAAGTTATTTTTGAGTGAGCCCTAAGGTTCTATATGCAACATTGGGGTCGCTCAGCCACAATAGGCTAAAAGTCATCATTATCCGGCAGTGCGCATTCGCGGCGGCATAATAAAGACCCTCCGCAAACCCTCTCTGAGCGAAATGGCCTCCTCCTGGCAAAACCGCGAACAAACCCCGCATCCAAAACAGGCGTTTTCATCCCGCCGCGCCAACCCCTCATCATCCAGGACAATGGCGTCTGTCGGGCACCACTCCACGCAGGTGCCGCAGCCATTGCAGACATCCCGATCTATCACGGATAGGTGGTAGGTGGAGTTGATCAGCGGCAGCGTGCCGCTCCGCCAGAGGTTGAGAGTATCGCAGCAATCTTTGCAGCAGTTACAGATACTGGTCTCCGGGCTGGTTTCTCTGGAACCCGGGTGAAACGCTTTGTGAATCAGCCCGGCCTGCTCTGCCTCTTTCATGATTTTAAGTGCTTCTTCCTTCGAGATTTGTTTGGCAAAACCCTGCGCCGCTGTATGGCGGGCTGATTTGCCGAAGGTAAAACAGTTCAAGGTCGGCGCTTCGGTGCCGCAGTTGTCACCGAGCAGTCTTCGTCGCTGGCGGCAGAAACAGTACCCAACGGCAATGTCGTCAAACTTGTTGATAATTTCCTCAACCGTCTGGCTTGGAAGAATGAATTCTTCGGTGACATCCAGGGCCTTGTCTACCGGTATTATCCTGATCGGCTTACCGTCTTCTGTTTGCCGTGTGGGTACTGTGCGGTCCACAGCAGGAGCGTTACTGAACAAGGGGGCGAGCGCATCAAAATTTTCCTGGATTTCATCGCGAAGTTCATCCAGCAATTTTTCGAACAACCGGGCGAGCTCCTTTTCCTTCTCGCTGCCCGTCAGTTTCACCATGAACTTATATTCCATCACGCCAACGAGCATGAGGGGTAGGAGTCTGTATATCATGACGCCGGCGGAGCTCGGTTGATTGAAAATAAGCCCCTTCTTTGCAAGGCTAGTTGCAAGTTGCTCGACTATTTCCGGTGAAAACCCGCTGGATTCCGCCAACTGTTCGACTGTCTGTGACGGCTTCTCGCGAAAAGCATATATCAGGTCGAGTTCTTCCACGTTGTCTCCGACAACACGATCTATAATGGCAATTGCCGTATTACTTACCGGAAATTGGACCATACCCTGTTTGCAAACCACTTCCGCGGCTCTCTTTAGTTTGTCCACCTTAGCGTTGTATTCCATGCTTTGACCCCTTTTCAGATTTTGTATGCTTCGCTGATAATTTAACCCTAATGCGAGCGATATAAATCATTCTCCATTTTTTTGTATTGTAAAAACTTATCATAAGTAACAAAATAAATCGGTAGACCCTGCAAGATTTTTCCGTCTGGTTTATCCCTTTGTTCTGTATTCCTTTCATGATTGACTTTATCTGACCATCTCTAGCCATTAACTTTGAAATACTTTAATACTCGTAAAGCTCTTAGAGTATTAAAACGACTTGGTTTCCCTGTTTTTTCCATGTAGAAATGTGTTTGTCCAGGATGCCGCGCTTGAAGTGGCCACTTGTTGTCGGCTCTCCTTTTTTTCAACAACACATCAATTGCATCATCCATTCTCGGGTCGTATTCTACTCCAGCAAAACGAAAATAATCCATTGCTCGTAAAATATCATACCGCCAGCGCGACGGATAGGAAAGCATTAACATTTTCTTATCTATTATATCTCCAGTCCGATCAGATCGAAATAACTTATGCTCTAACAAAAATGTTCTTGATTTGTCTTCCGCTTCTTGGAGCTCTTTTAGCCTGTACCTATAGCCATTCTTTGCATACTCCAAAATTCCTTCGAGAACAGAAATCGTTGAATGCATTGAGCTGTGTTTAGCGCTTTTTCTATTGGATTCGCAATTGAAACCACCATCTTTCATATGTTCTGAAAGCAAGAAATCAACGATTGATTTTAAATTGTCTTCCTTTGTCCTGAAATATGAAGCATAGTTTAGGAACATTCCGTTTAAGCAAACATCACTTTTCTTTACTGTTCCGAGGGGATAAATCCCTCCATCTTGACCTTTATGTTTTTGAATTATCTGCGATAAAGACTGCCTTATTTTCTTGTTATTTTGGGATATGGCGAGATTTTTTAAGTCTAGAATTGTGTAATGCGTTGAAGTCCATTTCGGTTGATAAAACCCCCGTCCCCAATGGCCTTCTTTGTTTCTTTTTTGAAGAAATCTCGCACCCCAACCTTCCGTCGAAATCCGGTGCCGTAATTGGTTCTTATCAAATTCTAATAAGTCACGGTAAACTTGGTATTGAATGGAGATATCTCCTGAAAGAAGCCAATTTATTACTTCATTCCGTTTCATATTTTATACATAACCAAAATCAGCGGCGCGGACAACGACTGGTCGCAAAATCGCGCCACGCTTATTTCGCGTCCGCTGGATTTTTTTTGTTCGGTGCTACCTATTTGTAGAATTCAGGGTAGAGCTTTTTTGCGCAGTCAGGGCCTATTCCATGGCTGAACTCTGCTTCTGAATGCTCTCTTATGTAACTCTCTATTTGATTCCAATATCCCTCGTCGTCTCGAATTTTTTTGCAAGAGGCACATATAGGAATGATGCCTCTCAAAACTTTTATTTTATCAAGAGCATCTTGCAGCTTTTTGATAAGTTTTTCTCGGTCAGCCTCGACTTCTTTACGTTTCGTAATATTAACGAAAGATGCCATTCTCCCAACAAGTTCACCTGAAGCGGATGTGACATTTGAAGCAGAAACCTCGACAGTGAAATTAGTACCGTCTTTAGTTTCTACAACAAATTCCTCGGTATCCTCTCTGCTGATGTCAATTATTGTGATAACATCAGAAAATGCTCTTACTTCTTTCGTAGAAAATAATTCGGCCGCATTTTTTCCAATTATGTTGGTAGTTGAATAATCAAACATTTTGCGGAAGGATGGATTCGCAAAACGAATGTTTCCTTCTGGAGTTGTAATAATCATACCTCCAACACTTGAATTAATTGCATCAAAAACAATGCTTAATGCGTCGCTGGCAATTTCTTCTGAAAATTCCTCTGAAATTTTGGATCCAGAAAGAGGCTTGAACATTCCATTGTGTTGGTTCTCTGAATTTTTCATCCTTCCACCACTTTAGTTTTTTGTCGTCACCGAACGCTAAGGTTCACCTGGCGCAGGGGCGTTCTAGAGACTGGCGAAATGTATAGATTTTACGCAAATTCAAAATTTGCTAAACCGCCCCAAGCCTGCGATCACGAGCAACCTCATTGTTAGATATTTAGGATCTTCTGGGACATCCATAAATTTATAAATAACATCCAAAAACAACCAAACGAAATTTCTATGATATTTTTGTGTTCAAATTATGCACTTTCAAGCTATTAAATTGATGAAAATTAATTTTATTAAGAAAGTTATTTATTTATTGATGGACGTCCCGGTAATTCCCGGATCATGATTGTCGAAGCCAGCTAACCATGGAAGTGAGCTGCGGCCCGATCGAGCTTCAATCTTGCACGGTATTAAACGAAAAACCCGCTATCTTCACGCCGTCTGCTCCGCTGATTCGTTATATTCTTGAAATTTGATTTAAATAAAGACTGCTGGAGATACTTTGAAACGGTTGCTCAATATCTTTATTTGTCGGACATTTAGCTGACGTTTACCGGATAAAATTTCTGATACAACTCCCTGACTACCGATTTCAGACAGATCCGATTGTTTCAGACCATGTTCTTCTATTAAAGCATTCAGAGCATCTATCGAATTACCCTCTATTTCGTTAATATATTGGGATTCATATGTTTCAATCAGGGTCCCGATTGTCTCCATCAGGGAGGTTAATGGATGGTTCTCATTATTCCCCACTTCATCAATTAGGCTATCAAGAAGATTGACCAATTTATTGTAATCTTTTTCATTATGGGGCACAGAAAATATTGGCTGGATATCAGGCCAAACTTTTGCAATTTCTTTAAGTTGGGTATTCATTATTTCCTCCAAGATCCTCGATCATATTCTTTAAGGGTAAGAATATGCCGAATATAAATCCGATGAGTATTGTAGTGTATGGCGGCAATCAAACGGGCTTTATTGCCACCAATATTAAAAACCGTTAAATCGCTGACTTTATCAGCACTCGGAAAAGTTTGCCGAAGTTCGGTAAATGAATTGAAATCAGTGTGTTTGACGATCCGATACCAAGATTCAAGTGCAGTGGAACAATCGGGATGTTTTTTAGCAAATTCGAGTAAGCGCTTTCGAGTGATGATATGCATAAGGGGACATTATCTCGTATTGAGATATTTGTCAATTTAAAAATATAACGCCGGGCATGAGTGCGCTGGGAAAAGCTAAGAAGATCTTTTAAAAATGTGGATTTTTGGGGAGCTATCGGAAAAGGTAAAAACACGCTGGCTTTTCCCAGTCCATCTCAATGCCCTTGTTCTGCATCCGAATTTGTTGATGCTAAGCAATAAGTGAACGTAGAGCTTTATTGACTGATTCTGAATCAGGAAAATGAACCTTAACATCAGGATCAAGCATCACAGAGCCATCTTCTTGTGTGAAATATTGCACAGATGCTGAACCATCGTCCTTATGGACAATGACGGTATGTCCTTTCCTGTAAGCCTTATAATGCTTTCCCCTTACACCACCTGAGAAATCATACTCATCTCTCATATCTGAATTTTTAGATTTGCGCATCTTTTTCTTCATATTTCTTCCTTTCAGATCTGGTTGCTTTACGACATCCGATTATGCGGATATTTTCGTTTCTTTCGGTGTACCATACGACTAAAATTTCACCCTTCGAGGAAAATCCAATATCAATAAAACGGTATTCGCCATCTGAATGATCGGGATCAATGATCGTAATTGTAAATGGATCGTTGAAAACAGTTTTGGCTTCCTCGAACGTAATGCCATGTTTTTTTTCATTTTTCGCAGATTTATTTTCGTCCCATTCAAATGTAAGTGACATTGATCAAATTCCATATTTTTTGACCATTTTAACAAAATTCTACCGTTTTCAAAACATTAATTTTTGAGGTGCAGAACGTACTCTTCAGCGGCCGCGGTTTTTTGCGGTCCGCTGGAAGAGATTGTTCGGCAATTTCACCGATTGATATGAATATCACCCCGTCATTAGATAGTGGACGTTTAACGCATTAGTTAGAAATTTGAGACTTACGCCGCCGGATTTAATATGGCCTGCCAGAATCCCCCTGTCTTTTAAGTTTTCAAGTGCATCGGCCGCGTCCTGGTGCTCTGAAACAAAGTGTTCCAAGAACGCGTAGTACCTGCTTTGATAGCGGGAAAATAGGTGTCGCACCTTGAATAGTGAAGGAAAATAGGTGTCGCACCTTGAATAGTGAATAAGGTTAGAGCAATTCACAATTCAAGGTTTGACACCTTAATTTTTTCGGCTTCTCACCTCAATGATAACGATGTTGATATCCTTATCATACAGAGCATTCTTGGTCATTCCTCGGCCCGAAGTACTCAACCTTACGGGAAAATAGGTGTCGCGGGAAAATAGGTGTCGCACCTTGAATAGTGAATAAGGTTAGAGCAATTCACAATTCAAGGTTTGACACCTTAATTTTTTTTGTTATCCATAGTCGTTTCAAATGTTTATGCAGCTTTAATTCGCCTGAGATTTTTTAGGTCTACGTTTTGCTGAGTTGTCCACAAATCATATTGAAGCTGTAGTTTTAGCCATCCTTCCGGTGAACGTCCAAACACCTTTGAAAGCCTTAGGGCCATTTCAGGGCTTATGCCGGAGCGTCCATTCAACAAAACCGAAAGGGTTTTTCGCGTAACCCCAATAGCTTTCGCAGCTTCGGTAACAGTTAATCCCAGAGGCTCGATACAAAATTCTCTAATTATTTCTCCTGGATGGGGAGGATTGTACATTCCCATGGTAAACTCCTTTTTTAATGATAGTCTTCGTAATTGACGTCCGAAATATCGCCGTTAATAATTTTGAATGTGACTCGCCAATTGCCGCTGACTTTGACTGCATAAGTACCTTTTCTTTGTCCTTTCAATTCATGCAAGTTGAGACCGGGCAAATCCATATCCGCGATTGAATCAGCCGTTTCAAGAAGTGCGAGGATCTGTCGCAGCCGTGTTGCATGTTGCGGTTGAATTCCTGAAGCTACTCCGGATTCAAATAGTTTCCTTAGTCCTTTGTGCTTGAATTTCTTAATCATAAAGCCAAGTGTAACCTATTACGTATCGGGTTGCAACAATTTTTTAGAATGTGGGGAAAATAGGGGATAACGTTTCGGGATGAGCTACAGGCCACCAAACCTTGGGAGCCCAATAACTTTACGAAAACCGCCTAGCTTTTCCTGCTAGCTCCATCCCGCTGGTTATGAACTGGAAAAGACGTAAAATAAAAGGCTTCCCGATATACCAAGCGCCATTAAAACGTAACCAAGTCTATATGCGACTTTAAATGGCTTCGTCATTAACTGGGATCCCCAGCTATTCCATATGCGTTCTTTGAATAATGAGATCTTAGATATGAAAAAGAGAGCGAAACCAAGCCCGGCAATTGAAATAGAATCTCTTCCAAATTGGGTGCCATCAAACATGTATCTGGGGAGTATGAAAACAGCCAATAGCCCAAGAATTATGATCAATAATTCAAATGGAATAGTAACCGAGTAGACCGCATTCTTTCCCTTTTTATCTTTTCGGTATATCCAAAATGACATTATACGCTCCTAAAATATGCTCCGCATAACGTCCGCCAGTGAGCAGCGGCCTAAATAATTGCCAAGCCTGGGGGAAAATAGGTGTCGGGGGGAAAATAGGTGTCGGAAAATAGGTGTCGGAAAATAGGTGTCGCGGAAAATAGGTGTCGCACCTTGAATAGTGAATAAGGTTAGAGCAATTCACAATTCAAGGTTTGACACCTTAATTTTCCTTTACGATAAACCCCGAAAGTTATTCCTGTCAGGTGCATCCGCCTTGTTAGCGGAGAATAAGTTGATCTCATTCCCCGGAAAGTTGTTTTTCGAGTTCATCAACTGCATTGTTTAGAAAAGCTCTCAGACATGATGTGGAACAGAAAGATAGATGAAACTGTCCATCAGGAGCCATATCTACTATGTCTATGGTATGATCTTGTTCACGAAATTTGCCCTCTCCATCATCATGTGCACCATGCCAAGTGAGAGACAGAAAACCTGCAATTTTATCACCATCGCTTGTAACAAAATGTTCATTACCCCGTTTTTCTAATGCTCCACCCATTAGTATGGCCATTGAATGAGGTTCCCAGACCTTTTTATTCTTACAAATTGGGCAGAGTGGTTTTGAGGGATACATTAATTTGTTTTTGTCTATTACTGGAAATTTCATAATCATATGTTGCTACCGCTAACGCCCGCCGGTGAGCAGCGGCCTAAATGAATACCAAGTTAGCACAGCCTTTACGTAAAACCGCAATCTTCACGCCGTCTGTTCAACTGGCTTGTTATGCTTTTCAAATTTGATTAAACAATAAAAGCGAAAAAACAGAACCAGAACTAGCATTTCTATGACACTCAAAAAAATGTCTGAGAATATTGATGTAATTTCAGAGCCGTAAAATATAGCTGATAGTGGACCATGTAATATATAATATACCCATAAAATAGGCGCCAATATTAACAAAAAACCCCCTATGATTTCCACAACATAATTTTTTGCAAAGGCAGCACTATTTTTTAAAGATAAAATCGTTCCATTTTCTTCTAATACGATAAAAAAATCATAAAATCCTAACAGAGCAGCCAGAATTATACCCGGAATAACGAACAAAAAAAAGCCTATAATAATAAATACTTCAACTATGATGGTTGCAATGAATAATCTTGGCCAAAAGACAATGCCAGATAAAATGCATTGTGTATAAGTCCATTTTTCACCATTTATGGTTTTGGAGAATAAAACGATTAAGGCACCAGTAGAAATAGGATTGAGAATATGCTCAAGCATTCTGGGAAAATATTTTGCTAAAAATGCATTTTCTGATAAATCAAAAATAAAGAAAGGATTAACCCTAAAGAATATCGATGGAAGTGCGAATGGAATTAAAATTATACTAATTGGTATTAAATTCTTTAAAAAATATATAAGTGAGTCTTGTGCAAGCTCAATTGATCGGAAGTTCCGAAAGTATTTTAAAATTTCCTTTAAAAAATCAATCAAAACCCAAATACTCCAGCCTTATTAGCTCAATGAATTTTAATAGCATAACGCTGTTTTCACGCGCCCGGCTTTTTGGGTCGCGTGCAAAAATTGGTTAGCCCTTTTCTTTTAATTTCCATTTGTTCTTGCCGCAAGAAACAACTTTTTCCTTAAGCTCATGCGTCAAAACTTTATTTACCGCACTTTCCTTAAAGCGGTGACCTGCATTAATTTTCTTTGATCTTTCGGATAGTTCTTTTGTAGTTATTTCTTCGCTATTCTCAAATAACGAAACGACAGATAGTGCAAAATTTGACCACATGCCTTTATGGGCACCGACAATCTTTTCCTTATCCTCAATATTCATTCTTCTCTGGCTCATGATACTATTGACACCATGATGCTGGAATTACAGGGCTAACGTTTGAACTGTGCCGCCCGGCTTTTTGGGACGGCACCAGTGAAGGGTTATCTTTTTTAGATACCTATTAAAAGCCTTTGCCATTCAATTCCTTTTCTAAGTGATTTATAGCTATAAGCCCTTTTTTGTCCAAAGAATTCTTTTTGGATATTATGGTGTATTTGATGAAGTAATTCAATGTGAGACAGACAAGTAGGTATGAAACTGTCGGGCTTCAGGGCGATTGGTATTTTGTTTTTTGATCTCTTGTACTCTTGATAAGCGCCAACTACTATTGGCTGCTTACCAATAATGGATATGCAATCACTTTCGTATTTTTCATTAAGCAAGCCATTGTTATGCATCCAAAGGTTTCTAATACGCCTGGCGTGATCAACATTTAACCATAGGTCTGGAATTCTTTCCTGCATTGTTTTTGTTCCATAAGTTGATCCTGAAACTATATCAAAAACCCACTCAAGCTTTTTTTTATAGTGCTGGAGTTTTCTTTTTTTGGTATTAGAAATGAGGCCGAGATTATTCAGCCGTTCAATGAAGCCTTTTAACGCGGATTCAAACACACTAATTGATGAAACTAAACAAATTCGTGCATGGTAGAGCCCAAAACATGATCCCATAATTCCAATTAAATCTTGCGGATTATAAAATCGGCCCCATTCAAATGTTACTGGGATTTGATTCTTTGGTATTCTTTTTGAAATACCCTTGATTGTGGCAGAGTCTTCACAGGCAACAACGTAATAATAATAGCCAATTGTGCCCTGCATTCCATCATCAGCAATTTCAAATGATCTTCGAATTTCTTTGTCTCGTGGCATTTAATACCTTTAAGATAACACCAGTTTCACCGGCTGCCACGCCGATGGTTGATTAATGATGATTTTGCCAAGACCACCTAACTCAAGACCTGCAGCGGAGATATGCAGTCCGGTGTAAACATTTGTTAGCCCGTAATTTGTTTTAGACGGTATTATTTTTTTGGTCTTATTAATCTCTTATCTGGTGTGACTGATTTCTGAGAACGTTCTTGTTCTTTCTGGAATTTGTCTAAATCTGGAAGATCATCATCACCCTTTGTTGCTTTTTCCACCCAGTTTACCAGTGACTGCATATCTGCAGTGAAGTCAACACCTGAGACCAGTGTTGGCGCAATCTTCCAGTGAGCTGACTTGCTACTAAAATATACCGCCCCACCTCCCTCACCTTCTCCTGGATTTTTTGGATCTTCTGGGTGCATAGAGCGCGAAAAACATTCTGGACTAATAAGCTTACTATTTCTTGAAGCCCTTTTATTGATGTGTGCTAATAAATTTCGGTAATCAGCCATCCTTTTTGGACACTTTTTTGAAACTTTGGTAAGCAAATTTATATCTGCTGCTGTTACAGCGTGCTTATCGCCAGTTATAATAAAACCAGGACCATCATCTATCTTTTTCGCCCAAGTATTAAATTTAAACAATTTTCCTTGATGACCATTATCGTTACTGATCACAACAACCCAAGGCAATCCATTTATATATGCTCCAATAGAAAAACAGTGATCAAATTTTCCCCTGACAATCGGACCTAATTGTCTCGTTGCCTCCTCTCGTATAAGAATTAATGTGTTATCGACAGTCCGCAACTCACCTCTTAACATTCTTCGAAGCCAGTCGGAAATGTGAACATCATAAACCCTTCCAATCCCAGAATATATGAGATGGATATTGCCATCACTACAGTCTATGGTTATGCACTTATTTGATGGGTCATCAAAAGGCTCACCCGTGTTGGGATCAGTTAAGCGATAATCTGAGGATTGCCATATTCCCCAAGAGTTGGCCAGTGTGATGTTAAGTGTCATAGAGGTTGCTTAAATGAATCTCAATCCAACTTCAAAGTGGGCTAACGTCGAGCGTGAGCAGCGGCCTATATGAATACCAATCTTGCACGGCCTTTACGCAGGGCCGCTATCTTCACGCCGTCTGCTTCCGGGTAAAGGCACTGCTTACGCAGCGCCCTCCCCACAGACCCGTACTTGAAGATTTCCCTCATACGGTTCCTCGGTTCCAATCC
>CALZJV010000134.1:639-12888 GCA_945787595.1 uncultured Desulfobacterales bacterium | reverse complement strand
CGCGGACAGCTTGGCCATGGCCTGTTTGGTCAGCCAGAAGTCCATGAACAGCTTTGCGGCATTCGGGTTCTTGGCACTGGAAGAAATGGCCATGCCGCGGGGGGTTCCCATCAGGGGCTGTTCCAGCCTGGCCCAGTCGAGGGGCGCCGGGGCCTTGGTGATGATGTACTTAGGCATGGAGATAGCGATGTGTTTTTCACCGCTCTCAACGGGCGCTGGTGTGGGGCCGAACGATTTGACCAGCATCGGCCTGTTGGCTGCGAGTCCCTTGAGGAACTCCATCCATTGGGTTTCGGACTTAAAAACATTTTCCTTCAGTCCGACCAGCCATGAAATGGTCGTCGCATGGGCTGCCGGGTTGGCCATGACGATTTTGTTCTTCCATTTAGGATCGGTCAGATCCTCATAGCGCGTGGGAGCATCGGTTGGTTGGACGAGCTCCTTGTTGTAGATCAGACCCACATACTCAATGCCGAACGTCTGGATCTGGTCGTCTTCTCGGGTCCAGGCGGGGTATTCGGCGGCGGACGGAGATGTGTAAGGAGCCAGAACACCCTTGGCCTTGAGCATTTGCATAACCGGCAATGGCGCTTGCAATACATCGGCCATGAGCTTACCGGCCTGGAACTCTGTCAGCACCGTGGGCAGGAATTTGGAGGTGGAAATGCGTGTATACTTACCCTTGAGGCCGGTTTGTGCGTTGAACACATCCATGATCGGCTGGATGGCCGTCATGTTGGCGTAAAATGACAGCTGTCCCTCAGCTTTAGCCTTCTTGACGAGGTCGGAATCCGCGGCAAACGCCGAGGGCACCAGAATCAGAGCCGACAATATAATCAATAGTCTTTTCATTGGTAAACCTCCTTTAATTTGGTGTTCTCGATATGAAAAATAAAATTCGGCAATCGAGGCGGACGCAGCATGCTGCAAACGTTGCCCTGTGATATTGGTCCAGACTAAGGCAAATACGATCAAAAAATTGATTGTTATCCCTTAAAAGGCATCAGAATAAGGATCAATTCTTTATTTAAGCCTTAAAAAAACCAATCAATCTGCGTGTGATCTTTAATGAAATCATTGAACATGTCAAGAAGAAAACAATTAGTTTACAAACTAGGATAACTATTGACCGATTCAGATATATACCATATTTTAAACATGAAATAAGTTCATGATTCGAACCGATTTCCCGAGGTTCTGAGCTTGTGAATCTTATATCAAAATCGTTAAGGCAAGATGCGCCACAAACTTGGCAAAAAAGAACATAAGGTAATTTAATATAACCCTTTTAAACAGTTTACTTTCACTATAGATATGAAATTCAATCCTTTCATTAGATCCGTTTTATTGGTTACATTGGTATTTATTGTAATGATGCCATTGCAGGCAAGTGCCGGATTGGAAACATCACAGCTACTCAAAAAAATTACGCTGCCGCCGGGCTTTAAAATCCAGATTTATGCCGAGAAGGTTCCCAATGCCCGCTCCATGACGTTGAGTCCGAGCGGCACTCTTTTTGTTGGTACGCGAAGAAATGGCAATGTCTATGCCGTGATAGACAAAGACCAAGACCAGAAGGCCGATGAGGTTATAACTATCGCAAAAGGTTTAAATATGCCGAATGGCGTCGCATTTCGTGACGGTCATCTGTATGTAGCGGAAGTAAATCGTATCATCCGCTTCGATAATATAGAACGAAATCTATTACGCCCACCGCAACCGGTTGTCGTGTTTGATGGATATCCCTCTGATCGACATCATGGCTGGAAATTTATTCGGTTCGGACCAGACGATAAGTTGTATGTGCCGGTCGGCGCACCCTGCAATATATGTGAAAGCCGGGATACCGTATATGCCAGTCTAACGAGGTTAAATCCGGATGGACAAAATTTAGAAATCTTCGCCCATGGTATTCGCAATACAGTCGGATTTGACTGGCACCCTGTCACTCGAGAATTATGGTTTACCGATAATGGCCGCGACTGGCTGGGCGATGACATTCCGCCGGATGAACTGAATCGTGCTGCAACACAAGGCCTGCATTTCGGCTATCCCTATTGCCACGGTAAAACCATCGCTGATCCGGAATTTGGGAACAAACGTGCATGTCAGGAGTTTACGGCACCTGCCATTGAGCTCGGTCCCCATGTGGCCGCTTTAGGCATGCGATTTTATACCGGCCGGATGTTTCCCGCAGAATATCGCCACCAAATTTTCATTGCCGAACATGGTTCCTGGAATCGTAGCAAGAAAATCGGTTATCGTATTTCTTTGGTAAATCTTGAGAACAATCATGCAATCAGTTACAAACCGTTTGCCCAAGGCTGGAAAATAGGAGAAAGGAATTGGGGTCGTCCGGTTGATTTGCTGGTGATGCCGGATGGGGCCCTGTTGATATCAGATGATTACAAAGGGGCGATCTACCGTATTGCATACCATGGGCAAGGAAATTAAATCCCGTCTGCATCATCTTCAGGGACTCGAACTCATCAGGGTATGAAAATTCAAAAAGATGCCGGAATACCCTATTATCTATCATTTCATTATTTTGCCCTGGGCATGGTTCAATTAGCGTCCGGCCATGTGAAACAGTCTGAAGAATCTTTTAAGGCTGCATTGAGGCTATCTCACGAGCATAATGAAAAATGGATTGAAGGAACATCAAGGATCTACCTGGGAATCACGACGGCTCACGATGATATGTTGAAAATCGAAGAAGCAGAGGAATCTATTCTTGAAGGCATTAAAATTTTAGAGGATAGACAAATAAAGCCATGGTCATCGATAGGATATTTCAATTTAGGCATGTTACAAGCTCATCGCGGAAAAATGAGACCAGCGCGAATTAACCTGCAAATTGCCGGAAATTTTTTCAAAGAGATGGGAATGAATTACTGGTTGTCCTTAACCAGACAGTCGGGAGTTTTTATTGACGGTTGATCACTCTGACACACTCGGCTTCGTTACTGCATGTCCTTATTTGTCGACGGAAGGCGGCCTCCACCCGGAGGGGCCAATAGGGGCCTACCCTCCGGCCTGTAGGCCTAGGGGCTGGCCTCCGGCTCGTAGCGGCACAATCCTACGCCTCGGAGAGAAGCGGCCCCGGAGGGGTGATATGGGTGATTACGTTTGCCAGCAGTGTTCGGGTATCGAGTATCGAGTATCCAGCAACCAGTATCCTGATTATCCAATTTTTGCGCAATTGTTTATTATTAATGGAGTTAACACAATTTTTCAGCGGGGATTAGAGGTCTGAACGGGTAAGATTAACCGGTCATCCTGATTCTTTTCAGATCATCTTCGATGGCGTCTTTAAGTAAATCAATTCGAATCGGTTTGCTAAAAATGCCATCAAAACCAGCCGCTAGCAAATCATTCCGGTCAAATTCATGAATATAGCCTGACAATGCATAAATAAGCGTTTCGGGTCTGGATCTTCTTGACTGTCGGCAAAATTCGGTTCCGTCCATCCAGGGCATACGAAGATCTGTTATAATGACGTCAAAATTCATCCATTCCAATAAATAGAGCGCCTCTTCAGGGCTGTCCAGAGCAACGACAGAATATCCGTATGCTTCAAAAAGTTTCTTTATGATCTTACATTGTGAGGCATTGTCATCGATTACTAAGATTTTTTTGCTCATCGTTTTATTAGCGTCGAAACTGGCGTTGACTTGAATTAGGATTAAGAAAACCCGGCTTATCTAAGGATTCTGAATGAATTTTGGTCAGAAAAACCGGCATTGAGTTCCCCCCGGCGGGAGGTGTTTGCCGTCGGATACCGAATAGAATAATAAAATGTCGGCTACTTTAACGAAGACATTCGATGTTGTCAATTGGTAATTCAGCGATCCTCATAAACTTATCGTTCACAAAGCGGCCATTCGAACGACAGTGATAGGCGAATTGCATCTTGACGAGATGCGTATGGCTCGCTGCCAAGAGGCCAGCATATATTTTGGATAGTATTCGTAGGGGGGAACTTAAGAGTTTTTCTTTAACGCAATCTCGACTATAAGCTCTTCATTATCAGTAGAAAATAGGATTGAAATTATCGCTAAACCATTTGGATAGATATCGGTGGACGGAAATGATTTTATGAATAAATTATCTGAGAAAAAATTTGTATGAGGTTGGTATGGCGAGGACATTATTCTGGGCACCCATAGTGACGGTGTTGATTGGCTGGGGCGTTTTCTCTTCTGACGTAACGGCCCTGGAATGGCAAATGCTTGGGCTTCGCGTTGGAATTTCAGACCAAGGCAATGATGAAGATTTTACTCAGTACGAGGGCTTTGCGACCTGGAATCTGCCCTGGTCGTGGAATTTGGCTCCTACCTGGTCGTTAATCACATATCTTGAAGCTAACGCCGGCATGTTGAGAGGCGGTGGAGAAACCGCCTTCGTGGGCTCGATCGGACCCGGCATCTATCTTACTGGACTTAAAAACAAAATCAGCATTTTCATGGGTGTCAACCCGACCGTAATCAGCAAACATACATTCGGCGATGAAAACCTAGGAGGACCCATCCAATTTACCTCGCATATCGGTATAGATTTTAATTTTCTTCAGCATGTTACATTTGGGTATCGCCTACAGCACATGTCCAATTTCGTTTTCTACGACGCTAACCCGGGCTTAAATTTGCACATGCTTGAAATCGGTTTCAATTTCTAGCAAGATGATAAACTATGGCTTGACTTCCCGAAACGGTTAATGTAGCTATCATGTAGCTATTTAGAACGGCCTCCAAATATAAATTTAAATAATCGGATAAATTTTCCTCAAAGTTTCAAGTCGTCCAATTATTCGATTTCGGTACAAAAGGCCAATCTCATTGCTGTCATTTTCTGCCCGTGGTTCATTTTCGAGGGCATTATCCCCTTTTAGATTTTTCATATAATTGCTGTATATAATGGTTTTGTAGAACACTAGAGGAAAGCGCGCACAAAAGGAGGACACATGAAACAGAGATTTTTCTTGCTAAGCACTGTATTCGTCATTGCATTCGCATGGTTGATTGCCGGCCCGGCCGCCTATGCGGCCGAACCGATCGTCATCGGAGTACCGACCTCGTTAGGCTTTCTGGAAGGCAAGGAGTCACATAAGGCAGTTCAGTTGGCGGTGGGCGAGATAAACGCCAAGGGCGGTGTCATGGTTGGAGGGCAGAAAAGACCTTTTAAGGTAGTGGCGGCTGACCTTCGCGATGCAGCCGCCGGTGTGCCGGTGCCGGAAGCATTATTGGGTCTTGAGAAGCTTATTTTAGAAAAAAAACCGACAGCTATTCTGGTCGGTCCATTCCGCTCCGAAGCGCTGCTGGCAGGCATGGATATATTTGCCAAATACAAAACGCCTTTGCTGGGCACTGTGGCGATGTCCCCGGGTACCGAAGCCAGAATCAAAAAAGAACCTGAAAAATACAAATATATTTTCAGGGTTTCCCTAAATGTTATTTACTGGGTCAAACTTTTAGCTGGAACCAACGCAACCCTCAAGCAGGAATTCGGCTTTGACAAAGTTTACATCATGAACCAGGATGTTGCCTGGGCCAGGGGTACTGCAGGCGGGATGGCAAAAAAAGTTTATCCAAAATTAGGTATGGAAGTCGTCGGACACGATCAGTTCCCCACTGGATTCTCAGATTTCTCATCAGCCTTGATGAAAGCCAAAGGCAAAGGGGCCGGAGTTCTATTTACCTGTTTTGATATGCCGGAAAGCGGCGTACTCGTTAAACAGTGGAAAAGTCTCAAAGTTCCCGCTCTGATTGCCGGGTTTATATCCCCCATGGCCGGCGAGGTCGCCTGGCAGACCTTTAACCAAAAAATCGGCGGGCTTATGAATGCTGTATTTGAACTGGGAAATATGCCCTCACAGAAATATGCGCCGGCCAGAGACTTCTATAATAAATATAAAAGTAGTTATGGCAAAGGAATTCAATCCGGCCACGGACCGGCGCCGTCTTATGAATCGGTTTACATCCTGAAAGAGGCCATTGAAAGGGCCGGTTCTTTGGACCCGGATGCGATTGTGGCTGAAATCGAAAAAACCGACAGAAAAGGCGTTATGGGCCGCATCCGGTTTGATGAAGGCCATCAGGTCGTCTATGGCACCGATCCGGCTGAAACCGCTGTCGGCGTCTTTTTCCAATGGACCGATGACGGTAAAAGAAAGATAGTTTACCCGAAGAGCCTGGCCGAGGGTGAAATCGAGCTGCCGTCATGGGTTAAAAAACGGTAATCATCTGGATGAAAGGCAAGCCGCTTCCTTAGAAGTTAAATGCGAATAGTTATTCGTACAAGAATTTTATAAACTAACCTGCCCTCCTTTGCACCCGGAAAGGTGGGCAGGTTTTTTCTGGTTTTTTCATGTTAGCCAATACACTCGTCTATGGTTTTGTAAATAGCGTGATTCTGATGCTGGTGGCCCTGGGGTTTAACCTGACCTTTGGGATCAGCGGAGTCGCCAATTTTGCCTACGGTGCATTGTATATTTTAGGGGCCTTGCTGTGTTGGATTTTTTTTAGTTCCGTTGGCCTGCCCTATTTTTTAGCGGTAATACTGGCGGTGGCACTGACTGCAGTTGCCGGTGCCCTGATGTACCGGTTCATTCTGCTTAGGATTCGGGGCATGGCGTTATCCGAAGTCATCGCCACCTTCGGTATCGGGCTTGCCATTTTAGAACTGCTCAAGTACCTGGGATTTATCGGGTTTGAATATTCATTGCCGGTCTTTGTGGATGAAAGCATCGAATTCGGTCAAGTGATAATTGACATGCAGCGCGTATTTATCGTGATTATCGGCGTTGCCATGGCCGGATTTCTCTGGTTTTTTACCCACCACAGCCGCACCGGTCTGCGATTCAGAGGAATTGCCCAGGACGAAAGGACCGCGTTAAGCCTGGGAATTAACTCCGACCGCGTCGCCATGCTCAGTGTTTCCTTTGGTGCCGCCTACGCCGCCGTTGCGGCCATCGTTATTTTGCCCCTCGGAACCATTAACGTTGAACAGGGCTACAGTGTTCTGATCAATGCCCTGGCTGTTTGTATTGTCGGAGGCCTGGGCTCCACCGGTGGAGTGGTATTGGCCTCTTTTTTAATCGGATATGCCCAAACCTTTACGGTAACGTATCTGGAAAGCCACTGGGTGATGCTGGTTCCGTTAGTTGCAATTCTGGCCATACTGATTATTAAGCCTTCAGGCTTGTTTGGGGTACAAAAAGAGCTGGAAGAAAGGATTTAGAGGAAGGGGGAAGTGGGAGTGCGGCCTCCGGCCTCTCCGAGCTATAGGCTCTGCCCTCTCTCCGAGCAGTAGGATCTACGAGCCGGTAGCCGGAGGGGCCATAAGGGTTTAGGCCCCGGAGGGAATGCGGAAGTGGGAATGCGGAATGCGGAAGTGGGAAGGCGGAATGCGGAAGTGGGAAGGCGGAATCTCTGACCAGTCTAATTAGTCACAGATATACACGGACGCACACGGACAATTTTTTATCAAAGGCCGTTCCGTCTGTGTTAGTCCGTGTGTGTCTGCCTGCCCTGTGGAATGCGAAGCCTATTCCTCTGGGGTGGCCAATCATATAAGGAATGCGGCCTCCGATGACTAATCAACCAATCAACGATTCATCCAATCAACTTTTCAACGCCACATGAAAAAGCGAAAGGAAAGAATAGACAGGGGTATCAAAGCAAGATCTGAAGATATTTTTGCACTTTCCTCCTGGCGGGAGATGCTATATTTATCCGCCCCCCGTTTGTTACCCATCCTTGGGCTGCTGGTTCTGTCTTTCACTCTAAGCATCTATTGGCAAAGGGTGCTACTTTCGGTATCGGTCTTTGCGCTCCTGGCTATCAGCTGGGATATACTGGCTCAATCCGGCATGATCTCCTTGGGACAGGCGCTTTTTTTCGGAACAGGTGCCTATCTGGCCGGTATCATGAACCATTACTGGGGCTGGCCACCCTATATTACGATTCCACTGGCAACCATCATTGGTGGACTGTTGTGCACCGCTTTTCTCATTCCGGTTTTAAGACTGCGGGGTATCTTTTTTTCGATGGTTACCTTGGTGCTGCCGCTGATGCTGGTACGCATCATCGAGGCAACGCGAATTTTCGGAGGCACCGAAGGTCTTAGCGGTCTGACTGGCATGCCCTCGAGATGGATCGAGACCTATGTCCTCATTATCATTCTTTTGGCCGCCCTTTTTGGATTCCGTCGCCTGATGAATTCCGATTTCGGTCTGGTATTAAAAGGAATCAATGATAACGATCGTTCGGTGATGAACGCCGGCATCAATGTTTACTGGTTTAAAATACAAGCCCTGTTCATTGCCAGTTCCATCGGGGCCTTCGCCGGGGCCTTTCTAACGCATGTTTATTTGTTTGTGGGCATGCCTGTTTTTGCGTTGGACTATTCAATTTTGCCGATTGCATCCGCTGTGGTCGGCGGAATTGGCACTCTGGCAGGCTCGATGCTGGGGGCATTCATTCTGGTGCCTCTTTCGGAACTTCTGCGAGGCTTGGGAGGTCTCAGGATTGTGATTTACGGCTTGTTTCTCGTAATTTTCACCGTGGCAATCCCCGAAGGTATTTTTCATTACATCCAGCGTAAATATCATCAGTTCGAAAGATGGGTCGAGGTTGAATAATGGCAGCATCCCCGTTACTCAAAGTATCAAAACTATATAAAAACTTTGGGGGCGTACAGGCCATCCATGATTTGAACTTTGAGTTGGCTGAGGGGGAACTGCTTGGCCTGATTGGACCGAATGGTTCCGGAAAAACCACCGCCGTCAATTTGATTACCGGTTTTGTGAAACCCACGGAAGGTGAGGTATTCTATCGCGGAAGGAAGATTACCGGTCGTGCCCCCTATAAAATCGTCCGTTTGGGAATCGCCCGGACCTTTCAGATGGTCAAACCGTTTTACCAGCTGCCGGCCTATAAGAACATGATTATTCCCCTTTATTCGCCCAGGGTCAAACAGATGACCGGTGGGAAATACGGTGACCGCGATGCAGTGGCGCTGGATCTGCTCGAAGAGGTCGGTTTTGAACGCGATGCCCACGTCGCTTACAAAACAGCCAGCGCGCTGCCCCAGGGATATCTCAAACGGTTGGAATTGGCCAAGGCAATTGCCCTCAATCCGGATTTGATCATTCTGGATGAACTGTTTTCAGGCTTGAGCTTGGCAGAAGTTGCCGGCATTGTTCCTATTATTGAGAAACTGCGCCAGCAAGGCAAATCCATTATCATGATCGAACACCGCTTGAAGGAACTGTTCAGAATCGCCGATCGGGTAGTAGTGCTCAACTACGGTGAAAAAATCGCCGACGGTAAAGCCGCGGAGGTCATGGAAAGCGATGCGGTCAAAGGCGCTTATTTAGGTAGCGAGGCTTAACCGGTTGGCCGGTTGCGCCGGTTGGGCCGGTTGAGCCGGTTGGGCCGGTGTGCCGGTAGTAAAAGGATAAACGCAAGATTTTATTTGCTGATCATGGCCCTCAACGGGTAAACGGGCTCAACGGGCTAACGGTGTAATTTATGCTTGAAGTCAAAAACCTAATGGTCTTTTTTGAAAATGCCCTGGCGTTGAACGATTTTAGCATGACCATCAATCAGGGTGAAATCGTTGGTGTTATTGGCTCCAACAGCGCCGGCAAAACCACTCTTATGAATACGGTCTCAGGCCTCATCATAGATATGAAGATCAAAGAGCAACGTAAAGGCGGTGAAAGAATAAACATCTACGGTGAGATTGTCTTCAAAGGAGAAAATGTCAGCGATGCCCAACCCTATGACCGTGTAAAAAGGGGTCTGGTTTTATCCAGAGAACGGCATCCAATTTTTGCGGAAAGCGATGTGGCAGAAAACCTAAAAATTGCAGGCCATCAGGTAAAGCGATCTGAACTGGCAACGAGGATGAAAGAGGTTTACGCCATCTTCCCGGTGCTTTCTCCCTTAAAAAAACGCAAGGCCGGCTTCTTAAGCGGGGGCGAACAACAAATGCTGGCGATTGGAATGGCCTTAATTCTCAAACCGACCCTTTTACTTCTGGATGAGCCACTTTTGGGCTTAAGCCCGATGATGCAAACCGTGCTGATTGATGCCATTACAAATCTCAGGAAAGAATCCGGCATTACCATTCTGATCACCGAACAATTTGCCCGGCCGGTATTACCGATTATTGACCGTGGTTATGTTATCGAAAACGGCATGCTGGCCTTATCAGGAACTGGTGAAGAGTTAATGAACAATCCCGAAATAAAATCCGCCTATTTCGGCGTTTGAGGCAGGTGAGGATGACAGCGGAACCCAATAACAACATTTACTTAACCTTTGCGGCGGCGGCGGAAAATAACCCGGATAAAACCGCCGTGTATTACCTCGGCTCCCGATTTACTTACCGTAAATTACAAAATTTGTCGGAGCGTTTTGCGGCTGCTCTCAACGACAACGGGATCAAAGCCGGCCAGAAGGTGATGCTATATATTCCCAACAGCATTCACTGGCTCGTCTCATGGCTGGGTGTTCAAAAAATCGGTGCCGTCGCCGTCCCCATAACACCGATTTATACCCCCCACGATATCAGCTACATTGCCAACGACAGCGAGGCCGAAGCCATTATCTGTGCGGATACAAATTTTGGATACGTCACCAGTGTCCTGCCTGAAACAGGACTTAAAAAGGTTATTGTTTCCAAAATGGCGGATCTGCTGCCCTGGTGGAAACGCTTTTTCGGTTTCCTGTTCGATGTAATACCCAGGGGGAAAATCGCCCTGGATCAAAACACCTATTCCTTTCGAAGGCTGCTGTCCCGCTATCGAGATCCATCTGCACCCCTACCGGATAATGACCGCAATGGTGATTCCATCGCCGAGATACTGTATACGGGTGGGACCACCAAATTTCCCAAAGGCGTCCCGATTAGCCACAATCTCTTTCTGGTTTCCGCGGACGAACAGATCAGAATGAGCGAACCGCTGTTTGCAGCGGAGGAAAACATCGTCATGGGCAATGCCCCTCTGTTTCACATTCTGGGCCAAACCTGCAGCCTGGCAACGCTTTTAACCGGCGGCACCTTAATCCTGCAGCCCCGCATCAATATGGACGCCACCTTTGATGCCATCCAACGCTTCAAGGCCAAAACCATGATCGGTGTTCCGGCGATGTATCGCATGATTCTTGAGCATGACCGTCTGCACCAGTATGATCTGAGTTCCCTGGAGTATTGTTTCAGCGGTGGTGATGTTCTGCCGGTAGAAATCGGCAAGCGCTGGAAAGAAAAATTCGGTCGTCCTATTTACCAGGGTTATGGCGCCACAGAGACTTGCGGCGGTGTGACCATGTGCCCGGTCGATCAGGAAAACCCGCCCAGCAGTGTCGGACGGATCGTCAACAGCAAAAAAATAAAAATTGTCAATCCCGCCAACCTGGAACCCGTTTCAACGGGAGATCCCGGAGAGCTGTTGGTTTCATCCACTTACATGGTTTCCAGCTATCTGAACAAACCCGAGGAAACCGCCGCATCCTTTATCGAACTGGACGGTGAAAAATGGTATCGTACTGCCGATATCATGTCCATGGATGAGGACAGTTACCTCTACTTTGTAGACCGTGCCGTGGATACTATCAAGCACAAAGGCTACCGGGTGTCGGCTTCGGAAATCGAATCCGTGCTGCAGGAACACCCGGCCGTTATCGCTTCCTGCGCCGTCGGGGTGCCGGATGAAAAGGTGGGGGAACGCATCAAAGCCTATGTGGTGCTTAAAGAAGACATCAAAGGCATCACCGGATATGAGCTCATCAAATGGTGCCGCCGCACCCTGGTCTCCTACAAAATTCCCCATTATATCGAATTCAGGGATATGTTGCCAAAGTCCAAAGTGGGCAAGCTGTTGCGGCGGGAAATCCGCAGCGAGGAGCAGCGTCGCAAAGAAACGTAACTAAGAGTTAGGGTGGGGGGTTCAGCCTGCGACGAGCTCAGCCGAGTCGGGTTCAACGTTCAGGGTTAAAAAATCCCGGATAGCTCGTATCTAAATGCAATAAAATTTTTCTCCCTCAAATTTTCCATAATAAAAAATTCCAATTGAACCTTTGACAATATAGCCGCATTACCTTATTATACCGTTTTTTTTATTAGCGCTTTTCAGCGATATTAAAAAATACGGAGGTGAATTATGGCGGAATGTCCTGTTTGTGGAGCCGATATTGCCCTGGCTGCCGATACCGAAGAAGGGGAAATCATTGCCTGCGATGA
>CALZJV010000134.1:0-628 GCA_945787595.1 uncultured Desulfobacterales bacterium | reverse complement strand
AAAAATACGGAGGTGAATTATGGCGGAATGTCCTGTTTGTGGAGCCGATATTGCCCTGGCTGCCGATACCGAAGAAGGGGAAATCATTGCCTGCGATGATTGCGGGTCCGAACTCGAAGTGACCGGCAAAGACAGCCTCCAGGAAGCACCCCAGGAGGAGGAAGACTGGGGCCAGTAAGGGTCGCGGATATAAATAAATACACAAAAATTGCGCCGGATGTTGGTTCGTCTTCAAGGCGCGCCAATGGGAGCATATTGTCTATATGTGACTTTTGGCGCAACGCCGAAGAGGGGCCAAAAGACAAGTAAGACTGTGAATTTAATTATTTCCGAGGCCCTCACTGTGCAGAGGAGGCCACACGCTTCCCGGAACCCGTTTTCTTATTTCCATCCCGCCGCTGCCTTGCGAGGGCGGGATGGAATTTTTTTAAATGATATGACCCAGCGCGTGTACTTCGAAATGTTTTGCGGGTTTCAGTGTTCAGGTTTCAGCATTCGGCATCTGCTTTTCCTGACACCCGACACCCCCGGCCCAGACCGAACGCTGTATGAATCTGGAAGATAAGACATTATTGGGATCTCCTGCAGTGAACAGTGAAAATCCGTCATGTCGCACTCTCCGAGGCCT
>CALZJV010000133.1 GCA_945787595.1 uncultured Desulfobacterales bacterium | reverse complement strand
CACTAAGACCCTAAGCCGAACAAACTGCCAAAAAAGAATAATTGTCGCTCAAAAGGGCCTAAACCCGGATAAACCGGAAATAACAAATTACAAGCACCAAATTACAAATAAATTCCAAATCTCAATATCCAAATCTCAAATAAGATCAAACGCCAATTGTTTGTAATTTTGAATGTCGGTCATTGTGATTTGCCCTTCGACTTTGCTCAGGGTGGTGAGGTGGTGAGCTTGTCGAACCATTTGGTATTTGTGTTTTGTCATTTGAAATTTTTTATTACTGAAACCCGAACACTGACACCTGAAACCATCATTTTCTTACAACATGTTGTCAGAATAACCCTGATAAGGGCCTATTCGCTCCGTCATTTTACACCCTTAAAATCGATAGAATTCCTTCATTAGTCAATCGTCAATCGAAAATAGTCAATTTCAGGAGGTATCGCCTTGGAATCTAACAAGAAAGCGGTTTGGGGTTGGGTGATGTATGATTGGGCCAATTCCGCCTTTGCCACCACCGTCATGGCCGGTTTTTTCCCGATCTTCTTCAAGCAGTATTGGAGTTACGGCGTCGACGTCAACATGAGCACGGCCCAGCTGGGTTTCGGCAATTCACTTGCCAGTTTATTTGTGGCCCTCATGGCACCGTTTTTAGGAGCCGTTGCCGATAAAGGCTCGGCTAAGAAAAAATTTCTGCTCTTTTTTGCATACCTGGGGGTCTTGATGACCGCCGGTTTATTCCTGATTCACAAAGGTCAATGGGCCATGGCCATTTTCGTTTATGTCATGGGAGTTATCGGATTTTCCGGGGCCAATGTGTTTTATGACGCTCTTTTACCGGGTATCACCGCTGAAGATAAAATCGATTATATTTCCAGTTTAGGTTTCTCGATGGGTTACCTGGGAGGCGGCCTGCTCTTTCTCATCAACGTGCTGATGACCCTGATGCCGCAAAAATTCGGGCTGCCGGACGCCGCCGCCGCCGTGCGGATTTCCTTTCTGTCCGTGGCGTTTTGGTGGGGACTGTTTACCCTATTTACGATTGTATGGGTGCCCGAAGATAAATCGGCCGCAAAAGTAAAAAGTGGGGAAAGTATCGTCACGGCCGGTATTAAGCAACTGATCAATACATTCAAAAAAGTTCGCCATTTAAAAACCGTATTTATATTCCTGCTGGCATACTGGTTTTACATAGACGGCGTCGACACCATTATCCGCATGGCCGTCGACTACGGCCTGTCGCTGGGATTTGAGTCCGAGGCTTTAATAGTGGCGCTTTTGCTGGTCCAATTTGTGGGCTTTCCGGCCACCCTGGTGTTTGGCAAACTGGGAGAACGCTGGGGCGTTCGTAAGGCAATTTATCTGGCCATCGGTATTTACATGGGCATCACGATTTGGGGCACCATGATGACGCGCAAGGAAGAGTTTTACGTTCTGGCCGCCTGCATCGGTTTGGTCCAGGGAGGCATCCAGGCCCTCAGCCGGTCCTACTACTCGCGTTTAATCCCCAAAAATCAAGCGGCGGAATACTATGGGTTTTATAACATGCTGGGCAAGTTCGCCGCCATCATCGGACCGGCCCTGATGGGTATTGTCGGTTTAGTCGTGCGGCGAATGCTAATGCCGCCCTCCCCTACCGCCGAGCAATTGATATCCATCGGGCAGGTTGCATCCCGCTGGAGTATTGGCTCGATTCTAATTCTCTTTATTATCGGCGTGGTTCTTTTTTACTTCGTCGATGAGGAAAAAGGAAAGGAGCAGGCGAAGTATTTAGCAGACAACTAGCTTACTTTACCCCAACATTTTGAGGGCTGATGAGACGAAGCAACCTCTGCTCTCGTTTGCTCGGCTGAGCCATGATCTGCTCAAGGATTTTAGTCATCACCTTGCGGCCTTTACCGATCATTTCGCCGGAAAAACCGATATTGGATCCAACATAATCCTGTTCTTCCTTGCGCTCGGATATAAATGTTCCCTTGCGCTGGATGCGATAAATATATCGATCATACTGCCGGATCTTCAACCGGTAAGTACTGATTAAAACCTATCGCAGTCATGGTTCTCTCCTTATTGACCTGTCTTCTATTGCGCCTGCTTTAAGGTGTTGTAGAAGTCGAACGCTTTTTCCGGTGTCTCGTTTTCGTGGACAATGGCTTTTACCGCCTGGATCATGGCGACCGGTGATTCAGACTGAAAGATATTGCGGCCCATGTCGACACCGGAAGCTCCCTGCTGAACCGCGTTGTAGGCCATGGTCAGTGCATCCTTTTCCGGAATCTTTTTACCGCCTGCCATGACGATGGGCACCGGACAGGAAGCCGTAACCGTCTCAAATCCTTCTTCAATGTAATATGATTTAACGTAATGAGCGCCAAGTTCGGCACAGATGCGGGTTGCCAAACGAAAATAACGAGCATCCCGGGCCATGTCTTTGCCGACAGCGGTTACCGCCAGCGTCGGAATACCGTAACGAGTTCCCTGATCCACCATTTTGGTCATATTGATAATAGACTGCCGTTCATATTCACCGCCAATGAATACCTGCACAGCCATGGCACAAACGTTCATCCGAATCGAATCCTCAATATCTACCGCAATTTCTTCATTGGAAAGCTCTTTCAGGATGCTGGTCCCGCCCGATACCCGCATGACGATCGATTGGGAAATCGATGGAGACACAATCGTTCTGAGGATACCCCGTGTCAGCATCAGGGTGTCCGCATACGGCACCAGGGGCATTATATTGAGGTCGATCCTTTCCAAGCCGGTGGTGGGTCCTTGAAAATAGCCATGATCGATGGCGAGCATGACGGTCCGCCCAGATTTGGGGTTGAAGATGCGGCCGAGCCGATTTTTCATGCCCCAATCCAAAGAATTGGATCCTTTCAGAAAGAACCCTTCCGTTTTTTGAGGAGTATCCGTGTAGTACTTTTTCCCTTCTTTCAATTCATCAACATCTGGCATGGCGTGTCCTCCTTTTTCGGTATTGATATTTAATTTAATCAGATCAATTCTAATATAGTCATCAGATTATGAATTCGGCAATAATAATTTCGACAAGGAACTGATTGGTATGAAAATAAACTTGGCGATAGAATCAACCTGCTACGCTGTCATGTCTGCCATAAAGTTCCGAACATGATCAAGAGCGGTGTCAATTGGGGTGCACTGAACCCCAACCAGGGAGCGCAGCGGTATTTCGGCTGGGGGGAACGCATTTGGAATGTATCGGGGGATGAAAATATTTTCTTCCAGAAAATATTTTCATCCCCCGACCATCTTATTTCCAAATACGCTTGCCCTGGTGTTTCGGCATGCTGCTCTTGTATCTGGCCAGGCATTCGGATATGATTGATCCGATGAACGACTATGACTGTCAGGGATTCAACCCGATGCAGATCCCCTGCTGGGACAACTTACTTTACCTGATAGACAAAGGGGGCAGGCCGGCACGCCCGGCATCCAGTCGCTGGATACCTGGACACTCGATATCCCCGATATGAGTGGTACCACCCTTATGGGCACTGAAATATAACCCGAAAAGTCATGGAGTGTTGGCCTAACGAAAACAAAAGGATCATATTTTTAATGATGAATTCCATGCTAATATTTGACTTTGACGGTGTATTATTGGACTCCGTGCAAGAGGTCGCAGTAACAGCCTACAATACACTAAATCCCGAAATCGCTACCCGGCTGAATCAGATCCCCCCGGCTGTCCTTGGGTCGTTCCTACGAAACCGGTTTCATGTCCAGCCAATCGGCGATGCACCCGTACTCATGAAATGGTGCCTTGAAATCGGAGAATCCGACCCTGACAAACTGTTGACTGCCAGAGAATACAACGAAATCATACAACAGATAGATGAACCGGTTGCCGCACGAACATCCCGATTCTTTGAAATGCGCAACCGATTTAAAACTAAAGATCTCGAAGCGTGGATAGCACTCAATGCGCCGGTTCAACCCCTCTGGGGTATCATGATTGCAAATCCGCCCGAAAACCTCGTCTTGCTGACAAACAAAAATCGTGAAGCAACCATCACTCTCAGCAACCATTTCGGCCTCAAGATCAGCGATGATAATGTCTATTCAGGGGATAATGGCACCACCAAAATTGAAAACATGACACAGATCATGGATCGGTTCAGAAAACCGGCCTATGCCTTCATCGATGATTCTGTCAAAAACCTGCGCGAAAATTTAGGATATCAAGTCGCGACCATTGATGAATTTGCAGAATCACTGCTGGCAATGTGAATGATGAGTGCACCGATATTAGGATAGACCCCAATTGAACGGAAAATTTTAATCACAATTTCTCACAACGTATTTAACTTGGCGAATCTATTTGCGATCCCCTGCAGTTCTCCGGCATTATTGGAAAAAACCCATTCAACACCCCGGTTGATTTCACGGAACAGGCAATTTTTTGATGCGGGATATCCGGTGCCCACACGTTGTCCCTTTTTACGGTGCTTCGCTAACTTTGTATTATTTAAAAGGAGATAGTGCCCGGCTATGCCGCCGTAATCCTTTTCCAATGCCAACTCACTGAGTTGGGCGATATTCAGTGTTGAAATGGGGATTAGAGTGGAAGCCGGCACGAAGGTGATCAGATCGAACATTTGGGGCGTCAGGGACATCAAATGATAGTCCATTAGGGGTTCAAGGGAAAAAAAACAATCCTTGAAAATAGCATTCTGTCGTTTGGGATCCGGATAGGTTTCAGCTTTTATTTCGATCATAAAATGCAGCTTTTTGCCATATTTTCCGATCACCTCCGCAAGTGATGGAACCGCCGGACATCGTAATTTCAACTCCTCTTGGGTCACTTCGCCGATAGATAAATCAGTGCCGAATACCCGCCTGAGGTCCGGATCATGAATTACCACTGGGTGAAGGTCCTTTGTCCAGCGGACGTCAAATTCAATCCCCCATATTCCTTTCTCAAAAGCCAGGTCGAAGGCTTCGATGGTATTTTCAAAAATCCTGTTGTTGTCGTGCTCGCCGCGATGAGATACTATTTTGCATTTCTTTAACCGGTCATGGCCTGGAAATGGTTGCGGCCAAATCCCAAAGAAAAAATCAATGCAGTTAATCAGCACTTTTTCGAAAATCTTGGGAAGTTCTGTTATCATACAATCCCAACTTGTAAATCTGCAGGAAATGCTAATTATTGAGTCGTAACAGTTCGACCACTAAGCCAATAAGCTTTTTCCGAGACTTTGCTCGGGAAAAATGGCTTCTGAAGGGCAGCAACTCGATGATAATTTAATGTCGAAAATCATAGGTTTCAGGTCCAGGATTCAAGGTTCATAGTTTACAATCGATAGAAATTGCTCATAATATTGATCAAAATCCGGAATAACCACCATAACCAGTTGGGTGAAACGGCTTTTTAACAAGGAATAGTATAGGATCTTCTTGATATGAACTGATTGCACATTCTCAACCCGGAACGTTGAACTCTGAACCTCTGAACCTATTTTGGTGTTTTCGTGGTAAAAATCCCCAGAACCGCTAAATTTACCTAACAATAAAACGTTTAGTTCATGATATCCAAAGATCTATACAACACCGATAAATTCGGCGCAAGTATGTTCCGGGGTTTAGGTGAGGTGAAGCATGCGAAATGAACGTAAATCGGAATGGGAAAATTTAATCGTTAATCCGGTGCAGGTAATAAAGAAGCTTGAACCCGGGATGAGTATCTTCCTTGGTACCGGTGTGGGTGAGCCCAGAACGCTGGTTAGACACCTGATGTCTACCGATTCGGCCCATCTCAAGGATCTCGAATTGATCCAACTGGTGAGTCTTGGAGATGCCATATCCGTGGAAGCGTTAAACACCAATGCATACCGACTGAAAACGTTTTTTTCAGGCTGGGTAGCCGGCGAGGCCATCACAGCAGGACAGGTGGATTTGATCCCGAGCAGTTTTTCCAGAATTCCCAAATATATAGAATCTGGAAGAATCCGGATTGATGTGGCGTTTATCCAGATTACACCTCCCGACGAAGCCGGATATTGCAGCCTGGGGGTAGCAGTCGATGTTTCACGCCAGGCAATGGAACAGGCTTCTTTGGTCGTCGGTGAAATCAACTTCGATATTCCGAGGACTTTCGGTGATACATTTGTTCATGTATCGGATTTTGATTATCTTGTCCGTTCCACCGAAAAGCCGATCTATTTTTGCCGCTGGCCGGTGGACGATATCTTTGACCAGGTGGCAGCCAACGTAGCATCCGTTATTGAAGACGGCTCTTGTCTTGCCTTTTCCCCGGGCCCTTTGTTCGAAGCGTTGAGCCGGCATTTGGTACGTAAACAAAACCTTGGTATCCACACGCCTTTTTTCACGGATGCGTTAATGGATATCGTCAAAAGCGGTGCCGTTACCAACCGGCACAAGGAAATTTTCAGAGGTAAATCACTAACCTCCTATGCATTTGGCACCCCGGATTTGATGGCCTGGCTGAATCGCAACCCTCTGGTGGAATTCCAGGGTATCGACAAAGTGTTTACCCCGGCTCAGATCGGCCAGAATCCCGGATTTGTCGCCGTGCTGCCGGCACGCAAGGTGGACCTTTCAAGCCGCATTGCCCTGCATTTTGGCAAAGGCAACGTGACCGCCGGACCAGGTGACATTATTGACCTTTTTCACGGAGCCGAGCTGTCCCAAGGAGGAATGACCATCTTTGGCTTGCCGAGCCGGAATCGAGACCGCAAACCGAATATCCTGATTTCCGTTGAGGATTTTCCCAATCAATTGAGCCTTCGCGAAACAGTGGATATGGTCATTACCGAATACGGCGTTGCCAGCCTGAGCGGACGCACCTTACGGGAACGCGCCCAGGCTTTAATTGAAATCGCACACCCGGATGACCGCTTAAACCTTGTGCATCAGGCAAAGAAGGAAAGGATCATTTATCCGGACCAAATTTTCCTGGCAGAATCCGCCCACCTCTATCCGGCAGAGATCAACTTCCAGCATACCTTCAAGGACGACCTGAAGGTGCGCTTCCGGGCCATTAAACCTTCCGACGAGGAAGAAATGCGCCGCCTTTTTTACCGGTTCTCCGACAAATCGGTTTATTACCGGTATTTTGCCCCCATCAAGACAATGCCCCATTCAAAGATGCAGGGCTATGTCAATATTGATTTCAGCCGGGCAATGTCTATAGTCGGTGTCGTGGGAGAGCCTGGTCAGGGCCATATCATTGCGGAAGCCAGATTTATAAAGGATCAGAAGCGCCCTCTGGCAGATGTTGCATTTGTGGTGGATGAACAGTACCAGGGCATGGGCATTGCAACATATTTGTATAGAATGCTTATCCGGCTGGCCAAAGATCGGGGAATCCAGGGACTAACGGCCGACGTCTTGGCCTCAAACATGGGCATGATGAAGGTCTTCGAGAAGGGAGAAACATCGGTCACGGCCAAGTTGGACTATGGTGTATATCACTTGACCATTCCCCTTGATGCCGGACAAACAGCTGTCAAACCAGGGTTGAGCGATTTTAACCGGAATTGACCCCAGGCCGAATGCATTACGTCTCTTATAATTGGAAACATTCATAAAGAAGTTTTAGAAAGGAGGCGGCGGCGTGTGTCTTCCGCCTTAAAAAAGATGGATCAAACAGCGCATAATATCAAACGTAAAGTCCAGGTCAACGTTCCCTTTAGAATGCTCTATGATAACTATCTGGACCGATTTCTTAAATATGCTTTAAATCCGGAAATCGGAATCGATGCAGCGGCCCTGGAACGTTTTAACTTTGCAGATTTCAAACGCATCGGCAAAATATTGCATGATCACGCGCTTTCCGTAACCCTTCACGGCCCGTTCATCGATCTGTCTGCCGGATCCACCGATCCGGCAGTACTGGCCCTGACCCGAAATCGCTTCAAACAGCTACTGAAACTGGTGCCCGTCTTCAAACCCAAAACCGTCGTCTGCCATGCGGGTTATGATTGGAAACGCTATGGCTATTTCAAGGCACAATGGATAGAAAATAGCCTGGAAACCTGGTCATGGCTCGCAAACGGTTTAGCAGAGACGGGAACCGGATTAATGCTGGAAAATGTGTATGAGGAGGATCCGCAGGATATGCGCGTCCTCCTTGATCGCCTTAAAGACCACAATGTCGGCTTTTGCCTTGACTGTGGCCATTTATCCGCATTCGGAAACTCCGGACTTAAGACCTGGCTGGAGTCGTTAGGCCCGTATATCAGACAACTTCATCTCCATGACAACCACGGCAACAATGATGAACATCTGGCAATCGGGCTAGGAAACATTGATTTTGAACTCTTATTCAACTATTTGAAATCAAATAATATTTCGTCGCCTATAATTACCCTCGAACCCCACCAGGAAGAGGATCTGTGGCCAAGTTTAGAGTATCTCGCCGGGATATGGCCCTGGTAGATGACGGCGACCGAGGCCCTGAGAGTCCTGAGAATCGATGATATCATAGTGCAGTATTGATAATCTGATGGGTATTTATATATCGAATATCTAGCAAAGAATGATCCGCCTGGGGCGGAACTAAGGATAAAATCGCTTAGCGTAATCGTTTTATATGAAATAATATAATGCTCGATTTGAGACGAATTTATAAAAATTACAGTAATTTAAAGATTAAGTCAAAAAACCTCCCCATTCCTGAGTCCACATCGGTCCCAAACCTTCGAATTTCTAATTCTCGAATCCCTTGAATTCTTGGAATATATTACAGGGAAATAATCATTAAAGCTCAGCCCAAAAATGCCGATAAGAACCCTATATCGTTGTGCTGATCCATCTAAATCAAACCATCTTCAGGTAGAGACCATGACAGAAATAAATCAGGAAGAAAATAGAACGAGCGCGGTTTCCGCAGACGTTCCCCGGGAAGCAAAAACCATGGTCATGACCCGGACAGAGGAAAAAGTGATCGGGCCTCGGCTGGTCTGTACAACAGCCTCGGGCGAAAGCAAAATCTACCCGCTCAACGAAACAAAACTTGTCATCGGACGCTCAGTGGAAGCGGATCTCAATCTGCTTGATCCTTTGGTCTCCCGTAAGCACGGTGTGATTGAAAACCGGCAAGATGGATTTGTCCTTAGAAATGTTAGCACAACGAATCCGCTGTTATTAAATGATAAACCGGTAACCGAAAAACGACTTTACACCGGAGATCAGATAAGGATCGGTTCCGCGACGCTGGCGTTTATTTCAGACCGAGCCCGGGATGAAAAAAAACTGGATACCAAAATGCTCTCCCAGGCTAAAAATTCGAGATGGGGTATGTGGTTTGCGGTTTCTATATTGATTGTTTTATTGGGATATTTATTATATTTTCAGGCATATACGCCTTTAAAGGTCAACTGGGCCCTATCCGCCGTTTCCAAACAGATAAAATTGGGAAAATACCTATCGGCACAAAATTCCCTTAATCATCTATTAGACCTGAATCTATCTCCGGAGCACAGGGACCAGGCGAGGGAACTCCTGACTGAATCGACCCTGGCCATTATTCAGCAAATGGCTCAAACTGATGACCTCCATGCGGTGATTGACTATTTAAAGAACTACCTGGCGGAGCACGGTGCCGGCAAGGAATCAGAAGTTATCTGGGATCGGCTGGATTATTATCGTTTAACCCTGGCGCAACGGCTAGAATTGGCCAAGGACTTCCAACCGGCACTAAGGCAATATGCAGCCATTAAAGAAGACAGCATATATTTCGAAGAAGCGCACAAGGCCATAGGGCGGATTTGGTTGGCTCACCAGAAACGGCCTCGTAAAGATCAAACATTGGCACAGCTTTTAAAAGAGGCTGAGACCCATTTTCGAGCTCAGCGTTATCTCAAACCGGTGAATCAAAATGCCTATCTTCTCTATCAAGCTGCCCTGACACTGGAACCCAAAAATGGGCTGGCGCTTAAACGCATCGACCAGATGAAGTCTTTTTACCGCGAAAAAGGTGAAAAGTATTTTTTACAAGGAAATTGGCCCCGGGCTCTATCTTATTTTGAACGCTATTATTTGATCGATACCGAGACCAAAGAAATAAATCATAAAATGATAATTTGCCGGGAAAAATTGGCAGAGGCCAGGGGGTTGGACCAAAAAGCCGGGTCTGTTAAAACTTTATCAGAAAAAAGGATGAGGGGAAAAAAGAAAAACAGCATTGAGCAGACAGAAAAGAAGGAAGAAATCAAGCGGCTGTTGGAAGAGTCGGGAACCGAAAGTACCTGGATCATGAAATACCTCTTCGAAGACCAGCAGGATGAAGTCGACTCCGAGAAGCCCTGGTGATTCAAGGTTTGAATGAAAAACGTAATTATCGCAGTATTGTTAGGCCTCTTTATCATCACGGGGAGCACATCCTGTATGCTTCGGATACTCCAACCTCCGCCTGCCCCGGCCGTACTTGAAGAAGATCGGCTTCCAACCAAAATCGCTATTTTACCCTTTAATAACCAAACAGCCAATCCTGAAGCCGGTGATCTTGTCCGCAAGATGTTTTATAATTTTTTCAGTTCATTGAACTACCGGGACCTTGAGCCTTTTGTCATCGACGATAATCTGAAAATCAATCATCTATATGCCGAAATAGCCGCCGGGGAAGATATTTCGCCCCAAAAGCTGGGCCAGTTGCTGGGAGTGGATGCCGTTATTTACGGTGAGGTTCTCAGTCTGGGTAAAACATATGCCTTATTATATTCCGACAATCAGGCCGGACTCAAAGCACGAATGGTTCGATGCGACTCCGGTCAGGTTTTGTGGCAGCTCGAACACACCATCCATATAGAGGAAGGGGAGTTGCCCATAAGCCCCATCGGGTTGGCAACGGCTGTCGTCAAAACCGCTATCAGTCATCACCAGGCCTCTCACATGAAAGCTGCCGCCGAGTTGTGCATGCAGATGGTGGCGACAATTCCGAACCCGCCCGCGGTCAGCGAGGCGCCGCCTAAAATTCAAGCCCTGGTTCATAACGGTGCCGGTAAACTGCTTCAACCAGGAGAATACCTTAAAGTGGCAATGATCGGCAAAGAAAACCAAGTCGCCAGTTGGAGCGTTCCTCCGCTCATCGAGAGCCTCCCCATGAAAGAGAAACGGCCGGGTGTCTATATCGGCGCCTATCGCATAAAATCCGGGGATCGATTGCCCCATGGCCGAATGGTTGGATATCTCAGGGCAGAATCAGGTGTCGGCAGCCAATGGATGGGTACCCTGGGTCCAGTCAGGATCGGCAAACCGACTGTGCTGCCGGCCGTCATAACCACCGATTATGTTTTGAATATCGACAAAAGCCCATATCTTGTCAAGGATGCGTTGGTAGTTAAACCCGATGCCAAGCTCACAATAAATGCGGGAACTGTGATATGGTTCAATAGCCTTGGAATGATTGTGAAGGGTGAAGTACAAATTTTAGGGACTAGAGACGATCCGGTTCGTTTGTCCAGTCTGAACAGGACAAGCTGGAAAGGTATCATTTTAGACCGCAGCCAATCCGATAATAAAATCAGCTTTTGCACGATATCAAATGCAGAAATTGGTTTCAGAGCATCTCATTCAATTATCTCCATTCAAAACAGCCGGTTTCAAGATAATGCCTGGGGCCTCGTGATGGAAAATTGCAAAGCTGAGATTTTAAACAGTCTTATTCGAACATCGACAAAATCAGGGATCGCGGCCCACAAGACTCAGCTTTTAATAAAGGATTCCATTATTACAGAAAACAGTTCCGGAGGGATTTTACTGGAAAACAGCCAGGTCCGAATCGCGCAGAATAATATACTGAACAATGGCGGCTGGGAGATCAAAGTTCTCGACGGCGGCGGCCGGGTGCAAGCCGCCAATAATTGGTGGGGTCATGAAATTCCCGCTGAAAAAAAGATCGTCGGCCCTGTCGCCATCCAACCGCCTTTAAAAGCACCGATTGAGTTTAAGGTTTTGGAATGATATGTATCTCCAACCAATCTTCCAGATCCTTGAGCACTTGTCTTCGCTGATCCTTACCTTCATTGTAAATCTCGTGATACAGTCCATCATAGACATGCAGGGTTTTGTCATCAAGGTCCAGTGCTTTAAAAAATTGTAAGGAAGAGCGGGCACGTTCAGATTCTGCCGGATAATACCGATAAAAGATCTTCACACCGTCGGCACTCGTTAATGTTCCGGTTTTTTGCGGTAATGCAGTCATAACCTGCCTCTGTTCGTGCTCAATTTAGGCCTTTAGTTGTTATTCGGGTTCTCTATCCCCAGGGCCTTGTAACACTCTGCCGCAAAATGCACCGCTTCTTTTACATCCTGAAATCCAAGGAAATGGGTCAAGGCTTGCTCAAATTCTCCCAGGTTCATCAGGCTGATCCCCATACAGATGTTAAGCTGGGGGTCCTTCGGAAAATGGGATAGCCCCTGGGACAGAATATGGCAGGATTTCCGGTAAGTGCCCCTTTTCTGGCTCAAAATGCCGAGTCCCAGATACGCCCTGGTATTGGGATAATACGTTAATGCGCGCCGGTACAATTTTTCAGCGATGCTGTCTTTATGCTTTATGGCATCAATTCGGCTATAATCGCCATGATCGAAGGTCATGGCAAGCCTGGAACAAAAACTTGAGTGCAAAGGATTGAGGTCTTCTCGGTCAACCAACTGCAAGGCTTCAACAAATCCGGGCAGCTTTTTGTGAAAGCCCGCTCTGAGCCTATGGCCGAACTCGAGGATCATTTCCCGGGTTAATTTGGGATCGGTCTCAAAATACATGATATCTTCCGTCCGGTTTAACCAGATATCATCGGTAGTCTTCAGACGTTGCTTGAAGTCCTCGTAAAGCCGGGTTCCCGGGAAAATATCGAGAATATAGAAAATGGCGCTCAGTGGTTTGATGGCTTCGATCAACGCAATAGTTTCGTCTATGGTTTTTCGACTTTCCTGTGGACAGCCGTAAATGAAGTAGGCGCGGGCCATAATACCGTAGTGTTGGGTTAAGGAAAAGGCATTTTGGATCTTAGCATTGGTGATCTTTTTTTGAAGGAATTTTCTTATTTTTTCCGAACCGCTTTCAACTCCGTAGCTAATCTGAATACAGCCGGCTTTTCTCATCCAGTAAAGGATCTCTTCGCTGACATAATCCACTCGGGATATGGCGTTCCATGTGATATCCAGCTTTTTTTCAATGATTTTTTTACATATATCAATCACCCGTTTCTTGTTGACCGTAAACGTGTCATCTGAAAAATAAAAAAAACGGGAGCCTTTTCGATATAAGCGCTCGATTTGATCAACAAAGTAATTAACTGAGTGATACCGGACATTGCTTCCCCAGAATTGGGGAGATCCACAGAAATTGCACTTGCCGGCGCATCCCCGGGTCAATGACAGATGCTGAAATGAAAAATATTTGGCTGGAACGGGCAAATCATCAAGGCAGCCGATAGCTTCGGCTTCTTCGGTTCTGATTGCCTGGTCGTCTTGTCGGAACGCAATCCCATTTATGGTTTCAATCGCCTGGGAACGATCAGACTCTAGATATCTGATTAAATTTAAAAACGTGTACTCCCCCTCGCCGATCACCACATAATCAACTTCGCGAAAATGGGTTAGAAAATGGTTCCATAAAAAGGTGGCCCCAATACCGCCAAATACAATGGTAACCCGGGGATCAATCCGTTTGGCGATCCTGGCAATTTCGATGCCGCCCCAGCGGTTGGCATGCAGGATGGAAAAGCCGATGACATCGGGCTTTTCTAAGGCCAGCACTTCCCTGATTTTATGGGGGACCGTATTGATGCTGTGCCAGTTTAAAATCTCCACATCATATTGATTTTCCTTTAAAACGGATGCCACATAATAAACCCCCAGCGGCACGGCACGCACATCTTCGGGGGTATGCACCCGGGTTTCGAGAAAATACGGATATATCAGCAGAATTTTCATAATAAAAAAGTTGGCCTTTGAACGTCTTTCTGTCAAGCGTTCTGCTGGCGGGATGAAGGGAAGTTAGATACCAAGTTCTTTAATTAAGACCTTGAATTTGACATAATATTTCACAGATCTTATTCCCTTTTCCTGTCAGTTGTTCAATTGATTTCAACACGTGCTGAACAGACACCACATAAGTTCTCTTTTGTTCGGTTTTTATGCAGAAATTGCTCAATGCCGCTCGGTAATGCACTGTGCTTCGAGGACACCGACAACAACCCAGGGTGGCGATGGCCATCCGGCGATAGCGGAATCGGTAAGAATCGGGTATTTGGAGCTGAGGGCCCCCACTTCCGGGGTAGTAGCCCCAATGACAATACCCCCCAAACCGGTTTCTCGGATCGCATAGGCGCACATCCAGCACGGCTCGGCGGTCGTGTACAGTGTGCACCCGCTTAAATTGCGTAGTTGCAATTGTTGGCAGGCCCGGCGAATAGCAAGTAGCTCGGCGTGGGCCGCGACATCCCACGAGGTAGGCAATTCTTCATGTGCCCGGGCGATGACGGTTGTCTCCTTGACCACCAGAGCACCGATACCCAAATTGCCATCGGCCCTCGCTTGGGCCGCCAGTTCCAGACAAATGTTCATATAATACTCATGTTCGGGTTTGATCTGCGCCGGTTCGTTCATATCGACGGTTGTCCTTTTCCTTGCGCCGGCGGTAATGGGCCGCCGCCTTTATGCGATTGCCGCAGAGGCGCATACTGCACCAGCGGCGTGTGCGGTTTTTGCTGATATCGTAAAAATAGTGAATGCAGTCCGGGTTCTCGCAGCGCCTGAGACGGGAAGGGTCGCCTTCGGTAAGGAGACGGCAGAGAGATTCGACAATGGGTATGATTAGGTTCAAGGGTTCTTCTTCCAAATCGATCTGGCGTTGCAGCCAAAATACGTTTTCATCCTGCATCAATTGCGTATAGCCCTTTCGGCGCCGCAGTAGACGGTTAATCTCATCCATGATTGGCAGCGGCAGTTTTTGACCGTCGACTATCTTTTCGCCGACTTCTCGTATTAACCCCCTCAGATCCTTGGCCGCAAGAAGGATTTCCTCTCCTGCCGGGGTTTCAGTCCACTTCTGGTACACCATGGCTGCTTGGAATTCGGTTAAAAACCGGGCCTCGTGCAGCCACTTAATCAGACCATCATAGTCAGTGATTTGATCCACAACCCGATTTTTTTCCACCACCTCGGTGTTTAAAAAATCCAAACATTTGGAATTGCTTTCAAAATTAAACATCGCTGCTACCTTCATGATGCGTCTATTATAACCATCAAAATAATATTTGACAAGTGACAATCCGGCATTATCTTATAACCGTCTTAATCTTATTATGTTGGTGATAAAAAGGGAGGTGCCCCAATAGTTCTAAATTCAAGCGGACGGCCTGCCGCAGGCAGGCCGTCTGCAATTAATAAAACAAAGGAGGAGAAATGCAAAAAAAGTCAGTCAGTGATATCGCCTTTACTGAGGCGGTCAAGCAGGCGCAGCGGCAGAGAGGTTCACGCAAGATTTATGAAACCATGGAACGTGGCGGCGGTTGGAAGGATACCGTAGATGAATTCCTTACAAACTTCCTGGCCCAGCGGGACTTTTTCTATTTCGGCACGGCGAGCAGCAACGGCCGCCCCTATATTCAATATCGCGGGGGACCCGATGGTTTCGTAAAGGTCTTTGATCCAAAAACCCTTGCATTCGCTGATTTTGCAGGCAACCGTCAATATATCTCGCTTGGCAATCTGAGCGAAAACAACCAGGCGTTCATGTTCTTTATAGACTACCCCACCCGAACCCGCATCAAACTCTGGGGGCAGGCGGAATTTATTGAAGACGATCCGCAACTTCTGGCGCGATTGGTGGATCCCGCTTATGAGGCCACGGTAGAGCGTGCATTGGTATTTCATCTGCAGGCCTGGGATGTTAACTGCCGCAAGCACATTCAGGAGCGATGGACGCAAAAAGAACTGGAAAATGTACTTGGGCCTTTAAGACAGAAATTGGCCGATCTCGAGTCTGAAAATGCCAGATTAAGAGCCGAGATCGCCCAATTGAAAGACTCCTTTTCGTGATGGTCAGTTTGTACCATTCCTCAAAACCTTGCGATAGACCAGTATTTCATGGATCGAACCGGCAATAAAGCAATTAAACCGGAACTACAATACGATTACCGCAACAACATCAAACGTTATGCCGGCTGGCACCATTACTTTCGCAAATACCAAGCGCCCGCCCTGGTGCCTTGGTGCCTTTGTGGCTATTCTTTCCAGTTTATGCAGGTTGGGTTTAACAAAACATTCTAAAACGACGTCACACGGGCTTTTCATATCTGATTCTGTTACTGTGCCCGCCATTGTCTTTTTTGTTTAAATCGTCTATATAGTTTGTGAACGTCGAGTTCAGTAAAGATCCGGGTCCAGAGGGCCCGGCTTTGGTCCACCCCGGCTTCCGGCTCGTAGAGCCTAAGAGCCTACAGCTCGGAGAGAGGGGTGATATGGGT